>CALAXO010000104.1 GCA_937894955.1 uncultured Clostridia bacterium
ATAATGCATTCCGCTTCCGATTGCAAGAGATTTTTCAAAAAAAATTCTCTGATTTTGAGAAAACACCTCTTGACATCTCCGTTCAAGAGTATTATTATATGTTCAGCCGCTCATCAGGCGATTAGTACGAGCTTGCAGGAGCGTTTCGATATGTGTGCCACGATACTTCATGTTGATATCAATAATTTTTATGCCGGAGTTGAAATCCGGGATTGTCCGTCACTTGCGGAACTTCCTGTTGTTGTCGGCGGGGATATTGAAGCGCGGCATGGGATTGTTCTTGCAAAAAACTATATTGCAAAAAGTTTTGGTATTCAGACAGCAGAAACGATCGTGTCTGCTGTAAAAAAATGCCCCGGTCTTTCGATTGTCCCTGCACATTTTGAAAAGTATGAACAGGCCATGCGTCAAAGCCGCGAAATTCTTATGCGTTTCAGCGACAAAATCGAGCCTTTCGGAATGGATGAAGCATGGCTTGACATCACGGCTTATGCCCCGACCGTTGAAGACGGCCGCGAAATTGCAGACAGGATTCGCGAATGCTATCGCCGCGAACTCGGTCTTACGGCTTCAGTCGGGGTCAGTTTTTGCAAAGTTTTTGCCAAATTAGGTTCAGATATGAAAAAACCGGATGCAACCACGATCATCACGAAAAACGGTTTTAAGGAAAAAATCTTTGCGCTTCCGGTTGAAAGTCTGCTTTTTGTCGGTAAAGAGACAATGCACAGGCTTAATCTGCGCGGCGTTTTTACGATAGGCGATCTCGCCCGCACCGATCCCACTCTTCTTTGCGCATGGCTCGGCAGCAGCGGTGCAGAGCTTTACCGTTATGCCAACGGACTCGATGAAAGCCCGGTGCAGAATTACGGAATTGAGACGGCACTGAAAAGCATCAGCAACAGCAGCACTCCGCCGCATGACATCTGCTGCGCGGGCGATGCGCTCCGTATGCTGCAATCGCTCGGTGAACACGTTGCCGCAAGGCTTAGAAAGCACCAACTCAAAGCAGGCGTTGTTGTTCTGCATATTCGCGACAGCACTCTTTCAACGCTTGAGCGGCAGGTTCGGCTTCCGCGCCCAAGTTGTCTCTCAATCGAACTGCGCGATGCAGCGTTCAATCTGCTTTGCGAGAACTATGATTGGAAACGTCCGATACGCTCACTCGGCATACGTGCATGCGGTCTTGTATCCGCAAATGAGCCGGTTCAACTTTGTCTATTTGACGATTATGAACAAACCGACAGGCAGCTTAAAATTGAAAAAACTGCCGACATCATACGCAAAAAATACGGCAGCGGCAGTTTTGTTCTCGGCACGTCAGTATCAACACGGGAAACTTCTTTCATGCCGGAAAGAAAATTCAATCCGCTTCGCCGAACTCAGTAAGCTTCAGACAATCAAAAAGAAACAATGAGCTGCATCTTGAACCTCTCCTCGCCAAATACAGCATGCGGAATGTCCTTCGGCATGATGAGAGTTTCACCCTCCGTAAGGGTGAAAACATCACCGCCGACGGTGAACCGTCCCGTGCCTTCAAGCACAGTCACCATAGCGTCTCCACCGGCAGCGTGTGTTGAAATTTCTTCACCTTTATCGAAAGAAAACAATGTCATGCTGACAAGATTGTTTTGAACAAGGGTTCTGCTCACAATCTGTCCGTCGCGGTAATCAACGAGTTCCTTAAGACAAAGTTTTGCCTGCTTGTCAATGTTCTTGTACATTCAATTTCTCCTTAATTATTTTTTCAGTTTTAATTCATGATTCCGAAACCTCTCCCGACGACTTCCTTGGTTTCAATTACAGAAAACAGAGCCTTGGGATCGTTCGCTTTTACGATTGCCTTCAGGGCAGCAATCTCGGTGGTACGAACAATGCAGTAAACAATCTTGCGCGGTTCACCCGTATATGCCCCCTCACCGTTGAGGAAAGTCACGCCGCGCTTCATCTCATTGAGAACATGCGGGGCAATTTCATCCCATTTTTGACTGATTACAAACACCGTCACCGTATGATTAAGCCCGGCCATTGTGTAGTTCAGCACGGCAGAAGAAACAAATGTTGCCATCAAGCTCAACAGTGCGGGTTTAAGTCCGAAAAATACACCCAACGCAGCCATAATAACAATATTATAGCATATGCAGATGTTTCCCATCGGTACCGAAAGGCGACGACTCAGAATAACGTTCAAAATATCCATTCCGCCCAACGTTACACCGCGTTTTACAACAGGAACGCCCGATGCGCCGATAAGCGATGCGCCGATAATTACCGACATCAATTCAGAGTTATCACCCAAATCAACCGTAAAATCACGTACAAAAGGCAGCGAGAACATGACCGAGTAACATATTGTTCCGATTGCACTGAAAACAATGAATTTAACATTCACACGTTTTGCACCGATTATAAGCACCGGGATATTAAGCAGAACCAGCGTGACCCATCGGGGAATATTCGCAATGTAGTCAAACAGAATTGCAATGCCGGTGATTCCGCCGGACAGCATGTGATACGGCGTGTAAAACGCATTCAAAATCAAACATTGAACAAGGCAAGTCAGAACAACGATGCAAAGAGTTATTGCGTCCTGCACCGGATTAAACGTCGGATCGTATGGGTTAAATGCTGCTTTGACCCGCGCTGTTTTGTTAAAACTTTTTTTCAAAAAGAATTCTCCGTTTTCCAAAGTTTTATTCGTTTTGCTGATTAAAATTATATTTGCCTCGATGCGATTTGTCAATACACCGAAAGCAGTTAAAAAACAGGAATAAAAAAAGAAACAGTCATTCGACT
>CALAXO010000105.1 GCA_937894955.1 uncultured Clostridia bacterium
CCAAGGGCGCTTTGCGTTTCACGAACCTCAAAACCGTGAAAATCGAGGAACTCACGGAAAGAGAGCGGCAGCATTTTGATTTCGACGCACCTCCCGGAGAGATAGGTTGAATACTCTGAAGAAAGAAGATAGGCATTCGACCCGGTAACATAGATATCGCAGTCAAAATCCACACGGAAGGCATTTATCGCGTCCTCCCACGCCTCGATCCGCTGCAGCTCATCAAAGAAAAGATACATCCGCTTTCCGGGGACGATGCGCTCTTTCACATAGCAGTAAATATCATCGGCGTTCATCCCTCGGAAATCGAAGGATTCAAAATTCATCTCGATGATCTGCTCAGGCTGAATACCGGTATCTTTCAAATGCCGGACCATCAGCTTTAACAAGCTGGACTTGCCGCAGCGGCGAATGCCGGTGATTACCTTGACCGGCTCCGTATCCTGAAAGCCGATCAGTTTATTTAAATAGCTGTCACGTCTCTTAAGTTCATGGGAATCTATCATGTCTTCACACCTCCTGCGCTATCAGTATAGCACAAATCAGCGAAAAAATCAAGTAAATGCATCATAGTGCAAAAACTTTAAGTTTTCGACCGATTTTGCAGAGCTGAATTGACAGCAGCCCGTTTGTTTTGGAACCGATGCAGCAAACCCCTTATTTTTTGAATCGACTGCGCTTAAATTCGGTTTTAAAGCAGCCTCTCAATCATGTAAAATCACTCGGATTCGGTTATGTAACCCTCTTTCATCAAAGTTGAAACAAAGGCAGAAAACCCCGATTGCGCTTCATCGCGGGAAATCTCATACTCCTGCATGACAGCGCAAATAATGCTTTCCGAAGCAAGACCCTTTTCAAGCCCGCGCCAAATAAATGCACCGGATTCCGAAAGTTTCCTGAGCTGCGGCAGTTTTCCCCGCGCCTCACCAACGGCAACAAGCAGGTATTCATCACAAACTTCAACATAAACCGCATTCGGATTAACTCTGTATTCCATAATAAACTCTCAAACCCCCCGTTCGGTCGATTATCCTTCAAAAGCACCCTTCAAAAGCCGAATGATTCCAAACACTGCACCGTTAATTGTCAGCGCAGCGAAGTTCGCTTTCAAGCGTCTTTCGGCAAAGCTCGGCCGATGCACCGTCCCCGCGATTTCGAAGCAGCCAAACCGGCGTGCGCTCAAGTATACGTTCCGTATATTCCGCTGCAAAACGCACCTGTTCCGCGTTGTCGCACGGAACTATGAATTGCAGAAACAGCCGAACACCCGCTTCTTTCGGAGACAAGCGTTTAATTATGTTTTGCTTATCCTGAGCAAGAAATACGATGCCGCCGAGAGGCGCCGTGCGCAGCTGCCGCATGTTTTCCTTTCCCGCCCACGGCGAAGCCGAAACGGTTACATACTGTTTTTCGAAATTCAGCACGGGCTTGTCGCCGTTCAGCATTTCCACTTCATTCGGAAAAAGGCGTTTCCACTGCTTATAATGCGTTGTTTTTCCGACTCCGCTCGGAGCGCAGATGAGCCATGCCTTTCCCTGCCACACGAAGCAAACCGCATGGATGATTGCCCGCCCGTGCGGAAGAAGTGCGGCGCAGGCCTTGGCGCAAAGTTCAAGATCTTCAACGCTTTCAGGGAGCGTTCCCGGTTCGTAACCGCGTGCGGCGCAGGCGCATTGCTCCGGCGTGATTTCAATGCAGGCGCAGGGTTTTTTACCCGTTTGAAAATCCGCATATCTATCGCGGAACATTTTGTATCTGAGCGTCAGCTCAAGCGGGATGCCCGCAAGCTCGATATTGATTTTTTCCATCCTGTTCCGTGCCTCCGTTCAGCTTTTTTGCAATGTCCGTGCGCATCCGCAGTTATGTTGAAAGCGGCGGAGCAGCATCTGCCCCGTCGCCTTCGTGTCAATTGCACCGATTTCATGAATATCATGAATTATGCAATCATTATGGTCTTATATGTTACGGATTGACGATGTTTCCGAAGTTATCAAAGTAGATAACAGTTCCGTCGCCAAGGGTCATAACATTCAGGTTCTCGCCGATTGATTCGATGATTGCGCCGCTGGGCTGCCCCATGGGAGCAATAACGGGCTTGCCGTCATCGGTGAAAACGGTGTTGAGGGTCGGATCAAACTTTTTCATGCGTATTATCCTTCCTTTCGCTTATTCGGTGATTCCGTACCAATTATAGGTAAGGGTGCGGGTTTCGCCGCGAACGGTCGTGCCGTCCAAAGTTACCCAATAGGGGGTTATGTTGAGCCTTGCGCCGTAGGTCACGCCGTCGAAAGCATAATCACAGCTCATAACAAGCGCATCATTGGCAACGCCCCTGCCGAACAGGCTGCGCGCACTGCGCAGACCGTAACGTGTGCTGTAATCGGAAACGGAAATCCTCTCGCCGTTAACGATAAAGCCGGTTTCAGCGTAATTTCTGCCGTCGATTGCGGAAACGAGGGTCAGACCGCGGAGCCTGAAGAAACCGTTGCGATAGTAGCGAAGCCCGAGATAGGAATCGGAAACGTACTTTGCATAAACATCGATGCTTTCGTTAATGTTCGAAAGGTCTGCGGGAACGGTGCATGCTTCATCCGCGAACCAGCCTGCAAAGAGCTTGCCTTCAACGCCGATATAATCAAGCTGAACCGCATTGTTCTCCGCTGCAACGGTGTAAAGCGTTTCGCCGTCGTGAACGGTGACGGTATTGCCCTGAACGGGTTCATCAACGGGGTTGATGGGTGCTCCGTTCGCAAAATAGCTGTCCATCAGAACGAGCATGTTCTCCTGCTGTGCATCGTCAACAAAGGTGTTTGCAATGCCGCTTGCAACCGTTTCAACAACATGGAACTTCCTGTAGGTATCGTCGGCATCCGAGCCTTGGCCGTAATACTCTGCGGTGCGGGTCTGCGGTGCAACCTTAACGCCGTCAAGGGTGATCCAATAGGGTGTGAAGGTGATTTCATCGCCCGCATTCTGCCAATAGGTGTTCTTATCCATGCCGTAGCAGGCAAGATAGCCGCGGGTCTTGTTGATAACGCTTGAAACGTTGTACATACCGCTTGTGCCGTTGTTGAAATCGACTTTTACGGTGTCGTAAACATAGCACTCGCTGCCGGTAAGAACCTGAGTATTCTCCGCACCGGACTCCGTGATATAAGTCTCGGTGAACTGCTTTGCGGGAAGAGTTTCGCTGCCGACCATGAAGCCGACTTCCCTGTAATTCAGGCGATCAACCGGGGTCACAAGGTAGAAGCCGGTAACGTCAACATCGGCTGCGGAAACATGGTTCCAACAACTGAGGTTTCTCGGGGAAAGGAACAGTGCGTCCGCTTCCCAAATATAATAGGTTGCACCTGCCGCGGGAGTGAACGCGGTTGCGTTCTGTCCTTCCGCAAAGGTCTGAACCGTTTCACATGCCGCATCGCTGAATGCGCCGCCGTAAATGAACCCGTTCGAAACAACGGAAGTCAGGTTGAACAGCTCAACGGTGTGGGTGGTGGTTTCCTTCACAACGGCATTTGTTTCGTTTTCGTCAAACTGAACATGCGCCACGTTGAAGCTCTGAGTGTATGCGAACCAAACATGCTGGTTGGAGTTCGCTGCGGTGAGAGTTACGGTTGCCGCATCGCCGACGGTGAGACTGCCGTTGTTGACAATGTAGCTTCCGTAGTAGTTATAATCTGCAAAATCGGTCTTTGCAACGGTGTACGGTGTGTTGTAGCTGAGGCCGGTTGAATCGTTAACCGCAAAATACTCTGCGGGCTTAACCTGCTTTGCATAAGCGGGGCCTTCAACAGCCTGACCCAGCTCATTGATGGGTTCGCCGTTTGAATTGACCTGATACCAGTGAACAAGTATCATGCCGCCGCCGACGGTAACCTGCGGAATCGGGAAATCGCCGACAGTGTCCTCGCCGAGGTAATTCTTATAGCTGAAAGTCGTTCTGCCGTTGGTGTCGAGAACCTCTCCGGTTGCGGGGCTGTAGCCTTCGCGAATGCCGACTTTGTACATCATTATGGGGTTGTCGCCCTCACGAACGCTGCCGACGGTCCAGCTGACGGAACGGGTTGCCGCGTCATAAACCGCGCTGCCCTGGCTGATATAAATATCCGCATTGCCGGCATCATAAACCGCCTTGTCGGTGGTGATAACGGGAGCGGAGCCGCTGAAGCTGAGCTGAACATGTTCGCCCATGGGGTCGTTAACAACGCCGTTGCGTGCGGCGATCGCAATGCTGCCCGCAATGGATGTGAAAGCGGTGGTCAGCTTTTCTTCAACATTGTCGGCGGAAGCGATTGCGTAGTAATCCTTGGTTGCATCGGTTGCACAGGCCTTAAGGGTGTTTTCGCCGTTGGTGCCTGCCTGCAAAGCAACGGAATAGATGGTTGTTCCTGCCGCTTTTGCTTGATTTGCTTCCCAAATGGTTGCAACGCCGTGAGTTATATATTTATCGGCATAATATTTGGTTGTGTTCCTGATCGTCAACCCGGAACTTTTTGTAAAATAACCATCACTGCCGTTTCCATCCGTTGAATTGTAGTTACAGTTGATATTGGCAGTTGCCCAATCGACATTCGATGTTGCATAACGGTCACTAAGAAGCAAATATTCTTCTACCAACACCTCTTCAGTGCAGCTTACAGTGCCCGAAATGCGATGACTGTAAGTTGCCTCACCGTCGGAAAGAATGACGATGTTTTTGAGCCCTGCGGAGCTTGTGTTCAACAACTCCTGAGCCTTGTGGAGACCCGCCTGCTGGTTGGTTCCGCCGTTTGCATATGTCGCCGCATCAACAGCCGCCTCAAAAGCAGAGAGCTCGGTCGCATCGTAAAAATGACCGTTATTATATGCAGCTGCGGTGTCAATAAAAGTTACAATCGCAATGCGCGTTGAGCTGCCGTCAGCAAGAAGCTTCTGCCCGAAAGCTTTAGCCGCTTTGCGAGTATTTGTAAGCTTAGTGCCTGCCATACTGCCGGAGCAGTCAATAACCAACACAACGTCAGACGTTGTTTCGAAGTTTTTGCCCTGAATGCCGAGGGTAACTTCCCAGAGATTCTCTGCGCCTTCAACTGCGGCTGCGTCTTTGTCGAGCTTTATGGAGCCCTGCGCCGGCCAAACGGGCTGCGTGCCGCCCGCTGCTTCGCCTTCCGCCGAAACGGCGGAGAACGCTGAGAACGCAGTCAGCATCATCAGCATTGCCATGAAAAAGGCAGAGATACGTTTGAGTTCTTTCATTAATAAGTGCCTCCCATTAATAATCTTTTGCACACATGTGCCGCACTGCGGCGCAAAACTTGCCTCGCCGCGCGGCGGGATCGGGAAACTGCCCCGTTCCCGCATGTGCAATGCAGCCATGCATGACTGTATAAAGCTGCGCCGCAGCGCGCGAATCTTTTTGAATCAGCCCGTTCCGCATTCGAATGATGTTTCCATATATACGATACGATACATGCGAAACACACTTAACGAAACCGAAACGGCACCGAATGTGAAAACTCCGTGCAGCCGCGAATGCAGCGTTATATTCTGTTTAACGTCCAAACCCAAACCCGAACCACGCATCCGCTTCCGTTCCCCCCGGTTCATTGTCGGATGATTTCCGCCGCGCGCAAAAAATGCGTACCGGCGGCGTTATCTTTCATATCAGCACTCCGCAAGCATACATATTAAATATGAACGGATGGTTTGAGCTGAATCCTTTCGAATCGAACTGCGGAATGCTTCAGGGTTTCTGTGATTGAATTCTTGCTGCGGGAAAAACTCGTTTTGAATCATGCCGGATCGCCGCAGCTCATTCTGACGTACCTTGGACAGTGTACCACGGTATTTTTAATTTGTCAACACCTAAACATTCAAAAAATCTGCCTTCTTTTGCCGAATCCGGCATAAACCTGTCTTTTTGCGCTTACGGTGTACATTTTTCTGTGTTGATATGACTTTTTCATATTTGCGACATATTTTTGCCGCATTTTGCGGAACTAACTTGTTTTAGATCCGCACATTGCTTTCCGTGCAAACATATGCCTCCGGCTTCAAATATATTTGTTTTTCGCTGTTCCGACGGGCAAAATATGCTTGCAAACCGTTCACGGCCATGGTATAATGGTTCGGTATGAAATAACTCACCCGTGCGGATTTTCGGGGCTGTGCCGCTCTGCGGTTCTCCGAAAAGATGATGTACGGGGCGGAAATAAAAAACAGGAGGTTTTAATTATGTCAGTTATTTCTATGAAACAGCTTTTGGAAGCAGGCGTACATTTCGGTCACCAGACCCGCCGTTGGAACCCTAAGATGAAGGAATACATCTTCACCGAGCGCAACGGCATCTACATCATCGACCTTCAGAAAACCGTAAAAAAGATTGACGAAGCCTACAATTTCGTTCGCGATGTTGCGATGAACGACGGCACCGTTCTTTTTGTCGGCACCAAGAAGCAGGCTCAGGAGAGCATCGAACAGGAAGCAAAGCGCTGCGAAATGTTCTATGTCAACCAGCGTTGGCTCGGCGGTCTTCTCACCAACTTCAAGACCATCCAGACCCGTATTGCAAAGCTCAACCAGATCAACAAAATGGAAGCGGACGGCGATTTCGATCTTCTCCCCAAGAAGGAAGTCATTCAGCTCTGCGCTCTTCGCGAAAAGCTCATGAAGAACCTCGGCGGTATCAAAGAAATGAAGAAACTGCCCAGCTGCATGTTCGTTGTTGACCCCCGCAAGGAGCATATCGCCGTTATGGAAGCACGCAACCTCGGTATCCCCATCGTTGCAATCGTTGACACCAACTGCGATCCCGATGATGTTGACTATGTTATTCCCGGCAACGACGATGCAATCCGCGCTGTCAAGCTCATCGCTTCCAAGATCGCCGATGCAGTCCTTGAAGGCAAGCAGGGCGAACAGATGACCGATGCCGCTGTTGATGCAACCATCGACAACGATGCTGCCGACGAAGCAGATAACTTCTAATCCAATCATTCAACCATGACTTTCCCGCGGAGAAGCCTGCCCGGGCTTCCTCCGCTTGAACGTAACATTGATTAAACGCGGGCGAATATCAGGGCGTTCCGCGCCCGGTTCCTGCTTTAATCAGCGATTGCATTATAACTACAGGAGGATATTTTAATGGAATTCACCGCTAAAGACGTAATGGCTCTGCGCGAGCGTTCCGGCGCAGGCATGATGGACTGCAAAAAGGCACTCAAAGAGTGTGACGGCGATATTGAAAAGGCTCTCGACTATCTGCGCGAGAAGAGCCTTGCTGCATCCGCAAAGAAGGCTTCCCGCATTGCGGCAGAAGGTCTTGTTGACTGCTTTGTTTGCGAAAAATGCGGCGTCGGCGTTATCATCGAAGTCAACTGCGAAACCGACTTTGTTGCAAAGACCGATGATTTCAAAAACCTTGTTGCTTCCCTTGCAAAGCATGTTGCAAAGAAGAATCCCGCTTCCGTTGAAGATATGATGGCTCAACCCTTCTCCGAAGACGAGAGCAAGACCGTCAGCGACGTTATCAACGGCGCAGTTGCAAAGATCGGCGAAAAGATCACTATCCGCCGCTTCAATCGCGTTGAAGGCATCGTTGATACCTATGTCCACCTCGGCGGCAAAATCGGCGTCCTTCTTCAGATCAGCAACAATGATTTCCCCGCTGTTGCGCACGATGTCGCAATGCAGATCGCGGCCGCAAAGCCCACCTGCCTCCGCAAGGAAGACTGCGACCAGGCCGAACTTGAGCATGAGCGCGAGATTCTCCGCGAACAGGCAAAGAACGATCCCAAGCCCAAGCCCGCTGCAATCATTGAAAAGATGGTTGAAGGCCGTATCGAAAAGTATTACAAGGAAGTCTGCCTGCTTGAGCAGCCCTTCGTTAAGAACCCCGATGAGAGCGTTTCCCAGATGATCAACGGCAGGTTCGAAGTCATCGGCTTCACCCGCTACGAAATGGGCGAAGGTCTCCAGAAGCGCACTGAAGACTTTGCGGCAGAGGTTATGGCTCAGACCAAAAAGGCATAAGTTTGCCTTAAAATCCGCTGTTTGTTCCTTAATTGAATAAACGCGTACATGATTTTTTGCACGTATTCAGGCTCCCCGCAGCAAGCTGCGGGGAGCCTGCGGTTTAAACTCGAAAACTGCACTTTAATCCCCTTATTGTTGCGGCAGCAACAAAAACCTTGAATAAAATTGAATTCCGAAATGAATTTAAAGCCGCATTTTAATTTATCTGCATTGAAAAAGTCGCCATAATCTGTTATAATACCGTAAGTAAAGTTTTATTCCTTTGGAGGAGTGTTATGGATACAGTGAAAAAAATGTCCCGTGCTGCGTGCTTTGTCACTGCATTGATTGTTGCGGCATCGGTGCTTATGCCATGTTCTGCCGCACAAACCACCAACGAAACAAAGCGTTATCTCGGTGAAGCTGTGAATGCAGGGCATGACACAGGTTATTCTCAAAATCAGAAAATTAAAGATGACGATCCGCATTTCGGTTGGAAACTCGGTAGTTTTTATGTTGACGGCTACACTCGTGTTACTGAAAACAAAATCGGAGACCCCGTTTTTCTTAAAACAGTCGGGGATACCGTTACCTTGTGGTTCGAATTAGCTCAGGACATAGATAAGCTGAACGGAAACGATAAATTGCTTATCAACGATGACAAAAACGGTTATGATGAATATTTTGGAATTGAAAAAACGGATTTCGGCCGCGGAACGTTGATTGTTAGGCATACGGATTATCGCAACAGTGTCTCAAATCCAATCATATATACCAATTATCTTGCTGCAACCGCAACAAAAGATGCAGCCGTTGAAGTCAAACTGTGTGAAGAAGGTGACTATGAGGTCGCGCTGAATTATGAAATTCGTAAAAATAACGTGAGTATTTTCGGTTGGAATCCGTTGCCGACTTATAACGACTACCGCATCTTCTTCCGTTTTTCTGTTAGAAACGGCAACTGCATGGTGTATCCTTTTGACGTTACAACGGGTGCGGAGCTCACAAACAGCTCAATAACAGAGAATGGTTTTTACCTGGATCTTGCAAGATCCAGATACCTTAACATCGATATCAAAAAGGAAATACGAAGGACAGGAGCTGAAGGACTTACAGAAGACACTCGATTCAATAAACCTGCAAAGGACGGCGAGGTTTACACGGATGAAGGTATCTATATCATTACTGTCAGCAACGTTTACACGAACCAAACAACCACAAAAATGATATATGTGGGTACGGATGATGTGTTAAAAGCGCACGTCACTACCGGGCTTTCTATCGTTAATATCGAGAGTCAGCTTGCTGCCGGTGCAACAGTCGCAAAAGACGGCACACTGATCCCTGCTCCGGATGAAACCTTGCCGCCGATTTACCCCACCGAACAACCGGCTACGGCAGAACCGGAGAACACTTCCATGCCAAGCGTATCGCCAACGCAAAATGCTGAGTCGACATCCGCTCCGACAGGTAATCGAAAGGAGCGTTCCGTTCTTTGGGTTGGAGTTATTATTTCGGTGCTGTTTGTCGGTGGTGCGCTTGCAGCCGGAGCTGCTATCGGAAAGCATCTGAAGAAAACGGGGTTTTTCACAAAAGATCCCGTTAAAAAAGACTGCTGTTCAGATCGAGGAGGTAAAGAATGAGGCTTAAACAAATAATAGCACTGCTTCTTGCATGTGCATTTATCACTGGTTGCGTTTCCAAAACGGAAGTCGGCGATAATCGATATGATTCCAATGCTTCAACGACCGCCTCAGCATCCGCAGCTGTTGCTGAAACAAATGCACCGAACACAGAAACATCTCTCATTGTCGTTGATGAACCGGTGATGCCTGAATTCAGCGGACTTGACGACACGGCACTGGTGTCCTATCTTGAGGATTCCGTATATTCTCAACTGGTTGCTGCGCTTAACAGTGCTGATTATTTTGTCGAAAATGTAAGTGCAGCCTACGTCTCCAGAGAATACCTTGAAGAGATAGCTTACAATTCTCAGGAAAATATTTATTTTGGATACACATTGTCCGAAATAGACGAACAATTTCAGGGAACACGGTTTGTTTTCACTCTCGGTGACGATGGAAAAACAGAAGTCCGTGAGTTTCAAAAATACGATGATACATATGATAGGATTACTCGAAATGTAATCATTGGCTCCGGCGTCATATTGTTGTGCGTCACGGTCTCTGTTGCCTCCGGCGGACTCGGAGCTCCTGCCGTAAGCATGATTTTTGCCGCATCAGCAAAAAACGCTGCAATCATGGGGCTTTCTTCCGGTCTGTTCAGTGGTGTCACCGCAGGTGTTATTAAGGGAATCGAAACCCATGATATGGATGAGGCCGTTAAAGCCGCTGCATTCGCCGGCAGCGAAAGCTTTAAATGGGGGGCGATTTCAGGTGCTGTTTCCGGCGGTGTAAGCGAAGGTTTTGCCCTTAAAGGTGCAACTTTAAACGGCTTGTCAATGAATGAAGCTGCCGCTATTCAAAAAGAGTCCAAACTGCCTTTGGATATAATCAAAAGTTTCCATTCAAAAGATGAATACAATGTGTATAAAAATGCCGGACTTGTACTGCAAAAAGTAAACGGGAAGGATGCACTTGTTCAAAAAATCGATTGGGACTTCATCGGTGATGCCGAAGACGGACGCACAAACGCACAGCGTGTGGCGGACGGCTTAAGCCCTCTCGGCCCGGACGGCAAGGCTTATGAACTGCATCATATCGGCCAAAAGAACGATTCTCCGCTTGCAGTTCTTACATATAAGCAACACCGGGGCAATGCACGTGTTCTAAATAAAATCAAAAACGGCAGTGAAGTCGACCACGGGTACAAATGGCGAAAGCAGGTAAAAGCATTTTGGAAAGACCTTATGACTGAGCAAATGGGAGGTGCAGTATGACAACACTGATAAAAAAATTTCAATCTCTGCAAGCTTTTCGTTCAAGAGGTGCTGCCTCACCGCATGATATTGAAGCAGCAGAAAACACACTCATGCTCAAATTTGCTGACGATTACCGCGCGTATGTTGCTGCATTCGGCGCTGCATCCTATTACGGACATGAGCTTACCGGCATATGCAAAGCCGCACGTCTCAATGTTGTAGATGTTACGCAAGATGAACGGCAGTATAACTCCGTTCCGGTTGATTGGTATGTCATTGAACAGACAAATATTGACGGAATCGTCATTTGGCAAACAGCAAGCGGAACAATTTACGAGACCTGCCCCGGCAGCGAAGCTGATAAAATCTGTGACTCGTTGGAAGAATACATCTCGCTGGAATAAAAGCGTATTGGTTATAATAATGCTTGCTGCGGTTCCACTGCTGCCCCTCGGCGGCCGCACATTAGAGGTGGAGCCGCAGCATCTGAATCGGATTCACAAATCATAAACAGCAATGATTTCATTGCCGCACATTTCGCCGTTTTCAACAAAGCCGTACTTTCTGTAAATCTCTCTCGCTCTCACATTTTCGGGTTTATATGAAAGCCAAACTTTATCCGCTTTTCCGAACGGATACGTGCGAATCAGCGCCATTGCTGCGTCCAATGTCTGCCTGCCGAAACCTTTGCCCTGATACTTTTTATCTATCATCAGCCTCCACAGACTGTAGTTTTTCTTTATCAATTCACTTTCTTTCTCGTTGCCGACGGTGCCTTTGCCGATCATGATAAAACCGACAAGCGTTTCATCATTATAAACTGCCAACGGCAGCGCATTGCCGCCCTCGTTTCTTGTTGCATAGGCTTCCGCCAGACTCTGTATGTTTTCTGCAACAAAATCCTTTTGTTCCTCAAAAGGTTCCAGTGTGCAAACTTTCCATATGTTTGCATTTGTAATTTCTTTAAAGTTAATCATAGTCAAATTTATCCGATTGCAACTCCTGTTTTCATTAAACTTTGTCGAAAATCAAAAACTGCATGGTTTCATCAAGCGTTTGAACCGAACAGCCCTTGCTTTCATAATAATTCAGCATTTCGGGCAGTTTGTTTTATCATAGCTTGTTATGCAGTCAGACAGCACGTGCACTGTGTGTCCGCTTTTCGCCATGTTACAGATGGTGATGACAATCATCAAAGACAGCGAAAGCAAAGAAAAAATACTGAAAAAGCCGTAAGCCCTATTGGATAAATAAGTAAGGCAACCGGCTAACCCACGAACGGGGCGGAACTTGCCGCCGCCCTTTCGTGCCTACATTGTATCATGTCTTGCCCCGTAAATCAAGAGAGGACGTGATTATTATCGGCGAGAAAAAAATGGGAAGGCCCACAGATAACCCGCGTACCGAGAAAATCGGATTTCGACTGTCAAAACAGGAGATCAAAGATATTGAAAAATGCGCGGCCGCTATGGGAACGCAGCGCGTGAACGCCGTAACCGAAGGCATTCGATTGCTGAAAAAAGAATTGGGCTTGGATTAAACCAAAG
>CALAXO010000106.1 GCA_937894955.1 uncultured Clostridia bacterium
GCTTCCGCAGGAGTAACGGAAAAACTAATCGTGCAGGTCTCAAGCTCCGTCATTGCATCAAGCTCAATGCTCATATCTCCGGAGACAGTAAATTCGCCGCTCTGCATTTGATAGCCGAAGCGGGTAAGGCTGTAGGAATACTCTCCCGCCGCAAGCGCATAAACATTGCTGTTCGCCGCCGGAGTTTCGATATTTCCCTCCGCATTGCGCACCGTCAGCACCGCCAGTGGATCAACATTTTCAAACGTGACCGTACCGAGGCTCTGCAGCGCAAAGTTTTTGAACCAAACGCAGTCGCTTCCTCTGTCGCCGGAGCTGTCTTTAACATAGGCAAGCGTAACAACGCTCCCCGCGGTGACCGTCTGAGAGTAATTCGTCCAGCCGATTTCGCCGCTGAGATTTTTTTCCGTGCTTCCGTTAACGGACAGATAATCATAGCGTGCTTCCGAGCTTATCTTGTAATCAAACGAAAGGCGCGCATTCGAAACAGCTTCACCGAGCGTTATCGTGATTGTGACAACGGATGATTTCATGCCGGCACTTGCGGATTTAATTCCGTTCTCACCATCGGATACGAACTCCGTGCCGCTTTCGCCGGTGAAATTCGTGTTATGGCTGTATTCAACGGATGCAGCATCACCGAGCGGATCGAAAACGGCATCGGGAAAATCGCCCGCTGTTTTCCCCGCGGCAAGGTTCATCTCACCGATTGCAGCAAAAGGAATTGCGCAAAGCAGCATCAAAATCGCTGCAAACAGTGCAATTGTTTTCTTCATAGCAAAAATACCTCCGAAACTTCCGATTTTTGCGCCGAACAAATATGCTCCCTGCAAAAAAGCTCTTAAACCAAGACCTGTTCTGTGAAAAAGCTGTTCGGCGAACCTCTGATTTTTAATATGAGCACGGTGGAATCAACAAACTGACCGGAAAGGCCGCATACGGAACCCAAACAGAAGCCAAGTTCCGCTGCGCGCCGGAAACGTTCTTGCGTGTGACTGCAATTTTAATGTTTTGAAGCAGTTTCCGTTTTGCAGAAACCGCACAAAAAAGCCATACGGAGATGCCGCCCGAAGCTTGCGCTTTATGCGGTGCAAGTATCCTGACTTGTGCTGCGGCAATTGATATTCAATCATATTGGTTTTCGGAACAAAAAACGAACAGCGGAGCGGAAATTTTTAAATCCGCAAAGCAGATGCGAAAAACTGTCCTGCTGAACGCAAAACGTTTTCGAACCGCTCTCCCGAGCCGAATTTTTGAGCAAAAACCATACGAATGAATTCAATGCCTGCGGATAACGCCTGCCTTCTCACGGTTTGAACACCGCAATGGCGAACTTTTGTTCCCCCGAAAGATTTTCTCAAAAAAGACCTTCAAGAACCTTCCGGTTCGGCGCACCCTCGCACTCACAGTGCCGGTCGCGTGGGCAAAATGCCTCATTCATTTGAGTCGATGCCTTACCAACGCTCGTTCCGCACGAAAATTCCCATTGAAATGTCGAAGATTCGAACCTTTAATGAGCTCTTTTTCCGCTGTTCCGAACGTTGATCTTTGCAGCAATCGATTACATCGCATAGCTGATATTTATTTTTAACAAAAGGGATATCCCCCTCTGCGACTCGTATTGTAGCAGAGTTTCGGCAAAAAGTCAACACATACCGAGCAAAACTGCCGAACATCTTTTGTTTGTTTACATGTTCAGACATGTTTGAGAAAAATGCGTAAAAGTGAAAATATTTCGTTCCCCCCGCTGCCCATGTCTTTCGTCTGCGGCATCGGTCAAAGAACCGGGCAGTTTTTTCACATTTCTTTCAAAAGTTCTTGCCGCCGGCGAATTATGTGCTATAATTAAGCAGCACACCGAATAATTCGTGCTTTTGCATAATGAGTTGAAAACGGGCTGTTTTCAAAAAAGCCCCGGTTCGGCGTTCGGTTTGGTTGAAAGCGGTCACTGCATTCACCTTTTGCGTTGACTGTGAATACACTGTTTTCAGGCCTGCGGAGCGGGCGGTTTTGCAAACAGATTGACCGAGTTTGAAAGGATGATAACATAAAATGAAGATAGCAGTACTTTGCGGCGGCAGAAGCAGCGAGCGGGATGTTTCGCTGTCCACAGGAATTCAGGTTGCGCGTGCGCTGCGCGAAACGGGGCACGATGTTGTGCTTGTTGATGCATGCGTGGATTTTCCGCTTGACTGCAAACCCGAAGAGGTCTTTGAAAAAGCACTGCCGATCGAAAATCATACCATCGGTGCAGCCGCACCGTGCATCGAAAGTTTTTTTGACCGTGCATCGGGTTTTTTCGGCAAAAACGTTCTTGAAATCTGCAAAAATGCGGATATTGTTTTCAACGCACTGCACGGCGACGAAGGCGAAAACGGCAAATTGCAGGCAGCGTTCGACCTTTTGAACATTTGCTACACCGGTTCCGGTGCACAGGGCTGTATGCTTGCAATGAACAAGAGCCTTTCAAAGCAGCTTTTTCGCACGCACGGGATTTCAACCCCCGAAGCGGTCATTCTTTCCGAATCGGACAGATGCCGCGCAGCCGAACTCTGTAAAAAGCTCGGTTTGCCCTGCGTTGTGAAGCCCGCAAGCCTCGGCTCAAGTGTCGGAGTTTCGATCGTCCGCACGAATGATGAATTTTTCGCCGCACTGGATTCGGCTTTCAGCCTTGAAGATACCGTTATCGTTGAAAAATACATCAAAGGGCGTGAGTTTGCCGTCGGTATCGTCGGCAGCAGAGTTCTTCCCGCAATCGAAATAATCCCAAAACATGGTTTTTACGATTATAAAAACAAATATCAACCGGGCTGCACCGTTGAAATCTGCCCGGCGGATATAGATTCGGACACTGCCGAACGCATGGCGGAAGCAACCCGCAAAGTCTTCCGCACACTCGGTCTCGGCGCATATGCGCGAGCCGACTTTATGGTTGACGAAAACGGCATTTATTGCCTTGAAGCCAACACCCTGCCCGGCATGACGCCCGTCAGCCTGCTTCCGCAGGAAGCTGCGGCCGATAAGCTGGATTTTCCCGCATTACTCGAAGTAATCATTAAGGAAAGCCTGCTTTTGAGGAAAACCGAGCGGCGGCATTGATTCGGGCTTCCCTATGTTTAACGCAAACAGACATGCAGTATTTTTATAAAAAGTGAGACAGCATACAGTATTATGATTAACCTTACAATTTCCGAAGCCATGACCGCCGCAGACGGTCAACTCGTTCACTGTGAAGACCCCGCATACATCGGGGATATGCTTATTGAGGGCATCACCCTCGACAGCCGCAAAGTTAAACCCGACTGGCTTTTTATCGCAGATAAGGGCGAGCGGGCGGATGGGCACGATTATGTTGAATCCGCACGGCGCAGCGGTGCCGCTGCAGCGGTGGTTGAACGTGAACTTGACATACCGATTCCGCAGATTCTTGTTGAGAACAGTTTGCGCGCAATGCAGCGTATCGCAGGCTACATACGCGAAAAGAGCGGCGTAAAGGTTATAGGCGTTGTCGGCAGCGTCGGAAAAACAAGCACGCGGCAGATGCTTTCCTGTGTGCTCGAACAAAAATTCAGCGTTCTCAGCACGGAAGGCAATTTCAACAACGAATACGGACTGCCGCAAACTCTTTTCCGGCTTGAACCGCACCACGAGCTTGCGGTTGTCGAAATGGGCATCAGCCAATTCGGTGAAATGGACAGATTGGGCGCAATCGCACGTCCCGATTACGTTGTGTTTACCAACATCGGCAATATGCACCTTGAGAACCTTATCGACCGCAGCGGCGTGCTCCGCGCCAAAACCGAGGTTGTGAAGCATATGCCGCGTAACGGCAGATTGTTTTTCAATGCAGCGGATGATAAACTGTGTGAATACGCGAAGACCTCGCCCATTCCCGTAAAGTTTTACGGCATAGACGAAAACTTGCCCATACATCCCGAAAACATACGCCTCATTGACGCGGCGGAAACCGATTTTGTGCTGAATTATTTCGGAACACGAATCCCCGTTTCAATGCCCGCAGCGGGGCTGCATATGGTTCAAAATGCCGTCGCCGCCGCCGCTGTTGCACATGAACTCGGGCTGACTGCCAAACAGGTGAAAGCGGGCATTGAAAGCTTCAGCCCCGTTGGACACCGTTGGCGCGTGCTTTTTGCCTGCTGCCCCCTCGACGCAAATGCAGCTGCAAATTCCGAAGAGAGCTCGACTTCCGCACGTTCCGAAACGTTCACCGTTATTGATGATTGCTATAACGCCGGACCCGATTCCGTCCGCGCCGCACTCACTGCTCTCGTTTCGGCTGCAAAACCCGGCTGTCGGAAAATCGCAATGCTCGGGAATATGCTCGAATTGGGCGAAAACTCCGCCGCACTGCACAAAAGCCTCGGCGCATATTGCGCCGAATGCGGGCTTGACGCACTTTTCACCGCAGGCGACCTTGCGTCAAATATTGCTCTCGGTGCGGAAAATGCAGGAATGCGCAACGTTTTCCGTATCTCAAAGGACACGGCGTCAACTGCTCTGCTGCATTTTGCAAAGCCCGGAGACACGGTGCTTGTAAAGGCCTCACGCGGAGCACGTTTTGAAAACATTGTTGATGAACTCGGCAATGCAAATTCCGTAAAATGATTTTGCTCCGAATATCTGCAGCTCATTGTTTGCTTTGAACACGCGGCAATATCGTCTCATCCAAATCGGAATTACACAAAAAACGACCTTCGCCGAAGGGGTTTCCCCCTTCTGCGAAGGCCGTTTGCCGCATATGCTGCGGCACCGTACCGTTAAATTTCACTCAACCGTTATTCGATAGTGACTGTGCTTGCGGTCGGAAGTTCTTTCTGTTCTTCCTTGGGAAGTACGATGTTAAGAACACCGGATTCATATTTCGCCTTTACATCCTCAGGCTTGATATCTCCGACATAGAAAGTGCGGCTGCATGTACCTGCATAACGTTCACGGCGGATGATACGACCTTTCTTGTCCTCTTCATCTTTGTCGAGATCCTTGCTTGCGGTGACGGTCATATAACCGTCTTTAATCTCAACTTTGATCTCGTCCTTATTGAACCCGGGCAGATCAACAGCCATTTCATAGCCGTCCTCTTTTTCACGGATATCCGTTTTCATGAGGTTCTTTGCGTGCCTGCCGTACAGCGGATTCTTTCCGCCGAAGAAATCACCGTCAAAAAGATCATCGAACATTTTTTCATTAAATACTACCGGCAACATAGTTAAATTCCTCCAAATAATAGACTTTTGATTTATGTTAAAGCTTTGCTGCGCGGAAAGTCGTTTCCGTACTCAAGCATTGCCTACAAAAACGAGAAGCTTTTTTCAGGTCTCTTTGCCCGAAGAAACACAGGCGCATACGACCAAGCTGACACCCTGCAGAATCAGCACCAGTCCAACGGTTAAACCGACAGCCGCAACGCTTATCCACGGATCCATCATGCATATAATGCCCGCCGCAGTAAGCAGAATGCCCATTGCAAGCACCCAGCCCCAAGCACGCACACCGAGTGCACGCAGGTCAAAGGCACTTACGAATCTGCCGATACCCGAGAACAAAAGCCAAAGCGTGAACAGCAAGGGCAGTGAAAGCAGCGTGAACCATTGGTTGAACAGGAGCAGCAAAGCCATAATCACGGTCAGCACTCCGTTCAGCAGCAGCCAACCCGAACCCAGCAGGATTTTGCTTGTTCCGGCAAACACGACTATCTCCGCAATGCCTGCCGCAAGCATGAAAAGCCCAAACAGCATCCCGGCGGATACCACCGCAACATCCTGATTACAAAGGCAGTAAACACCGCCTGCCGTCAGTAAGATTCCCGCCGCAATATCAATTGCACGCATAGCTTTTGCACTCATTGTCACTACCTCTTTTCTTTTCAGAGAAGCATCTGCGTAAGATCCGTCCGTGCATCACTTCTCATTTCTGATGATTATATTTTACTCTTTTGCCTTGAATCGACAATAAGCTGATGATATAATATTATCAATTTTACATGTGCATTCAGCACAAAACAGAAAGGGGCAGAGATTTGATGAGTGAATCCCTGTTTGAAAGCAGCGAAATCGCTGCTTTGTTAAATGACTTTTTTCTCAATGATGACATAACCCGACTTGCAGTCGATGTCGGCCGTCTGCTCGGTTATCCGCTGCTCATAATTAATGACACTTTTCGTGTTGCAGCATCATACTGTCCTGCGGGCTTTACCGATTCTGTATTCGAAAATGCTGTTAAGCTCGGCGAAATTACGTATGAAGCAGGTGCGCTGATAAGCCAAAGCGAGGCACTTAACAACGGCAGTGCTGACTACATAGAGCTTTCTGACAGCCCATTTCCGCGCAGATTCGCTCCGCTCACAAGCTCCGAAGTGCGGCTCGGTTATCTGATATGCGTTAACACGGACGGCAGAATGGCGGACATCCCGCCGCAAACATGGCAGACGGTCGAAAGGATTCTTGCAAAACAATTGTTTATCGAAGTCGGACGCATCGGCAAACCTCTCGAAACAACCGAAGAGATACTGATGCATCTGCTCGACGGCAGCTTCCCGTCAGCACCGTATTTCAAACTGCGCACCATGAACACCTACCTTGCGGATTTCCGTCCGGCAGCTTTTGCGCTGATCGACCTTTCCGCTTACCACAGCAAGTACCTCGGCAAACGATATCTCAAAACGGAGATTTATTCCCGTTTTTCCGACTCTCACGCTTTTGTGTATCGCGGGAATGTATTTATGTTTCTTCACAAGAGCTGCAACCCGGCCGAACTTGCCGCAATGGCCGAGGAGTTTCAGCTTAAAATTCTGATTTCAGACAGGATTAAAGATTTGTTTGATCTTCCCGCACTTTATCAAACCGCACGCGATGCGCTTGAAATGCTGGCCGACGGAAAATTCGGCTGCGGCAGCGTATGCAGTGTTTCGCAGATGCGCACACCGCTTATGCTGAAGCGACTTGAAAGCAGTGAAAATATTATTCCCCCAAAGCTGCGTGAACTTGCAGCACATGACAGAAAAAAAGAAACTCAGTACTGCGAAACGCTTTATACATACCTTATATGCGGCTGTTCGCTCAAAAAAACCTGCGATATGCTTTATACGCACCGCAACACCGTACTTTATCGTATCAGACGTATCCGTGAGGATTTCGTCATTCCTTTGGATGACCCCGCCTCCCATACAGAGATTTTGATAGGAACTTCTCTTATTTTGCTCAAAACAAAGGGTCCCTTTTTCTTCCGCCCTGTCGATGCGCCGGAATGTTTTTCAGCTCAACGTCACGCACGGAGTGCAGTAGCAGCAATTGCCGAGGAGGTCATATAATGAAAGAAAATCGAAAGTTATTGAAAGATGTCATCAAAGGAATTAAGCGCGACATGACCGACGAGGAAGTGCTTAATCTTCTCGCGGACAGCAAAGTTTCGGAAAACCCGAACCGTGAAAAAGAGAAGTACACTGTTGGGCAACGTGCCGCCGATGCAATTGCAAAATTTGCGGGAAGCTGGGCATTCATTTTTTCGTTTACCGGCATTCTCATTCTGTGGATGCTTACGAACGTGCTGCTTGCAGTGAAAGCGTTCGATCCCTATCCGTTCATCTTGCTGAACCTTGTTTTATCATGCGTGGCAGCGATTCAGGCTCCCCTTATAATGATGAGCCAAAACAGGCAGGAAGAAAAGGACAGGCGCAGAGCCGAAAACGATTACAAGGTTAACCTCAAAACCGAAATAATGATAGAAGACCTTTACGACAAAGTTAATGCGATTTATGCTCTTCAGAAGGAACTCCGGAAAGAACTCCAATTTCAAAAAGAAGAAGCAAACCCTGCCGCATGTCAAACGCAAAACGCGATGACAGTGCGCACCCAAAGCATTGCCCCGGAACGCAAAACCGAAACCGAAGCAGCTGAGCAAGCAAATGGGGATAACAGCTGAAGTCACATTTACCGAAATCATCGATTCACCGCAAAACTCTCGGACAGCGTCCTGCCGTCCGAGAGTTGCTTTTTGTTATTTTTCAATAACCGAATTGAGATTCCGAAACCCATCCGGTTTCATCCGGTTTCATCCGGTTTTATCCGCGTTTCTCACAAAGCCATTGCGGCACGAAGAATCACAAGTGCATCACTGATTTCGACTCTGCCGTCGTTATTCATGTCCGCAGCAATCAAGTCAAGCTCATCACCGTTGATAAGCTGCATTGCGCAGTGCATAACAAGCAATGCATCCTCAATGTTCACAATTCCGTCCCCGTTGACATCGCCCTGCTCCGCCGAACCTGCGGGATAGCTCACGATGAACATCGAAGTTACCTCTGCGCGTGGGTCAAACACCAGCTCCGCCGCTGCGGTTTCGGTGTTGATTTCGTAAACACCGGTAATAATACTATTGTCCGAAGCAATTCTGATATCCGCAAAGTACAGCGTATTCGTGCTGCGATCGACCGCCATGGAGGAAATAGCCTGATAAGCAAGTCCCGTGCTGCCGATGCGCGTTCCGACGCCCGTACCTTTGTCAATGCGGTACAGTATGCCTGTTCCGAGTTCCACGGAGTACATTATGCCGTTATTATCGACAGCGATGCTGTAACAGTCGCTTTCCGGTCTTGAAATGAACGTTACCGCGCCCGTTTCAAGGTTGACCGTGCCGAAGCTGAGACCGCTGCCGGTATTGTCAATGTAGATGCAGTACATAAGGCCGTTCGTGGGATCGTACGCAAGGTTATGCAGAGCCTTGTCGCAGCGGACTCTCGAAACAACAACTCCGTCAACGGACATCTTGTTCAGCCAATATTCATGAGTCGTTGTGTTCGGCGAACCTCCCCAGAAGCTGTTCGGTGCGGGGGTTGAATAATCCCTGCCCTCGCAGAAATACACAAAGCCGTCATCGCAGTTGAAGTCGCCGCCGTAGACCGTGTAAAGACGGTTTTTGCGAATGAATGAGCTGCTGCCGTTTTCCGAATACATTGCCCAGCCGGAAATGCCGCTGCCGCCGTTCATCGCCGCATAATAGCCGCCGATTTTACCGGTGTATGCGGGTTTTTGATACGCCGTAACATTGAATTCAACCGTTGCTGCAACAGTCCCCTTGTTATTCATAACAGTAACCTCCGCACTGCCTTCGCCCACCGCCCAAACGGTGCTGCCGTTTTCCGCAACACGAATTACGGAAGAGTCGGAGGACAGGAAGAAGAGCGCATCGTCGTTATATTCGGGAAGAACGCTGCAAACTATATCATGGCTTGCGCCGACGGGCAGAGTCACCTGATTCTGCTGCGGTGTGATTGTTGTGACGGGAGTTGTCGTGTTTCCGTTGTCGTTCTGCTCCGTGATGAAGTACAGACCCTGAATGCCGATATGAACATAGGACTGTCTCAAGACAACGCTGAACGATGTGCTTCCGTCCGTTTTGATGCGAACTTTGAAGATACCGCTCATGATTTCTTCGCCGAAGGCCGCAAAATACATTGTTGTGTCGTCATTGGGATCGAAAACGGCAGAAGCAATCAGGTTGATTTCGCAGCCGGTATCATTGAACAGCATAAGCTGACCGTTGGAAAGATTGACGCGGTAAAGTGCGCCCGTCATGATTTCAAAGGCGTATGCCATACCCGAGCCGTTTATCGCGAGGGTGCAGAGCGTCTGCCCGCCTTCGGGATTGCCTGCAAGGGTTCTTTCGCCCGTTTCAAGGTTCACGGTATAAAGACCGCGCACGCCGTTTGCATCGTTTGCAAGAGCATACATTATCCCGCTTGTTCTGTCAAACGCCATATCGTAAGCGGGGCTTGCGGAGGGCAAACTGCGCACGATAACGCCGTCGGTGGTGGCCTTGAAGAACGTGTTCTCCGTGTAGCCGTAAACAAAGCCGTCCCTGTTGCAGAATTCCTGCGCATACGCAAGATAGTTCAGTCCGAGTGTTGACTGATATGCACTGCCGTCCGAAGGGTCTACCACAACCGGTCCGCGCGGAATGAAATCGTAAGTTGTTGACTCAACGAAACCGTGAATCATGTTATCCGTTTCGGGATAGTCATAACCTTCGCAATTCAGGGTGATGCTTGCAGTAAAGCCGCCGTCAACCGTGGCTGCGGTGATTATCGCCGTGCCCTCTCCGCAGGTTATCAGCACGCCCGCCTCGTTTACATAGCCGACGGAAGTATCGCTTGACGAAAAGGTAACATTCTTGTTTGTTGCATTTGCAGGATAAACTGTCAGGAACGGATACAGATCCGTTGCGGTGCCTATTTTGAAGTTCATTTCGCCGACGCTGAACGAAACACCCGTAACTGGCACACCGTTGGGACGCTCATAATCCTCCGGAATTGTCGCAAACAGTCCGCAAAAATGCATCTTGTTCATGTTGAGTATAAGCGTTGCCTGCGCGGTCTGCGGATCCAGCTCATAAAAATCGCCGCTTGCGGGATCATCGACGGACAAGCTGCTCTTGTAACGCGCAAAGTAGAGCTTGTCGGCGGCAAGATCGTAAGTAATGCTTTGCAGGAACAGGGTCTGAACACCCGTATCACCGATGAGAGTAAGTTCGCCCGTCTGTTTGTTTACGGAATAAAGCCTTGAACCCTGACATTCGAGTCCGTACATGTTTCCATCGCGGTCAATGGCAATGGATTCAATTTTAAGTTCACCGTCATAAACCGCAACGGGCGCAAGGGTCATCCTTTCAACATCAAACCTGTAAAGGGTTTTTGTTGATGACATTGCACCGCCGGAGCTGACAAGCAGATACGGCGTGTTCGTTGCAATATCAAACGCCGCACCGTAAATATAGTTCGACTTCAGCAATCCGTTGACGGGACATGAATCTATGAGCACGCCCTCAAGTGTGAAGGTGCACATAACGTTCTTATAGAACCCGCGAACAAGCCCCGCATTCGGATCAAAGTATGCCGTGTTCATATATTTGTTCGGAAGAGCCGTGCTGATAAGGTTCAAAGCACCTGTTTCCATATTGATTTTATAGAAGCCTGCACGGTTTGCGCCGATGTTTGACATCAGGAAGCCGTAAACCATGTTCTCTTCATGCTCGGGGTAAACCGGTTCGCGAACCGTAACAACGCATTCGTCATTAACGTCAGGTGCAAAAAGACCTGCCGCACGGATAACGGTCGTGCCCGCGCCGCGGCTTGTGATAACGCCCGTGTCCGAAATTGTTGCAACGCTTTCGTCGGATGAAGTGAATGCATACAGTGCGTAAGTTGTGTTTGCCGGGAACACGGATGCACTCAGGTTTTCCAACGCATAGCAATCCATGGTGATTTCATGCCTGCTGAGCGTGATGCTCTGCATGTCAACCGTTTCGGGAGTTGTAAAATCCTGCGGAATTATCGAAGTCAGGCCATAGAAATCATAATCGAAGGAACGAACCTGAGTTGATTCGGCAGTGTTCGGGTTTACAGACAGGAGCATACCGCCCCGGTCGATAACGGAGAGGTAAAGAACGCCGGTGTCAACATTGAAGCACATGCCGCAGGGATAGCCGCCCATCGTGTTTACCGTTCCTACGGTGCAGCCGATGCCGCTTTCGATATTGTATGCGTAAAGAACGGTGGTGCTGAAATCAAGCAGGTACGCCGTACCGTACGCATCTATTGCAAGCTGCGGCGAGCTCATGGTTATATCCGCACCGATACTCTGAAGCTCACCGGTCTCAAGGTTCACAATGCTGAGGCCCTCATAGCTGTCGTACGCATACATGCTGCCGTCAGCACAGTTATATGCCATGCCGCTGACCATGTTTCCGAACGCTCTTTCCGCAATCACGATTCCGTCAAGATCCATCTTGAAGAATGTTCGCTCCGTATAGCCGTAGATATAGCCGTCACCGCCGTTGAATGCCGCCGCATATACCGGGGTTTCGGATTCATCCATGTATACGGGGTCATCCTGATCTGCCGGGTTGAAGAAATACCAACCCGCTTCACCTATGCTGTCTCCCCGGCAATAGCCGTAAAGCGTGCCGTCGTTTTCAGGCCAGTCGGGATTCGGCTCACCGCGCATCGGCGCGCCGAAGGTAGCCCGCAAGGTTTCACTCTGCGCCCGAGAGTCTGTCTGAACTGCGGGTTTGTCGGCCGATTTTGCTGCCTCAACAGCATTTTCGATTTCCTCCGCAAGTGCCGCGCCCGGTATGACGGAAAGGACCATCAGTACCGAGAGCAGAATCGCAAAAAATCTTTTCATTTGCATTTGCATTTGCCTCCTGTTGCATATTTGTGCTATAATTGCTACGATGTTTATCGTATGCGTAAATTGTACCACATTGTATATACGGTGTGCAAGTGCGTTTTCGGAATCGAGTGCGATATTATCAAATATATTTTGTTTTTGCGGTTTTTAACGGCATAAACCGCAAAAGCCGAGCCGATATAAAAAGCTTTACAAAACGGCTCGACTGCTGTAAAATTGTTCGTACTGAAAGGTTTTTAACTGTATGCAATATAAAATCAACCCGCTGCTTGAAGCTATGACCTACCTTAACCGCCGCGCAAACGGCACGCCTGCCGACGAATTTGCAGCAGAGCTTGCCGAAAACAATCCCGCGCACCGCGCCCGAATAGAGTCCGTTGCCGCACCTGTTGTGATGCTTCAAAAAAAGCTTGATGCGATTCCCGTCGATGAGGAATCGCTCCGCCTGTTCTTCGGCGAATTTAAGAATGAATCTTCCTCGCCGTACCCTGCACCCGGGTACGGTTTCAATGCTGCCGCGCTTTTTTTCGCCGAGTGCCTTTATTGGGACTGCACCTCTTTCGATGCACTTGCCGCCCGCTGCGCTGCCCGAACAAAAGAGGAACAAACCATGGCATTCTTGACCGCACTTCTCGATTCATGCGAAATGCTGCATGATGACTGCGATGACGACTTTGCGCAGTTCTTTGATTTGCTGAACAAAAAATGCATTGCTGCGGAGGCAAAGCTCACCATCATTGACATGCTCACTCATTATAAAAAAAGGTTTGAATCTCTTTGCGCACTGATGCGTCCGTTTGTTGCTTCAACAGCGGAATCCACCGACATTTTCCGACCTGTGATTGATGAGTTCAACTCGTTATATCCCTGCTCGGCCGATGCAGGAGCGCATTTTGAAGAGCTGCTGAACACCAAGCTTCCGCAGGGCGGCGCATTGACAGTCTTTCCGTACCTGTTCGGTTTCGACAAATACATGTGTGCGTTCAATAATCGGGAAGAAAATGATGATTTCACCGCAAACCTGTTCATCGGCGCACTTTACGGCGATCTGCGCCGCATGAACACAATCTCCGTCTCTCCGCGCAGCGTTGCCCACCTTGCAAAGGCAATTTCCGACCCCAGTCGGCTTGAGCTTCTCTGCGCAATACGCGCAAAGCCGGCTTACGGGCAGGAGCTTGCGGAGCGCGCGGAACTTTTTCCGACAACGGTTTCGCACCATATGTCCAAGCTGCTCGATGCAGGTTTTGTGGAAAGCGTTCCCGAACAGGGTAAAAACTATTATATCCTCAGCAAAAACGGTGTTCGGCACTTTTTAAAAAGCGTTGAACAGCTGCTGCTTGCCGATTAAGTTTGCTCCTTCCGTTCGCTGTTCCGCACCACTCCGGAAAGTTCTGCCCCAACTTTTTTACCGCGGGATCCGGTACGGAGCTTTCAAAACGCCCCCGAAAAATCTCGGAGGGCGTTTGTTT
>CALAXO010000107.1 GCA_937894955.1 uncultured Clostridia bacterium
TGGGAAGTTCGGACAGACAATTATGAAACGCGCAATTAAAAGCGGACTGAAACATAATTCCTCGGACGAAGACTGCCTTGCGGATGCGAATATTGACGCGGACGGTCTCGGCATGGCCGAGTTGGACGACACGACATCGTTCGATACGTTTGACGAAGAAGAACAGCTTGAACAGGCCGTTGAAAATGTTGATGCACTTCCCGACAGCGAAAAACCCGATGCACCTGCAAGCTCAAATAAGATGCACGAGTTGAACGGCGCTCAAGTATCCGAGCTTATGAAGGCTATACTCGAAATGCGGAAAAAACACCCGGATTGGATCGCGGTCGAGGTTCAGTCTGCCGACGGCAGTGAGATTATGATAAAGTTTTGATACTTCCGCACGGATCTTAATTCACTGTAATAAATTCTTTCGGATAACGAAACGGTGAAGTACTATGAAGAACCCTATGCCGGCGACAGCGTTCGCCTTGGATTGAATTGAACGCAGTGCGCAAACATCATTGCGTACATAAAAATGCACAATTCGTGCATTTCGATTGATTATATATGTTTTCTACTCCAGATATATGTTATAATGACTTTAAAATCAAATTGAGGTGAGTCATGAAGCATATAGTAATCGATTTTGAAATGCAGCACGGTGAAATGCAGCTGCTGCAAAGTGCGCCGAATGTTTATCAAACAGAGATAATCGAAATCGGCGCAGTAATGCTTAACGACGAATTCGAAATCGTCAGCGAATTCAAAAGTTATGTTCATCCCTCCTATGGAAAACTCTCCGACAATATCGCAATACTTACCGGGATAAAAGACAGCGATATTCGCGATGCCCCGCTTATCAGCGAAGCAGTCAGCAGCCTGTTAGCATGGATTGGCAACGGTGATTATACTGTTTATGCATGGAGCACAGCTGATTACACCCAACTCAGCAGAGAACTTGCCGGGAAAGAATTGATGCATATCATTCCGCAGGATCTGCACGCACATTGGGTTGACTTTCAGGCACAATATGCACGTCTTGCAGGATACAGAAAAAATGACCGTCCTTCATTGGTGCGTGCACTGCGTGATATAGGCGAAGTCTATATCGGCAGATCTCACGATGCGCTGACTGACGCACAAAACACAGCGGCACTGCTTAAGATTTCGCAGAACCCAGCTGAGCTTCGTAAGGTTCGTGAACGCATTTCGCTTGCTTCAGCAGCACCTGAGGAAACATTAAGTCAGCCATATACACTCGCGGACAAATTCGGATCGGGTTTGCTTGACCTTATGATCAGCCTTAATTATTCGGACTGCGCGTCCGATGAAAATTAAAGTGATTTAAATTCGGAAAGTTAGTATTTGCCTGTTATTTCAAACATTCAAACACAAAACGGTACGGCAGACAACAAGCCGTACCGTTTTGTACTAAATTAAAAAAACCTGAAAATACACCGAAAGCAGTTAAAAAACAGGAATAAAAAAAGAAACAGTCATTCGACT
>CALAXO010000108.1 GCA_937894955.1 uncultured Clostridia bacterium
AAATGGTATCAATTATTGATAATAAAATGTATTGTTACAGACAACGAAAAGGCAGCATTATGGATACTTTGGCATGGAATATGTGTTTTGACGGAGTAAAAGCCGTTGACGGATGTATTGATTTTTTCAGAGAACAGAAGGATGAGGAACTGGTTCTTCTTGCAGGAAAATTCAGAAAAGTGATGCAGTCGAAAATAATTGTTAAGGGCTACAGCAAATGCAGTCATCCGGCTATACCGAAAGAGTATCGCATGAGTTTGTGGGGTGCTCTTGAAAACATTAGACGAAATACGAGTTATGACATGTATATGTGGTATTTATCGCTTGTTCACCCCAAAATGGTGAAGCCGTATTCGTACTTTAATAAACTGAAACAGATCATAAACATAAAGGGCAGATGATTATGTCTCACGGTTTTCTGACGATCGCCACGGGCGATGAAAAATACTATAAGATGGCAGCAAACCTTCTCCAATCCTACCGGTGCTTTTCAAAGTCGCCGCTTCCGTTTGCGATACTTGCTGACAGAGAGAATGAATATACGGCAGAATTCGATGATGTGATGCTCTTGGAGAATGCACACTGCAATTATCTGGATAAACTGAGCATGCTTGAAAGTTTGCCGTATGATGTGAATATTTTCATTGATGCAGATTGTATTGCATACGGGGATTTAAATAGGCTTTTTGATATGTTTAAGAATGCGGATGATTTTTCGTGTTTCGGTCGTGTTTTGCCGCTTAACGATAAAACAGGCTGGTTCGAATACGAAAACCTTGGGGAATTGAAGCAGAAGGTATCTTATGTTGTCGGTTTGCACGGCGGGGTTTATTATATGCGCAAATCAAAACGGTGCGATGCGGTTGCTGAAACGGCAAAAGCGTTGGTGCCGCGTTACAAAGAGTATAGATTCAAAGGCAATTTTGCAACTCCCGGAGACGAGCCGCTTATTGCTTTGAGCATGGCACTGAATGATTGCAAGCCGATCCCGCATGATTTGCGCGGAATTCTCTGTTACTGGGAATATGTCGGACAAATGCGGTTGAGCATAACGGATGGGGCTGCAGTGGTAAAAAACACTGAAATCAGAACAGATTTACTCCACTGGGGAACGCGATTTACAATAACGCCGCTTTACCGCAAGCAAATTGCGGATCTGCGCACGCTTGAAAAAGGCGGCTGCCGAACGGAACTTCTGCTGAATTCAATGCAGTACGGGGCTGCGGAAACATGCGGGCAAATCGATCGCTTTATTAAACGCGCATTAAATAAACTCAAGCGCATTTTCCGCATCAAATGAAAGCAAAAAAGCAAGCTTTCAGGGTAATAACCGCCGCGGCTGTACTTTTCATCCTCGCTCTGACCCTTTCCGTTTGGCTCTCGGCCGTTTGTCTTCACGTGTCGCATTACGAAATTGAGCTGCGCGGACTTCAAACAAAGGTGCGGTTGGTGTTGCTTTCCGATCTGCACTGCAAGTCATTCGGGAAGGACAACGCGCGTCTGCTTGCAAAGGTTGAAGCGCAGTCGCCGGATGCAATTTGTCTTGCGGGTGATATGGTAGACAGGAATGCGGATGCCGCCGATGTGCAAAAGTTTCTTGACTTGGTTAAAGCATTGTGTAAAATCGCGCCGGTGTTCTTTTCACCCGGCAATCACGAACTCGGATACATGGCGTCCGATGAGCTGCTTCTTGATCGCATTGAGAAATCCGGCGCGGCGGTGTTCAATGACAGTTATGCGGATGTTATTCTTGCGGGTCAGCCGCTGCGCATCGGCGGCACAATGGGGCATGGGTTTGCGTTCGGCCGCACGGAAGAGGAGTTTGCCGCATCGCCGGAATATAAATTCTTGAAAGAATTTGAAAATACCGACTTGCCGAAAGTCTGCCTTGCACATATGCCGGACACTTTTATTTTCAACGGTGCGTACAGCATGTGGAACATCGACCTTGTTCTGAGCGGACACACTCACGGCGGTCTTATTCGAATGCCGTTTGTCGGCGGGCTGTATGCGCCGATGCAGGGATGGTTCCCGAAATATGACAGCGGAAGCTTCCGATTGGGCGACAATATGCAGATGATCATCTCCGCCGGAATGGCGGGACACGGCAGAATACCGCGGGTGAACAACCTGCCGGAAATTGCAGTGATTGATCTTGTTCCCGGGGAAGAAAACGCACAGTAAAAAACAAGACGATGACAGAACAAACGGGACCGCCGCAGACTGAATTTGATGTTTGCGGCGGTCCCGTTCTTTTGTCGATATGCCGAGACTGTCAGTTGAAATTCAACACGACAGGCTTGCTGTCGTCAATTGTGTTCCGGTCGGCTGCTTTGAAAATATGAAACGAGAACTCGACCGTTTCAAAGTTTTCAATGTCGTTTTCATCAAGTTCGGTCGAACTGAAAACTATGCAGTCAACGGCACGTTTCCCCGAACAAACTTCGCAGGAAAAATAAGTGCCGACCATAAATCCGTTTACCGATTCGTCCCGTGTTTGAACGGTCATGTCTTTTTTGCACAGCTTAGGTGGAACAATCAAAAAACCCGCACGAATGAAATGCTTCAAATGCATTTCGGGGTTCGGTCGGGGCACGCATACCCAAATCTGATATACTCTCCCTTAACCCTTGACTATTTTCGCCTGCAACTATATAATTATTGTTGGGTTGGTATGTATGCGGGGAAGCGAGAGCTTTTGACCGACTTTCTGCCGCCCGCAAAATGCTTTGCAATAATTTGCCGCGCTGCGGCTTCTAAAAGGAGATTTATCAAATGATAATTATCAACGGCACGAGTTTGACGGTTGAACAGGTTGCTGCTGTTGCCGGAACGGGCGAGCAGGTTGTGATTTCGGACGAGGCGAAGGCCGCGGTTAACAAGGCGCGCGCCTATGTTGAAAAAAAGCTTGATGAAAAGGCCGTTGTATACGGCTTAACAACCGGTTTCGGCAAGTTTTCGGACAAATACATTCCCCTTGAGGACACTGCCGCATTGCAGCGCAACCTCATCATTTCCCATTCCTGCGGCATGGGCAATCCTCTGCCGACGGAAGTTGTCCGCGCCGCAATGCTGCTGCGCTGCAACGCACTTTGCCGCGGCAATTCGGGAATTCGTCTTTCCACAATCGAAACCCTGCTTTCAATGCTGAACGCGGGTGTTCACCCCATAGTTCCCGAAAAAGGCTCTCTCGGCGCAAGCGGAGACCTTGCACCCCTTTCCCACATGGTTCTTGTTATGCTCGGTGAAGGCCGCGCGGAGTACAAGGGCGAAATCATGAGCGGCAGGGAAGCAATGGCGGCTGCCGGCATTCCCACTGTCGAACTTGCGGCGAAGGAAGGCCTTGCACTCATTAACGGAACTCAGATAATGACTGCCGTCGGCTGTCTTGCGGTATATGACGCCGTTCAGCTCACAAAAACTGCGGATATCGCCTGCGCAATGACTGCGGAAGCACTTTTCGGCATCAAGAAGGCATATGATCCCAAGGTTCATGCCGTCCGCGGCCACAAAGGACAGATCAACAGCGCAAAGAACCTGCTCACTTTGCTTGAGGGCAGCAAGCTTGCGTTCGACACCATCCCCGGAAAGGTTCAGGATGCATATGCACTGCGCTGCACCCCGCAGGTTCACGGTGCAAGCCGCGATGCGATCGAATACGTTTACAATGCCGTCAGCCGCGAGATTAACGCCGTGACGGACAATCCCATTATTTTCCCCGATGACGACGAAGCAATTTCCGGCGGCAATTTCCACGGCCAGCCGATGGCTCTTGCATTCGATTTCCTCGGCATTGCGCTTGCGGAATATGCAAACATTTCCGAGCGCCGAATTGAACGCCTTGTCAATCCGCAGCTCAGCGCCGGCCTGCCCGCCTTCCTCAGCGAGAACGGCGGCCTTAACTCCGGCTTTATGATTACCCAGTATTCAGCCGCAAGCATGGTTTCCGAAAACAAAGTTTGGGCGCACCCTGCAAGCGTTGACTCCATTCCTTCCTCCGCAAATCAGGAAGATCATGTAAGCATGGGTACCATTGCCGCACGCAAGGCGCGCATGATCCTCGACAATGCACAAAAGGTTATCGGCATCGAGCTGTTTGCCGCGAGCCAGGCTCTTTACCTGCGCGGCGATGACAAGCTTGCTCCCGCAACAAAGGCTGTTTACAACAAAATCCGCGAAAGCGTTGCTCCCATTCACGACGATATCGTGATGTACGAACAGATGAACAAGTTCGATGCAATGGTAAAAGCGGAGGAGATCGTCCGCGCGGCCGAAGGCGTTTGCGGAACTCTTGAATAAAATGATGCGGTTCGGCTGTTAAAAAAGCATTGACAACCGGCGGCATTTACGGCAGCTAAACGAATAAATACCGATAAATCCGGTTTAATAATTCAATCCTAACGAAGGAGGGAATATCAGTATGAAAAACGAACTTGTTGCAAAAGCAATGACAATCAAACTTGACAACACTCTTCCGGAGTATCCGAAAATGGAAGAGGGCTATCGCCGCGCACCGGACAGAGGTTTCCGCCTCACTTCCGCACAGGCTGAGCTTGCGCTGCGCAACGCACTGCGCTATGTTCCGGAGGAACTTCATGAAACGCTTGCTCCCGAATTCATGGAAGAACTCAAAACCCGCGGCAGAATCTATGCCTATCGCTATCGTCCCGAGGGCAGGATTTACGGCAAACCCATCGACGAATACAAGGGCAAATGCATTGAAGGCAAGGCTTTTCAGGTCATGATTGACAACAACCTTGATTTCGAGATTGCGCTTTACCCCTATGAACTTGTTACCTACGGCGAAACAGGTCAGCCCTGCCAAAACTGGCTGCAATATCGCCTTATCAAAAAATATCTTGAAGAGCTTACCGAAAACCAGACGCTCGTTGTTGAATCCGGTCATCCTCTCGGCCTGTTTCCTTCAAAGCCCACCGCGCCCCGTGTTATCATCACAAACGCACTGATGGTCGGCATGTTCGACAACCTTAAGGATTGGGAAATTGCGGAAGAACTCGGCGTTGCCAACTACGGACAGATGACGGCGGGCGGTTGGATGTATATCGGACCGCAGGGCATCGTTCACGGAACGTTCAACACAATTCTCGGCGCAGGCAGAAAATATCTCGGTGTTGCCGAACACGGCGATCTTGCGGGCAAACTGTTTGTATCCTCCGGTCTCGGCGGCATGAGCGGTGCGCAGCCCAAGGCGGCGAACATTGCAAACGCAGTCGGTGTTTTTGCTGAAGTCGATCTTTCAAGAATCAAAACGCGTTATGACCAAGGCTGGGTAAACACGATTTCCGATAACCTTGACGAGGTGTTTGCGGAAGCAAAGCAATACCTTGCGGAGAAAAAATCGATATCGATTGCATATCACGGAAACATTGTCGATTTGCTTGAATATGCCGTTGCGCATAATATCCATATTGATCTGCTTTCCGACCAGACTTCCTGCCACAATGTCTATAACGGCGGTTATTGCCCCGTCGGCCTGACCTTTGATGAGCGCACGCACATGCTGCATTCCGATCGTGACGAGTTCGAGCGCCGAGTCAATGCTTCGCTGCGCCGTCATTTCGATGCAATCGTTGCCCTCACAAAGCGCGGCACGTATTTCTTCGACTACGGCAACTCCTTCATGAAAGCGGTTTATGACAGCGGTGTTCGGGAAATCTCCAAGAACGGCGTTGATGAAAAGGACGGCTTCATCTTCCCGAGTTATGTTGAGGATATTATGGGTCCGGTTCTGTTTGACTACGGTTACGGTCCGTTCCGCTGGGTCTGCCTGTCCGGCAAGCCCGAGGATCTCGACAAGACTGATGCAGCGGCAATGAGCTGCATCGATCCGACCCGCTGCTCTCAGGATCGCGATAACTATATTTGGATTCGTGATGCAAAGGCAAACAAGCTTGTTGTCGGCACACAGGCGCGCATACTCTATCAGGATGCCGAAGGCAGGACGAATATCGCGCTTAAATTCAACGAAATGGTTCGCAGCGGCGAAATCGGCCCGGTTATGATCGGACGCGACCACCACGACGTCAGCGGCACGGATTCCCCCTTCCGCGAGACTGCAAACATCAAGGACGGCAGCAATGTAATGGCGGACATGGCGGTTCAGTGCTTTGCGGGCAATGCCGCAAGGGGCATGAGCCTCTGTGCACTGCACAACGGCGGCGGTGTCGGAATCGGCAAATCCATCAACGGCGGTTTCGGCCTTGTTTTGGACGGCAGCGAGCGTGTGGATAATATCATTCGCTCCGCAATGATGTGGGACGTTATGGGCGGCGTTGCAAGGCGCAATTGGGCGCGCAACGAACACTCCGTTGAAACCTCCGTCAAATACAATGAAAAATGGGCGGGCAAGGCTCATATCACCATTCCCTATTTTGCGGATGACGAACTTGTGAAAAAAACTGTTGCAGATGCTCTGAAATAAGCTTCGGAGACATGCAGGACAAACGTTAAACCGACATTTGCCGGAACAGTATTATACGTTCTGCAATACATTCTTCAAATCAACATTGCCTGCGCCCGCAGACGAAGGAAGCTTGCGGCTTTTGCCCTGCGGACGCGGCAAAAATAAAGAAACAACAAACAACAAACGCAGAAATAACAGCTCCGCATACTTCTGCGGGGCAAAAACAAGAAAGGAAGTTTTCTTAAAATGGCAAAGATCATTGAATGCGTCCCGAATATCAGCGAGGGCAGGAATCATGAGGTCATCGAGGCATGCGTTGACACCGTTCGCAACACTGCGGGCGTAACACTGCTTGATTACAGCAGCGATGCAAGCCACAACCGCAGCGTTATAACCTTCATGGGCAGCCCCGAAGGCGTTATGAATGCCGCAACCGCTCTTGCCAAGAAGGCGGCAGAGCTTATTGACCTGAATCATCATCAGGGCGAACATCCCCGCATGGGTGCGGTCGATGTTATCCCCCTTATTCCCATGAAGGACGTTACAAAGGAAGAAACCGTTGAATATTCCAAACAGCTTGCGGAGCGCATTTGGAACGAAGCGGGCATACCCATTTTCCTTTATGAAGATTCCGCTTCCGCACCGCATCGTGTCAACCTTGCGGCAATTCGCAAGGGTCAGTTTGAAGGCATGGCGGAAAAGGTCAAGGATCCGCAGTGGACCCCCGATTTCGGCGGCGCAGCGATTCACCCCACCGCAGGCGTAACAGCCGTCGGCTGCCGTATGCCTTTGGTTGCATTCAATATCAACCTCTCAACTTCCGATGTTTCCATTGCAAGCAAAATCGCAAAGATTATCCGTCGTTCAAGCGGCGGCTTCGATTGCGTAAAGGCTCTCGGCGTTATGCTTGAGGACAGGAACATTGCGCAGGTTTCAATCAACATGACCGACTTCAACCGCACTCCGCTTTACAGGGTTGTTGAGGTCACAAAGGCCGAGGCCGCACGCTGGGGCGTTCATGTTGTCGGCACGGAGATCATCGGCCTGACTCCGATGCGTGCGCTCACCGATTCCGCAGAGTATTACCTGCAAATCGAGGACTTCAATGCGGACAAGCAGATTATTGAAAACTATCTGCTGTAACTTTGAACCGAATTAAAGAATGAACGGAATGCAGAACATTTGCCGCTCTGCATTCCGTGAAAAGGTCAGACGCCTATGCTTCTTATCAAAAATATCGGAACACTTGCAACCCCGCTCGGCACAAGCAGCCGCTGCGGTTCGGATCAGGGCAAAATTGAAGTGCTGCACAATGCGGCGGTTCTTATTGACGGTGAAAAAATCGTTGCGGTGACTGCAAACGGAGAGCTTCCCGAGTATTCGGCATATGCCGATATCATCGATGCTCACGGTGCGCTTGCAACACCCGGGCTTGTTGACGCACACACCCACCTTGTTTTCGGGGGCTGGCGCGCACATGAAGTGCCGCTTAAAATTGCAGGCGCAAGCTACCTTGATATCCTCAACGCAGGCGGCGGCATTTTGAACACGCTGACCAACACGCGCAAAGCAACCGAGAATGAACTCTTTGAACGCGGGCGCGGCTTTCTTGCGGAAATGCTCAGTTTCGGCGTTACAACCGTTGAAATAAAAAGCGGTTACGGACTGGATTCGGAAAATGAGCTCAAGCAGCTCCGTGTCATTCGCCGTCTCGGTGAATCCGGCGCGCAGGATATTGCTGCAACATTTCTCGGTGCACATGCAATTCCGGACGAATACGCAGGCAATGCCGACGGGTACATTGATTTTATAATTGAGTGTGTTCTGCCGGTTGTTGCGGAGCAGGGGCTTGCGGATTTTTGCGATGTCTTCCTCGAAAGTTCCGTGTTCAACGTTCCGCAGTCGCGAAAACTTCTGCTTGCGGCGCAAAAACTCGGGCTTCCGTCAAAAGTTCATGCGGATGAGATAGATCCGCTGGGCGGTTCGGAGCTTGCGGGCGAGATCGGCGCAATTTCCGCAGAACACCTTATTGCAACGCGGGACAGCGGCATTGAAGCGATGGCAAAGGCGAAAACGACTGCCTGCCTGCTGCCGCAAACTTCGCTCTATCTCAACAAACCCTTTGCGCGTGCGCGTGACATGATTTCGGCGGGCGTTCCTGTTGCAATCGCAACGGATTTCAACCCCGGGTCCTGTCCGTCGCTTAATTTGCAGCTTTCAATGAACCTTGGCTATCTGCGCTATCGACTCTTCCCCGAGGAGGTTTTGACGGCAGTCACGCTGAATGCTGCATGTGCAATCGGCAAGGGCGACAGCGTCGGTTCGATTGAGCCCGGCAAACTTGCGGATATCGTGCTTTGGAATACGGATGAGCTGCCGATGCTCTGCTACAGAATGGGCTCAAATCAGGTTAAAAAGGTTATCAAGCGCGGCTGTGTCGCTGTGAAGTAATCTCAGGTTCGATTCAGAACGAATTGCCGACAGCACGGCAGAAGAATCCGAATCAACATAATCATAACAACGAAAGGTAATTTTAAACACATGAAACTTATCGACATGGTCGTTACGGACTATCTCAACATTGTTGCTTCCGATGCTCCCGCTCCCGGCGGCGGCAGCGCGGCTGCATTCTGCGGCGCACAGGGCACGGGCCTTGTCACGATGGTCGCGGGTCAGACTGCAGTCAAAAAGAGCTATGAAGCCGATTGGCCCCTCTGTCACGAAATCATTGAGCAGGGAAAGAAAATTTACGACGAGCTGACCGCTCAGGTTGACAGGGATACGGACGCATACAACCTTGTTGCAGCTGCGTTCAAAATGCCGAAAGCAACCGACGAGGAGAAGGCGGTTCGCAGGAAAGCTATTGCCGATGCAACTCTTGCTGCAACGGAAGTTCCCTTTGAAACACTGCGCCTCTCCGTTGCTGCGCTTGAACTTGCGGACAGAATGCTCGGCCATTACAACACCAACTGTGCAAGCGATCTCGGCGTCGGCGGACTGAACCTTCACACCTGTGTTCACGGTGCATGGCTGAACGTTCTTATCAACCTCGGCGGCGTAAAGGATGAAGCAAAGGCTGCATTCTTCAGCGAAGAGGGCAAGAAACTTGTTGCCCGCGCGGATGAAATTGCACAGCGCATTCAGGATACGGTAAACCACGATATCATGGGCTGAATTTAATTCGAGAGCGAACGGTCGGCAGCATTCCGCAAAGGGGATGCTGTCGATTTTGCAGCAGAGAACAACATAAACGGCAGCGGAGAGTTATGCTCAAAGTGATGCAGAATACAATTACTCCAAATAAAAATATGATTATCGGCCGCATAACGATGATTGCAGCGGTGCTTTTGCTTGCATTCTGCGCGTGCACAGGCGGGCGCGGAACCGGACAGGATTCAACGACAGCACCGACCCTTATCACGCCCTCTGCCGAACCGACTGCGGATATGACGGCAAACCCTTCGGCAGCCGCAACAAACGAACCGGAGGAGGATATCGTGGCTGAAATGATGGCTGAAATGACCCTTGAAGAAAAAGTCGGACAACTTTTTATTGTACGTCCGGAATCGCTGGATGAAAGCTTCACGCCGAATCAGGCGCACGGCTCGGCACGGTACAGCGACACGGATTGTTCGGCGGGCATGGCGGATTTCCTCGCGGCACATCCTGCCGGAGGGATAGCTTTTTTCGGAAAAAACATCGAAACCCCGGAACAAACAGCTTCATTTATTCAAAATTTGCAGAAGACAAGCAGAATTCCTCTTTTTATTGCAGTGGATGAAGAGGGAGGCGCGGTTGCAAGAATTGCAAATTCCCCTGCCTTTAACGTGCCGAAATATGACAGTGCCCAGGCCGTAGGAAGCACGGGCGACCCGGAGAAGGCGCGTGCAATGTATTCTGCAATCGGCAAGTATCTTGCGGAGCTGGGGTTTAATCTTGACTTTGCGCCCGTTGCGGACGTGAATTCGAATCCGAATAATCCGGTCATCGGAAACAGAGCGTTCGGAAGCAATCCGAAAATTGTTGCAAAAATGGTGAATGCCGCAATAAACGGTCTGCATAAGGAAAACATTATTGCCTGCATAAAACATTTTCCGGGGCACGGGGACACGGCGGGAGATACGCACGATGGTTACGTTGCGCTCGAAAAGGATTGGCAGCAGCTTTCGGAATGCGAACTGATTCCGTTTTACAGTGCAATTAATGAAACGGATATGATAATGGCGGCACATATAACGTTGACGCGCGGAAGCACCGATAACCTGCCCTGTTCATTATCATATGACGCGCTGACGCTGCATCTTCGCGGCGAAATGGGTTATAACGGCGTTATCATTACCGATGCGCTTGAAATGGGTGCGATTGTCGAAAACTATTCATCCGAGGAGAGTGCGGTGCTTGCGTTCAATGCAGGCGCGGATATACTCCTGATGCCCTATGACTATTCAGCCGCATTCAACGGGATTCTTTCGGCCGTGCAAACAGGTGAGATTACGTTGGACAGATTGAATGAAAGCGTTGAAAGGATACTGCGCCTGAAGGCGGAGTTCGGCATGATATGAGATTCGCAACTGAGCCTGGGGACAAGAAAAAATAAAGAAAAAAGAGCAGAAACAAAGAGCTTTGCGGCCGAGCGGCAGCAAAGCTCTTAACATCAAAAAGGGGGGGGGATCGGGTGCGCAGGCCTCAGCTCTGCGCGGGTTTATAGCTGTCCTTCAGGCCGACGGTGCGATTGAAAACACGTTTTTCGGCAGTTGAATCGGGGTCAACACAGAAATAACCGATTCGCATGAGCTGGCAGCGATAGCCGGCGGGTTTGTCCGCAAGAAAGGGCTCGATAAATCCGGTCTGAATGCGAACGGAATCGGGATTCAGCTTATCGATAAAATCATCGGCCGAAACATTTTCATCCTTCATGAGCTGTTCATAAAGGCGGAATTCAGCGGGAATCGCATCCTGAACGGGAACCCAGTGAATTGTGCCCTTGACTTTGCGGGTGCATTCACCGCTGAAGCTTTCGGGGTCATATGTGCAGTGGATTTCAGTAACTTTTCCGCTTTCATCCTGTTTAAAACCTACACATTTTACAATGTATGCACCTTTAAGACGAACTTCTCCGTCGGGTTTGAGACGGAAAAACTTTTTTGGAGGTTCAACCATGAAATCATCGCGCTCGATATAGACTTCCCGACTGAAACGAACGGTGTGTTTTTCGCCGAATTTGGCATCGCCTTCCTCGGCAATGGGCAGGTTTTCAATTTCAACATCGATAAATTCACCCTCCGGCATGTTGTCAATGACAACTTTAACGGGGTCGATAACGGCCATTGCGCGGTCGCAATGCGCGTTCAGATCCTCGCGGACGCAGTGTTCAAGCATTGCGGAATCGACCACCGAGTCAGCCTTTGCAACACCGGCGCGGGTCAGAAAGTCCTTAATAGCTTCCGGAGTGTATCCGCGGCGGCGCATTGCGCAAAGCGTCGGCATACGCGGATCATCCCAACCGGAAACATAGCCGCCCTCAACAAGTGCGCGGAGGAAGCGTTTGCTCATTATTGTGTTGGTGATGTTCAGCCTTGCGAACTCGATCTGGCGGGGCTTATGCTCGAATCCGCAAGCCTCAATTACCCAATTGTAAAGCGGGCGGTGCGCTTCGTATTCAAGGGAACAGAGGGAATGGGTAATGCCCTCGATAGCATCCTGAATCGGGTGCGCAAAGTCATACATGGGATAGATGCACCATTTGTCGCCCTGATGGTGATGCGTGCGGTGCAGAATCCTGTAAAGTGCGGGGTCGCGCATGTTGATGTTCGGAGAAGCCATATCGATTTTCGCACGGAGGGTGCGGCTTCCGTCCGGAAACTCGCCCTCTTTCATGCGGCGGAACAGGTCAAGGTTCTCCTCAACGCTGCGGCTGCGGTAGGGACTGTTAACGCCGGGTTCGGTCAGCGTGCCGCGGTATTCGCGGATTTCATCCTTGTCAAGATCACAGACATATGCCTTGCCGTCTTTGATGAGTTTTACTGCAAGTTCGTAACATTTGTCAAAATAATCACTGCCGTAGCAGAGCTTATCCCAATTGAAGCCCAGCCAACGGATATCCTGCTCGATTGCATCAACAAATTCGACATCCTCCTTGGCAGGATTGGTATCGTCATAGCGAAGATTGCATTTGCCGCCGAAGCGTTCGGCTGTTGTAAAATTTATCCAAAGAGCCTTTGCGTGGCCGATATGAAGATAACCGTTCGGCTCGGGCGGGAAGCGCGTTTTAACAACGGGGTTGTGCTGCATATCCTCAAGAATGAGCTCCTCGATAAAATTGCGGGGTTCAAAGTTTTCTTTTGCCGTTTCCATTTTGCGATTCCTTCCTTTTGCAGCTTTTTCTTCTCGGGCGAAAAAACGTTTGTTCGCCCTGAGCTGCCGCAAACTTTTTAAGTGCATATTATGCGCCCCAAAACCGACTTTGTCAAGAAAAATGTCGAAAAGCGGCTTCATTCCGCTTATCCTGTGTTTAAGACGGTCGGCGCAGTGCCCGCGAACCGTATTTGCGGGCTGATTTTCCGAGTTGACTCTGCGAACCGGTTCCGAAGCTCTGTTCGCTTGCGAACACCTGCTTTTCAGCCCGATTTACTCGGAATTATTTAAAATAAAGCGATGCAGCCTCATAAAACTCCCTGTCAACTTCCTTTCGGACGGTGACGGCAGTTTCAAGATCCGCTCCGACGATCGAATTGCCGTTCAGTGCAACCATTTTTCCGTAATCATGCCTGACAACAAGCTCTCCGGCCTTTATGCCGAGTCTTGTTCCGAGAACACGGTCAAATGCACACGGCGCACCGCCGCGCTGAACATGACCCAAAACGACGGGGCGGCATTCAAAATACTGTGCATCGGAGCCGAGAAGCGGATCGTTGCGCATCGTATCTTCAATCATGTCGGAAAGGTTCTTTGCAAGGTTTTTGTGAATAAGCAGCTTGTTGCCGAATGCGTCGGTTCCGAGGTCTATTTCATCGCCGCCGAGCAGTTCAAAACCTTCCGCAACAACAATGATAGTATATCTGTCTCCGCGAAGATATCTGCGGCGAACAACGGAAATTATCTCATCGTAGGATTTCGGAAATTCGGGAATAAGTACAAGATGGGCATTTGCGGCAAGTCCTGCCTGCAATGCGATCCAGCCCGTGTGCCGCCCCATGCATTCGACAACGATGCAGCGGGAATGAGCCTTTGCGGTTGTCTGCAGGCGATCAATGGCCTCCATTGCAATGTTGGAGGCGGTTTCAAAGCCGAAAGTGTAATCGGTACAGCTCAAATCATTGTCTATGGTTTTCGGAACGCCGATAACGTTCACGCCGAGTTTGCGCAGCGCATTCGCAACGCCGAGAGTATCGTCCCCGCCGATGGCGACAAGACCTTCAAGCCCGAGTGCATCAAGCACGTTGATGATTGTTGAAGTGCCGTCAGGCTGAGCAAGAACATTTGTTCGGGAGCTGCCGATAATGGTTCCGCCGAGGGTCTGTATGCCTTCCACTTCGGAAAGCGTGAGCCAATGTCCCTTTGCGTTCAGCGCACCGCGCCAGCCGTCGCGAAAGCCGAAAACTTCCATCCCTGCTTCGGCGCATTTTTCAACAACGCCGCGAATAACTGCGTTCAGTCCCGGACAGTCGCCGCCGCCGGTTAAAATGCCTATCTTTCTCATGTTGTTTTCTCCTTTTTATGTTTATACACTGTTTTGTCCGTCGGTGAATCAAAAAGCTCGTGCGTGTCAGATGAGCCCGCGTTCGCACAGCAGCTCAAAAACCGCGTTTGAAATCGTTTCAGGAGGAAGCATTGCGCCGTTTTCGGTGCACGGAATTATGACCGTGTCGGAGAAACGTTTGGCCATTTCACGGTATTTGGCTCTTGCACGGGCTTGAATGCCCGCACTCTTTTCGTAAACATCGCGGCCGCTGCCGATATAGTCACGGAAACCCTTTTTATCAACGTTTTTGCCTGCGCATTCGGTGTCAACGTCGAAAAACAGGTTTAATGTCGGGCGGGGAAGCTCCAGAACGTCGTATTCGAGATGAAAAACCCAATCCGCAAAAGCGGAATTATCCGAGTCAGGTTCGCTGATGTCGCGTTCGCGTATGCTCTGATAGACTGCGTTGCTTAGAACATAGCGGTTGATAAGCAGAAAATCCGTTTCCCCGTCGCAATAATTTCGAAAATCCATGAATCTGTCCATTGCGAACCAAAGTGCCATGCTCTTTTTGTCAACGGTGTTTGCACTTACGCCTTCCGAACAGGAAAGGAACCTTCCGACCTGTTCGCCGAAAAAAGCATCATAAACAGGGTAAGAACGTTTTTGAACCGTGAACCCCCTGTTTTGAAGTCCCTTCGCGAGCAGCTCAAACTGAACTGTTTTGCCGCTGCCGTCAATGCCTTCGATTGTTATTATCTTTGTTTTAATCATATCCGATTCAATGCCTGCCGTTGTTAAAAATCAAGAATTTTGCGCAGCCGGCCGATGCTTTCCGCATCAATCAGGGCGCGAATGTGCGTGCCTGTTTCGGTATGCTCCTCACTCAGCAGCATTCCGCGATCGCGAATCATTGAGACAGCTTCGTATTTGCTGTACGGAACGAGAATATCCACCTCTGTGCGGGCGGAATTGAGTTTCAGTTCAACTGCATTAAGAAGCTTTTCAATGCCCGTGCCGCACAACGCACTGACATTGAATCTGCTTTCACTTTCCTTCGGAAGTTCGCAGGAGGGGATTGCATCGGCTTTGTTAAAAACTGTTATACGCGGAATGTCCGCCGCATGGAGGGATTCGAGAACGCCGTCAACAACGCGCATCTGCTTCTCGTGATAAGGACAGGAAATATCAACAATCTGAAGGATTAAGTCGGAGTTTGAAACTTCTTCCAACGTTGATTTAAACGCCTCAACAAGGTCGTGCGGAAGTTTGTTGATGAACCCAACTGTGTCGGAAAGCAAAGCTTCCGTGCCGCCGGCAAGTGTGATTTTGCGCACAACGGGGTCAAGGGTTGCAAAGAGCTTATCTTCCGCAAGCACGTTTGAATCGGTGAGAGCGTTGAGCATTGTGGACTTGCCTGCATTTGTGTACCCGACAAGCGCAACAAGCGGAATACGGTTCGCCTTTCGGCTTTCGCGCCGCAATCCGCGCTGTTTTTCGATTTCGGACAGTTCGGTTTCAAGCTCGAAAACACGCCGCCTTATCCGCCGTCTGTCGATTTCAAGCTTCTTTTCGCCCGGGCCGCGCGTTCCGATGCCGCCGCCCAAACGTGAGAGAACCTGCCCCTGCCCGATAAGGCGGGGAAGGCGGTAGCGCATCTGCGCAAGCTCCACCTGCAATTTGCCCTCGCGGCTTGTTGCACGGGCAGCAAAAATATCAAGTATCAGCGTTGTTCTGTCAATAACGCGCGTTCCGAGAGTCTCTTCAAGTGTGCGGAGCTGAATTGCGGAAAGTTCATCATCAAAAATGAACAGATCCGCTTCAAGCTCGCTGCCCATAAGACTGAGTTCGTCGGCTTTGCCGCTTCCGACATAGGTTGCATTGTCGATTGTGCGCCGACGGACACGAACTTTGCCGACAACAAGTGCGCCGGCGGTTTTTGCGAGCTCATTGAGCTCCTCAAGA
>CALAXO010000109.1 GCA_937894955.1 uncultured Clostridia bacterium
ACCCGACCCGCACGGGCTATACCTTCACCGGCTGGGACAAGGCATTCACCAATGTTACCGCAAACCTCGTTGTTACGGCACAGTACAGCATTAACACCTACACCGTAACCTTCAAGGACTGGAACGGAACGGTGCTTAAGACTCAGCAGGTACAGTACGGCGGCGCAGCAACGGCTCCCGCGAACCCGACCCGCACGGGCTATACCTTCACCGGCTGGGACAAGGCATTCACCAATGTCACCGCAAACCTCGTTGTTACGGCACAGTATGTGCAGAACGAACCGGTTTCAACACCTGTGCCTTCCGATGCTCCGCAGATTGTTGTTGAAAGCAAAACAACTTCCGCAGGCTCAACCGTTGCGGTTAATATCAGCATTGCGAATAACCCGGGTATTGTTTCAATGACACTTCATGTCAACTTCGACAGCAGATTGGAGCTTGTAAGTGTTCAAGATACAGGTTTGCTTCCCGGAAAGGTACACTCGACCGTGATGCTTAATCCGTACACACTTGCATGGGAGAACGACTCTGCAACGCAGAATTATACGGTTAACGGCACACTCGTTACACTTACCTTCAATGTTCCCGAAAACCTTGAAGAAGGCGATTATGCAGTGTCCGTAAGTTATGACAGCGAAGGCTATGAAATTTATGATTTCAATGCTGAACCTGTAGATTTCGCAGTTGTAAACGGCAAAATCAGCGTTACCGATATTATTTACGGTGATGTAAACGGCGATGGCAAGGTTAACAACCTTGACAGACTTATTCTGACCCGTTATCTTGCAAATTGGCCGGATTATCCTGCCTCAAGGATTAAGCCCGGTGCTGATACGAATGCGGATGGCAAGATAAATAACCTTGATAGGCTTATTCTGACTCGCCACCTTGCGAACTGGCCTGATTACGCAACGCTTCCGTGGAGCAGCGGAAAGAGCAATGCTTCCGTTGTTGGAGCTGAAAGCGGAACAAAGGACAATGAACCCAAAATCATTGTGAACGGTGTCGAAGCAGCTCCCGGTGATACGGTTTCAGTTGGCATTGAAATTGCAAACAACCCGGGCATCATCTCAATGACTCTCGATGTGGCATTCGATCCTGCGTTGACGCTTCTCCGCGTTGAAGATACAGGCTTGCTGCCCGGAACCGTACCTTGCACGGTAATGCAAAATCCGTTCACTCTTGTGTGGACTAATGATTCGGCATCTGAAAACTTCTGCGTGAACGGAACCCTTACGTACTTTGTTTTTAAGGTTGCCGATAATGCAGAGCCTGGTGCATATAATATTACAGTAACGTACAATCTGGACGAATATGACATCTACGATTGCAACGCAGAACCCGTAGAGTTCGCTATCCAAAACGGCGCTGTCACTGTTGCGGCCGCACAGCCCGAAATGCACACCGTAACCTTCAAGGATTGGGACGGAACGGTGCTGAAGACTCAGGAAGTACAGTACGGCGGCGATGCAACAGCACCCGCAAACCCGACCCGCGTAGGCTACACCTTCACCGGCTGGGACAAGGCGTTCACCAATGTTACCGCAGACCTCGTTGTCACGGCGCAGTACAGCATTAATACCTACACCGTAACCTTCAAAGACTGGGACGGAACGGTACTTAAGACTCAGGAAGTGCAGTACGGCGGCGACGCAGAAGCACCCGCCGACCCGACCCGCACGGGCTACACCTTCACCGGCTGGGACAAGGCATTCACAAACATCACGGCAGACCTTGTTGTCACGGCACATTATGAAATCAATACCTACACCGTAACTTTCAAGGACTGGGACGGAACAGTGCTTAAGACTCAGGAAGTGCAGCACGGCGGCGACGCAGAAGCACCCGCCGACCCGACCCGCACGGGCTACACCTTCACCGGCTGGGACAAGGCATTCACAAACATCACGGCAGACCTTGTTGTCACGGCACAGTATGAAATGCTTGGCGATGTTGACGATGACGGCAATGTTTCCATGGCGGATGCGCTGACGATCCTGCGCATGGCAATGGACATTCTGCCCGTTGAAAATCAGCAGATTGCGGATGTTGACGGCGATGGATTCATAACATCCATGGATGCGCTGCTGGCACTTCGTTTCGCGCTGCATATTGAACAATAACCACTTCGACGGGGAGGGTTGAGCACCCTGATCCTGATGCATAATTCCCCTCCCCCATCAACAGAACAGCGGGATTTCTTCCTGACCCCGTCCCTGCGGGCAACCGCGGGGACGGGGTTTTTGTTGAAGGGTATTGCAAATCATGCAGAAAAAATATAGAATAAGTGCAAAGTCACGGGGAGGGTTCAAAATCAGATGACAAACGGAAAAATAAAGAATGTAAAACGCGGATTTGTCGAACTTCTTGCTGCTGCAATTATTCTTGCCGCAGCGGTTCTGTGCGGCTTTGTTCGGCCTGCGGCGGCGAGTGCCGAGGCGCTCAAGGTCAACACGGATACGGTGCTTTTCTATGCGGACACGGCAGCGGCGGCGGAAGGCGAATCGGCAGATATCAATCTTTGCATTGAGGGCGAAGACTATCTTGCACACGCGCTTGCAGTCACGGTTTGGTATGATCCGGAGGCGTTGGAGCTGAATTCCGTGACCCGCGGCAGCGCGATAGATTGGGAAAACACGCTTAACCATTTGGACACATCCATGCCCGGCAGGATCAGCCTCGGCGTGCTGTATCCGGGAAACGAAGGCATGACGCAGGCAAACAACGGCATTATTCACACAATGAATTTTACCGTGCTTGCAGGAGCTGCGGGGGATTCCGAAATTCGCGTTGAAGTTAAAAAGTTTAATTATATGATGACCGACGACGATCAACATCCCGTGCCGACGCAGACGCAAAGCGGGTGGATACTCGTTAGCGGCGGCGAACCGGGTGTTCCCGGCGATGCGGACGGGGACGGCGCTGTGACGGCGGCGGATGCGCTGCTCGTGATGCGGTGCGCACTCGGAACGGCTGAGCTTTCGCCCGAAACTGCCGCGCTCTGCGATGCGGACGGGGACGGCGCTGTGACGGCGGCGGATGCGCTGCTCGTGATGCGGTGCGCACTCGGAACGGCTGAGCTTTCGCCCGAAACTGCCGCGCTCTGCGATGCGGACGGGGACGGAAACGTCACGCTTTCGGATGCCGTGCTGATACTCCGTGCCGCGCTCGGATTGGGTTGAGAATTCGGATTTGAACAAAACGGATAAAATACGGAAAAGCTCCGCACAGCCGAAAATGCCTGCTGCGGAGCTTTTTGTAATTAAAAATTTAACTGTGGAACGTTAATCGGAGCGTCGGCCGGCATGTTTTCGGTATGCACGGCGCAAAGCGCGGGCTGCTTTTGATTTATTCATCCTCGGAATAGGGCTCATCCTCGCTGACGGGTGCGCTTTCGTCATGGGATGTTTCGATAAGGTCGCGGAGCTTCTTTTCGATTTCTTTGCAAAGCTCGGGATTGTCGCGCATGAAATTGCGTGCGTTTTCCCTGCCCTGGCCGATGCGGATATCGCCGTAGGAGAACCATGCACCGGTTTTTGTGATGATCTTGTTTGCAACGCCCATATCGAGAATGGAACCTTCCTTAGAAACGCCTTCACCGTAGATAATGTCGAACTCGGCAACGCGGAAAGGCGGCGCAACCTTGTTTTTAACGACTTTGATGCGTGTGCGGTTGCCGACAGGCGAATTGCCCTGTTTCAGCGTGTCGATTTTGCGGACATCTAAACGGATGGAGGCAAAGAACTTCAGCGCCTTGCCGCCGGTGGTGGTTTCGGGATTGCCGAACATAACACCGACTTTTTCGCGGAGCTGATTGATAAAAATAACGCAGGTGCGGGATTTTCCGACAACGCCGGCAAGTTTGCGCAATGCCTGGCTCATGAGCCTTGCCTGCAAGCCGACGTGAGAATCGCCCATGTCGCCTTCAAGCTCAGCTTTGGGAACGAGAGCCGCAACGGAGTCAACAACGATAACGTCGATCGCGCCGCTGCGAACGAGTGCATCCGCAATGTCAAGCGCCTGTTCGCCGTTGTCCGGCTGGGAGACATAGAGTTTGTCCATGCTTATGCCAAGCTTTTCGGCATAAACGGGGTCAAGCGCATGTTCTGCATCGATAAAAACACACATGCCCCCCATTTTTTGTGCTTCGGCAATGATATGCAGCGCAATGGTCGTTTTGCCGGAGGATTCCGGCCCGTATATTTCAACTATTCTTCCGCGCGGAACTCCGCCGACGCCGAGAGCTGCGTCAAGCTCAATGCAGCCCGTCGGAATGACGGAAACCTGAATCCTTGAGGCGGCATCTCCCATCAGCATAATTGCACCCTTGCCGTATTGCTTTTCGATTTGACCGAGTGCCATTTCAAGTGCTTTATCTTTTTGCATGTTCTGTTCCCTTTCCGGTTCGGACGGAATTGCGCAGTAAAAGCCGAAAAACGCCCCAACCTCCCGAAAATATTCGTAAAACGACCCTGAACAGGGGTTTGCTGTGCCTATATTATAACATAAACGCAACACGTTTTGCACCCTGCAAAAGGGTAAAAGGCGGAAATTTGCACAGCTTTAAAAATATATTGGTTTTCGGACATGATTTATGTTGACAAATGCATCGGAACGCGTTATAATATCCCTCGCAGTGAAAAATGCGGTTGTGGCGGAACAGGCAGACGCGTACGTTTGAGGGGCGTATGGGAGACCGTATGGGTTCAAGTCCCATCAACCGCACCAAACGAAAGCATCCCGGCAGGGGTGCTTTTTTGTTTGGTTATGTCATGCGAGGCTTGAATTTTCAGCGGAACAACCGTCGGTTTTGTTCTGCGCGATTCGGATGAGACTTTTTCGGCCCGCAAACGAGCCGTGACGGAAACCGCAATTCAAAAATAAGGAGAAGCATATGAAAAAATTCAGAACAACAGTTTCGGTAATTATCATGATACTTGCCGGAATTGCAGGCTTTTTTGCAGGTTCGGCCGTTGCGGACGGAATGGGCGGCGCAATACTTTTTTCAATGATTGCGGGCATAGGCTGCATAGTTTATACGGCGGACAACCGCGGCTGCTGACCGTTAGGAGAGTTAAGAGGTATTATTTATATGGATATTTGGGAAAAACTGTACCTTAAAGCAAAGGAACAATATCATCCGGAGGATGCTACGCCGTTTGTGTATGCTCATCATGTTGTTTGCGCGCTTGAAAGCGAAAACGGAGAGATCTTCACGGGATTCTGCATTGAAAGCTGCAGCGGTGTGATGAACCTTTGTGCGGAGCGTGTTGCCGCATTGAATATGTTTGTGAACAGCGGGCAGACGGTTGTGAAACGTATGATCGCGTTCCGTGATGCGCTGCCCTGCGGCGGCGGGAGCGGAATGCCCTGCGGTGCGTGCCGCGAGTTTTTCATGCAGCTGTCCCCGCGCAACAAAGATACGGAAATTCTTGTTGACTACGAAACGCGTGAGACGATTACTTTGAATGAGTTGATGCCGAAGTGGTGGGGCGATGAAAGGTATGCGGAGCAAATGCCGAACGGCGAATCCGAAACTTAAATAACGTTCGGCCGAAGGATACGGAATACGCTGCGTTCGGGCAAAAAAATATAAAAATAAAGAATGAATCCTTCCCCGTCGGGAAAGACTGAAAAGGGATAATTTCCTTAAAAAGGTGATATCTGTTTTTTAACGGGCGTTGATGTTGAATTGATAAAACGTTGCGGCAGGCGGCATATAATCAATGCAAAAAAGGAAATGCAGGGAAAAAGCTCGGGCAGCGTATGTTCGACGAAAAAGCCCGAAAGAAAAAGGATGAACCGACGGGAGGAGAACATGAAAAACAACGATGCGGACGATGCCCGCAAAAACGAAACTTACAAAAACAGGATTCTGACCGTGCCGAATGTGCTTTCCGCATTTCGGCTTTTGCTTGTTCCTGCGCTTGCGTGGCTGTATCTTGTTCGGAGGGATTATTCCGCAACGGCAGGGGTGCTGCTGCTTTCGGGCGCAACGGATATTGCGGACGGCTTTATTGCGCGGCATTTCGAAATGGTGAGCGACCTCGGCAAGGCGCTCGATCCGATTGCGGATAAGCTGACACAAATTGTGATGCTTGCCTGCCTTTTGACGCGCTTCGGCAACCTGCTGTTCCCCTGCGTTCTGCTTATCGTGAAGGAAATCGTCACCGGCTGCATGGGCATTGCCGTAATTCGCCGCACGGGAAAGGTTCTTGCGGCGGAATGGCACGGCAAGCTGACGACTTTTCTTTTATACACGCTGATGATTGCACATGTTGTGTTCTATAATATTGCCCCTGCGCTGTCGGACACGCTGATAATAATCTGCACGGCGATGATGTGCTTTTCGTTCCTGATGTATATGATGCGGAATATCCGTGCGCTTAAGAGCGTGGGTAAAAAAACCGAAAAAAAGCCGGAAAGAACCGTGCAGGCGTTTGAACGGTGAGCGCACCGAAATCGATAAAAACGAAAACAAAAAATCCGAAAAGCAATGCTGCCGGTGAGGCGGAGCGTTTCGGATTTTTGTTCATTTCAAAATGATGAATCGCTTCAGGCTTTGCGCAGATCCTTCACACAAAGGATGTTTGAAGCGGAGAAGGCGGGTTCGGTCAGTTCAAACCGTCGGAAGCCGCCTCGGGACTGTCTTCAAAATTTCTGTTATGCAGAATTTGGGACAGCAGCTCATCCGAAAACTTCTTTGCAGCCTGTTCAACAATGATGCTGCCGGAGTAGGAGGGCGCGCAGGGACTTACTGTCATGGATGCACCGGGGGTACTGTCAAAATCAATGATCACACCGCAATACGAACCGGAAATTTCAAGGTTTGAGAACATTTCATCGTTGAAGAGCTTTGCAAGGTCATTCGGCATAACATCTTCAATCCCGATTGTGAAACGCCTGCTGCCGGAATTGCCGTCGGGGAACAGCTCTTTGATTTTTTCCCCGAGAGCAAGCGTCTGTTCCTTTGAAAAGATTATGATGTCATAATCTTTGGCTTTTGCGGCTTCAAGGAACTTTTCGGGAGAAGCATTGCGGTCGCGCAGAATCTCATACTTGCCGAGAGCTATATCGGTTCGGCTGCGGTTCGCAAACGTTTCGGCGGTGTTCAGCGAATACCAAAGCACGCCCACTGCCGCAATAAGCAGTGCAATGACGAGTGACATTGCAATAATTGTGATTTTTGTACTTTTTTTCATCTTAGACCTCTTTCATAATTTAAATTTTTGGGACATCGGGAGAGATTGAATTAATTACCGAATTAAATAAAACGAGGAGCTCTCCTTTCCGAGGAGCTCTCCTTTCCGAGGAGCTCTCCTTTCCGAGGAGCTCTCCTTCACTGGTATACCATATAACAAGCGGAATTTTCATGAAATGCAAATCAAGACCCTTTGACAAAAGTTAAGATCGCACTCATTTTTGGGATTGCTTATCATATAAAAATAATTCTACCATGATTTACGCTGTGTGTCAACATCAAAAAATAATATAATTAAAAAGCACTGCGAAATTGAACCGACGGCGGTTCGAACACGGAAACCGGGATTAAAAAACGTTCTTAAAAGAAAAGCCGATTTAGAGTCGGTCATGGATAAAAAGACAATTAATTGAAGCTTTTTTCGTGAAAGAAAGTATTCGGAATATTTTCGAACAAAATCAGCCCGCGAAAAAATCGGGGCTGATTTAAAAGCATTAATCATGTTGAAATGCGGCGAACGCTCACCTGTTTTTGAAAAGATCCTTGGCTCCGGCGGTGTAGTCGATTCCGGACCAGACCGTCAGCGCAGCGGCGGCGCAGATAAGCACGAAATCCACGGGAATGCCTATTGCCGTGAACACGGGTCCGCAAAGCAGGGTAATAAGGATTGCGGCAAATTGCAGCGTTGTTTTCGCCTTGCCGATGGCTTTTGCGGCAATAACAATGCCCTTGCCTGCGGCAAGCTGGCGGATGCCGCTGACGAAGATTTCCCGCGCAATGATAATGAATGTGAACACCGGCATCAGGAAATTGCCGAAGCTCATGACTTCAAATCGGCAGAGCATGATGAGCGCGGCGGAGGTGAGCAGTTTGTCCGCCGTCGGATCCATCAGTTTGCCGAAGTCGGTAACAAGGCCGCGTGCGCGCGCAATGCGCCCGTCCAGCGTGTCCGTAACATAGGCAAGCAGAAAAACCACTGCTGCAAGAACGTATTTGAGCAGCAGCGGAACGCCGTTCAGTGTGCCGATAAGCCAGCTGTCGGGCAGATAGAAGCATGCGATAAAGAGCGGTATCATAAGCATGCGAAGCATTGTAAGCTTGTTTGGAAGGTTCATTTTTGTTTCTCCGTAACAGTTTTAAGGGGGTGTGCCGATTTACTGTGCAGTTTTAGGGGACGGCATCAATTCACCGCAGAGGTCGTAATAATCCGCGTCGGTGATTTTGACGCTGACATAACTTCCGGCGGGAATGGGGTTTCCGCAATGCGGAACCTTGATGATTCCGTCAACATCGGCTGCTTCGGCGTAGGAACGGCAGAAAAGGAATTCTTCGTCCGCGCCGTCCACAAGGGCTTCAACAACGGTGCCGATTCTTGAGCGGTTCAGCTCAAGGGAAATCTTCATCTGTTGACGCATGAGCCTGTCAAGCCGCTGTTCGGCGGTTTCCGCATCGACTGCGTTCGGCATGGCGGCGGCAGGTGTGCCGTCCTCGGCGGAATAGGCAAATGCGCCCACCCTGTCGAAAGGATGTTCCGCCATGAAATGTATAAGCTCGTCAAAATCCGCTTCGGTTTCGCCGGGGAAGCCGAGCATGACGGTTGTGCGGAGAATGAACCCGGGAGCACTGCGGCGGATATAGTCCGTAATTTCGCGGATGTGTTCCGCGCTGCCGTGGCGGTTCATGCCGCGCAGCATATGTGCCGAGATATGCTGAATCGGGATGTCGATATAATTACAGATTTTCGGGTTGCGGTACATTGCGTCAACAAGTTCTTCCGTGACGGTGTTGGGATAGGCATAAAGCACGCGAACCCAATGCAGTCCCTCGATTTCGGTCAGTTTTTCAAGCAGCTCACGCAGCATGGGTTTTCCGTAAAGGTCAATGCCGTATGCCGACGTGTCCTGCGCAATAACAGTCAGTTCAGTGACACCGCTTTTTGCAAGCTGTTCAGCCTCGGCAAGAAGGGTCTCCATGGGGGTGCTGACTCTGCCGCCGCGAATCAGCGGGATCGCGCAATAAGTGCAGCGATTGTCGCAGCCGTCCGCAATGCGCAGGTATGCGCGATATGACGGGGTCGTGAGCAATCGCTTCGGGATGCCGCAGCACGCCGCAGCATTCGCACTTTGGGGCGCGGGTTCAACTCCGCAGATTTCCGCAAGCCGCTCCGCAAGAGCGGGATAGTTTTTTACGCCGTTGAAAACGTCAACCTCGGGAAGTTCCCGCGCAAGCTCATCACCGTAACGCTGGCTCAAACAACCCGTGACAACAAGCAGTTTGCAGCTGCCTGCGGTTTTATATTGCGCCATATCGAGAATCGTGTCGATGGAATCCGTCTTTGCGCTTTCGATAAAGCCGCAGGTGTTAACGATAATGATTTCCGCCTGCGCGGCATCGTTCACGATTTCGAGCCCGCGTGACCTAAGTTCGCCCAACAGAATTTCGGAATCCACGGCATTTTTGCTGCAGCCGAGGGAGACGAGGCCGACACGGGGGCATTTTGAATATAATGTATCGCTGTTCACTTAATCAGTATCCTTTCCGCTCCCGGGGGAGCCGCTTTGCAGATTTCCGCCGAATATGCGGTTGTATTCGGCTGCATCAATGAGCACCTTTCGGGGCTTTGCACCGTCCGGCTCGCTCACGAATTTGTTTTGTTCCATGATGTCAACAAGCCTTGCCGCACGTGCATAGCCGACGCGCAATCGGCGCTGAATCATTGAAATGGAGGCCGTGCCGCTTTCAACAACGAGACGCACCGCATCGGGAAGCAGATCGTCGTCCTGTTTGCCGTTGCCTTGGCCGAGCCCTCCCCCGCCGCCGGTGATTTCGCTTAACACGCTTTCGTCATATGACGGAGCAGCCGCCTGATTCTGAAGGAAAAAGTCGCGAATTGCTTCAACTTCTTCATCCGACACAAACGCACCCTGTGCGCGTGTGGGCTTGCTTGCGCCGTTCGCATGGAAAAGCATATCGCCCTTGCCGAGAAGTTTTTCCGCGCCGCTTGCGTCCATAATAACGCGGGAATCCGTGCCGTTTGAAACGGCAAACGCAATTCGCGAGGGAATGTTGGCTTTTATAAGGCCTGTTATAACATCAACGGACGGCCGCTGAGTTGCAACGATAAGGTGAATGCCGCAGGCTCTGCCGAGCTGCGCAATGCGGCAGATGGATTCTTCAACATCCTTTGAGGCAACCATCATAAGGTCGGCAAGTTCATCGATTATGATAACAAGGCGCGGCCACTTATCCTCCTCACGCTCCTGCATGGCATTATAGCGGTAGATGTCGCGGGCGTTGACCTTTCCCATTTTGCCGTAACGCTGCTCCATTTCCGTAACCGCCCAGCGCAGCGCGCCCGCCGCCTTTTTCGGCTCGGTAACAACGGGACAGAACAGGTGCGGAAGCGCGGAGAAGACGGACAGCTCAACGACTTTCGGGTCGATGAGGATCATTCGAACATCCTTGGGTGCGGATTTGAAGATCAAGCTCAATATGATGCAGTTGATGCACACGGATTTGCCGGAGCCCGTTTGACCCGCAATCAGCATATGCGGCATTTTTTCAAGATCCGCAAGCACGACTTTGCCTGCAATATCCTTGCCCAAGCCCATTGTGAGCGGGGATTTTGCAGTGTTGAATTCACGCGTTTCAAGCACATCGCGGAGGTACACGGGTGCGGTATCCTTGTTCGGAATTTCAATGCCGATTGCTGATTTTCCGGGTATCGGCGCTTCGATGCGGACACGCGGAGCTGCAAGCGCAAGTGCAATGTCGTTGCTCAGGGTCGTGATGCGGTTCACGCGGATTCCCTGTGCGGGCTGGAGCTCGAACCTTGTTATCACCGGACCGACGCTGATATTTACAATTCGTGCGGAAATATTAAAGCTGTTGAGCGTTTCGATAAGCACCTTTGCCTTCTCCTTCGGTGATTCGGATGCAACCGCTGCGGCAGGGTCGGGCAGGCGCAGAAGGCTGTACGGCGGCCGTTGGTATTCTGTCACGGCGGCGGGAACGACGGAGGAGACGGTGTTTCCCGAGGGACTGCCGCCTTGCGAAGAATCATTGCCGCCGACGGGTGTTGATTTGCGTTCTGCGGAAAAGCCGCTTTGCGCCGTTTCGGACTGTTCCGTGATGCTTTGCGGCGGAATATCTTCCATGCGTGTCACCGGAATGCCGCGCAGAAAGTCATCATCGGCTTCGGTTGAATCATCGGCGGCGGGGCTGTCAAACGGCTCTTCCGATGCGGAAACAGCCGAATCGGAAGACGCGTTGGAATAATCCGGCTCGAAAGGCATGCCGTCATCCGACGTCGGAGGAGCAAAGCCCTCTTCGTCGCGTTCAACATCGGCATAGGAAAGGTTCATCGGAATGTCGATGTGTTCATCGCCGTAGGAAGGAAAATCCTCCCGAGACCCGTTGTCAGCATCAACATCGGAGGGAATAAAATCGCTTGTTTTCAGTTCACGTGTTCCGCTGCGCCTGCGCTTTTTAGGTTTTGTTGTTTTGAGCGGCCCCGAAACGGGGAAAAACTCAAGTTCATCATCCTTTTTTGCGGTGCCGAAAGGCCTGCGCTTCTGCGGGGTGCGCCGTGCGGTGAAATCGGATACGCCGACTGTTTCGGCAATGTCCGCTGCATTCCCGTTTTCGGAACGTGCGGACATCTCCGCTTCCTGCCTTTTGCGGGCTTTGCTGCGTTTTGCAAGGGAGGAAAACTGTTCGCCGCCTTCCGTCCCGTAATCGCTGTCCCCCGCCGTGAGCGGTTCTCCGGAATGAACAAGGAATCCGTCCTCGTCAAACTGCGGCTCGTTGGATGAGCTTTGTTTTTTGCGCCCTCTCTCGGGTTTTGTGTCGTCAAGTTTTTCGTTGTAAAGCTCGGTTTGCCGGCGGGCACGCGAAACGGCGTGAGCCTCCGCAACGCTTTCGGCAAGCTTTTTGCCCGTTTTTCGGATGGAAAGCCCTGTGATAACAAGCAGCATGATAATATCAATGCCCGCCAGTGCGACACATCCGCCCGTGACGCCGAACAGCTTTGCAAAAAGGTACGCAATGATTCCGCCGAAAAAACCTCCGCCGCTGCGCAGACGGCTGCCCTCGGACCATGCATGGGAAACAGCCTCTCCGAAGCTCATGGCGGGAATCAATTTTGCATATTCGGCAAGGTGAATGAACGAAAGCAGCGCGAACGCGGCAGCGGCTGCGCAAACGATCGTGCCCGTGCGGAAGTTGTCTTTCCGAATTGCGATAACACAAACTCCGAGTGCCGCACAAAGCACGGGCACTGCATACATTCCGATGCCGAAAATGCCGAAAAGCAGAGGCACAATTGCCGCAATAACCCCTTGGGACGAACGGGGGGCATAGCAGAATATGCCGAGTATGATGCCGACAAGTATAAGCACGACTCCGATTATCTCGCGCTTGGTATCGGCCGAATCGGCGGATTTGCCGCTTTGCTTTTTTACGTTTCGTGAAGCGGAAGCGGGCCGCTGTTCGCTGCGCCCTGCGGAGCCCCGTCCGGAGCGTCTCTTTGCGCCGTTTGAACCTGTTGCTGCCATTTATTTGAACCCTTTCAGAGTGATATGTGCATTTGAATGCCTGCGGTTTGAACCGGTATTCTATTATAACGCATTTCGCCGCCGAATTAAAGAGCCGTTTTCTTAAAAAAGCCGTGATTGAGAAAAGTCTGAGTCAGGCTCGGGAAACGAAGCTGTATTTCCCGGGAAATAAAACTTATTCGTGGAATCATAATCAAAAAACAGGGGCCGCCCGCATGTCTGCGGGCAGTCCCTGCCGGTAGGTTAAGTTCGATTCAATCGAGCCGATTCGGTCGAGTCAAGGTTATACGGTCATTGCCATGCGGAGGATCGTTACGGCATCGGTGATGGTAACATTGCCGTCGCCGTCAACATCGGCTGCATTCACATTGATGTTTGTAACGGTGCCCATTGCATAGCGCATTGCAAGCAGTGCATCGCTTACGGTAACGTTGCCGTCGCCGTCGGAATCGCCGGGGATCGCATTGGAATGATATTCAACATCGTCAAGATATGCACAGTCATCGTTGCGGTTGACGCTGCCGTCCTTGGTGTATTTCCACTCAAAGTTGTAGGTGCCGGAGGTGGCTGCGGTATAGGTGTATTCCTCCCATGCAATGTTGCCGGACTTTGCGAACACCTGAGTGTTGTTTGCGGTGAAGATAAACTTGTCGTAGTTCTGTTCGCTGCTGACCTTGCAGCGGAAGGTGAGGGTTTCGCCCGCGCTCATGGTAAGGCTGAGAGAGATTGCGGAGGTGCTGTTGTTCACGCCCTCGTTGCCGCTCTTTGCATAATCATCGATAACCGCCCAGGGATAGCTGCCCGCGGTGGTGAAGTTCAGCTCGCCGCCGGGAACGTTGAGTGCGGATTCGAGGGTGTAGAGCAGGTTAACTTCCTTAACCCATGCGCAGTCGCTGCCCGCTGCACCGCTGCCGTCCTTAACATAGCGGAAAGCAAAGGTGTGGTCGCCGCTTTCTTCAATGAGGTAATCGTACTGAGTCCAATCCGATGCGGTTGAAACTTCAAGAACAACATTTCCGTCAACAACAAACTGGAACTTATCGCCTGCGCCGCCGTCGAACTTGTAGTTGAAGCGGAAGGTAAGTCCGGAATTGATGTTTGCGGAGGTGCCGATTTCGGAGGTGCTGTTGTTCACGCCCGCATTGCCGCTCTTTGCGGCATTGCCGTCAACGGTCCAGGGATAGTTGTTGCCTTCGAACAGGAAGTTGCCGTTGCCGGTGTTGATAACGGAGCTGAGAGTTTCCTCAAGCACAACGTTGCGGATGTAGGCCTTGTCGTCGCCGGCCGCGCCGCTTGCATCCTTGCTGAATTCCCAAGTGAGGAGCACATCGCCGTGGGTGGGAATGTAGCAGGTGTAGGTCTGCCAGTTTTGGCTTCCGCTTGCGGAGAACAGTTCTTCGCCGTTTGCAAGGAGACGGAGGAAGTCGTGGTTCTGTTCGCTGCTGACTTTGTATTCAAAGCTGATGCGCTGATATGCGCTGAGGGTTGCTTTTGCGCTGAGGACGGAAGTGCTGTTGTTCACGCCCGCATTGCCGCTGAATGCGCAGTTTTCATCCGCATTCCAAGGATATTCGCTTGTGGAAGTGAAGTGCAGGAAGCTGCCTTCGCCGTTGATGATATTGTCGAACTTAAGCAGGTCGGTAACGTTCAGAATACCGGTGCCGCCGCCTTCGATGCCGACATCGATGGCAGCACCCTTGAGAGTGTTGATAACTTCGAATGCGCCCATGTCGGGGTTGAAGGTTTTAAGAAGTGCGCATGCTGCCGCAACGTGCGGAGTCGCCATGCTGGTGCCGTCCATTTCGGTGTAACCGCCGCCCATACGGACGCTGCGGATGCCGACACCGGGAGCGGTAATGTCAACGATTTCGCCTACGTTGGAGAAACCGGCCATACGCTTGTTCCTGTCGTGTGCCGCAACGGTAACGCAGTCGGGAACGTTTGCGGGGCAGCGGGTGGAAGCGTCGGAACCGTAGTTGTTGCCCGCCGCAACGCAGTAAACGATGTTGTTGCGCGCCATACCTTCGGCAACGACTTCAACGTATGCATTGTGGTCGCTGTCACAGGGGCCGCTGAGGCTGAGGTTTGCCGCAACCGCGCCGTTGAGGGAAGCATATTCCATTGCAAGAATGATCTCTGCGGAATCACCGTAACCCTCGGCATCGAGAACTTTCAGAGGCATGATTTTGACGTTGGGAAGGTTGCCGTCAAGGATGGTGCCTGCGCAGTGGGAACCGTGGCCGTGGTCATCCTCGGGGTTGCTGTCGTTGTTTATAAAGTCATAGCCCGGAACGGATCTGCCGACAAGATAGGGGTGATCGCTGTCGTAACCGGTGTCGATAACGGCAACGATTATTTCGGGAAGGTTTTCAACACCGCCGGCATAGTCGAGCATCCACTCGTTGTAGTTGAAAGCATCAACATAGTCCGCACCATAGCCCCAGCTGAGGAATTCGTTCACGCCGGGTTCCTGATCCGCCTGCATGACGATATCGGGTTCGGCATACTGAACGCCCTTTACAAGCTCAAAAGCTTCGGCCGCTTTGCGCGCTTCTTCGGAAGTTCTGTACTGAATAATGTGCCAGTCATTGTAGCCGTTTACATGCGCAACGGAGCCGGTGTAGTCCGGCTCTTCGGCGCTCTTGACGATGATTCGTCCGTTTGCATAGGGATCGGTATCCGCTGCTTTTTTGGTATATTCAACAGAATACTTTTCGGTCATGTTGTGCAGTCTGCCGGCAAAAGCAAGCAGATCTTCGCTGCGCTTTGCGTTATCGGCAGCGGTGACGGTCTCTTCGGCAAAGCTGCCGATGGGAACGATGAGACTGAAGCACATGATGAGCGAAAGCAGCAGTGCAGCAGTTTTTCTGATGTTCATTCGGTTTTCCTCCGTGTTATGTTTGTTGATTCGCTGCGGTGCATATCGTGTTTAAAACGCCGAAGCAAATCTGTCCGTATAATATTATCAGAAACGGGGACTGAAGTCAAGAAAAATCTATAATCTATCGAAAAATGGAATGAATTCAATTTGAAGTACAAAAAGGGAAGTAATCACATTTAAAAATGAAAAAACTGCATTTGCGCAGCAGCAAATAGAAATGCCTGCATTTTGCGCAAAAGCAGCTTGTTAATTAACTTAATTTAACCGATGTATGCTCAAAATGCGCGTGCCGCAAGCAGCCTCCGCATCAACATCAGAGCATCGACGGAATCAACGGTGCCGTCCCCGTTCACATCACAGGCGGCGAGCAGGATTCCGGGAACACGGATGCCCATTGAGTGGCGAAGAATGCTCAGCGCGTCCGTAAATTCAACCGCGCCGTTGCCGTCCGCATCGCCGATAAGGTAAGGCAGGCCGAAATTGGCATATACATTGAGATTGCTTTGAACATGGCCGAAATCTTCAGACCAGCCGTAAAAAACATAACCGTTGTGTATGGGCAGCGGAGGTTCAACGGCAGAAAAACCGTAGTATATGTTTTGCTGCGAAAGGACTTCGCGCGTCATCCCGTCCTTAAATGTGACTGTGTACGTGCGCAGCGGCTCAAGCTCAATCGAAAACGGGCAGACGAGGATCTCCGTAAACGTTTCGGTCCGGCTTGTGAGAGAGGAGCTTGCCGTAACAATCGCTTTAAGCTCGTAGGCATAATGCCCTGCGGCAAGGCTTCCGAAACGGAGTGCGGCGTCAACAGCCGTGCCGGATATGTCAAACCCGCCGTGAACGCCCGGCAGCACCGCGGCGGACATGAGCGTGTCCGCGTCCCTGTCCGCAAACCTGCCCTCAATGCGCGTTATACTGTGCCGTGAAACAACGGTCTGCGTAAGCGCGAATGACCTTCCGAGAGGGAGCGTTCCCTGCGGGATTGTTTCGGACTGAATTTCGATATCATCTAAAAACCGCACAAATTCAATTTCGCTCTGCTTTACATAAAGATGCGAACCGTTAACAAACACTTGGTGCCAGCTTTGCCCGAGGGTGTTTACAAGGTCGCCTGTTACAACGAGCTTTTCGCCGACAGAGGCGGTTGAAACGGCAACCGAGCCGAACCCCGCGCTTGCGTCGCAGGGAAGGGAGAACAGCACTGCGCTTGATTTGACCTGCGCTTCAAGATGCGTCATTTCAAAGCTGCACCGGGAGATGTAGTCCGAATCGTTGGGGTTATTGCCTGCATAGATGCACAGCCTGCTGACGTACGGATAACGGGAATCCAGCGCAACATCCGCGTTTCCCGCAACATTGTTCAGAGAGTCCATGATATAAACACGACCTTCCGCAATGCTTTTTGCATTATCAACGGCAACATAATGCCCATAGTTTTTTACGGTCAGAATAACATGCTTATCCTGCCGCACATAGCTCATTATCTTTTCCTGCATTGCGGCGGAGGACGAATCACCCTCGTAATATTCCATCCCTTCAAATTCAAGCCCGTCTATCATCTGCGCGGGCTTGTACCAATACAGATTGCCGTTGTCGCTCAGACCGCCGTTGGCATTAAGCCAGTTAACAAGCGCTGCAACGTTGAACGTGTCGGATGTTCTGTATCCGCTTTGAATAATTATCTTTGTTACAGATGTTACAAGGCAGCCGATCTGCGCCACTGTTTTTCCGCTTGCGCCCATCGGGAGATATCCCCAGCGCGGGTCGCGCTGCGCCCATTTGCGGTAATCCTCCGCATCCTTTTCGGAAACGGCTTCGGCGTCAAACGGCGGTTCGTCCGAAAGCTCATCGGGAATATCGGACAATAAATAATTATTGTCGGACTTTTCGCTTTTTTCAGTGTTTGTGTCAGCAACGGAAAAACCGCTGAAAACAGACACAAACAGCATCGAAACGGCAATAAAAATTAAAAAAAGATTGTGAAGTTTTTTGTTGTTATTCATCTTTCCTCACCCCAAACGGATTATAGCGCAGAATTACTTGAACAATACAAGCGAGGCATAAATCGT
>CALAXO010000110.1 GCA_937894955.1 uncultured Clostridia bacterium
CCGCCGCGAACAGGCAAATGCATGGCTTCGGTCTTTACCGCCGCAGCTTTAATTCCCTTTTCGGAGCGCATGTTGTTTCCGCAGCGGAGTACTTGACTGTTAAATACGGCGTTTGATATAATAAAACACGCAGAAAATGTCTTTCGGCACAGCTCTGCGCAGAAAAGAACAGTTAGGAGAATTATGGTTACAGCAGAAAAAAGCAGAATAGACTGCAGGCACATTGATGTTCTTGACGGAATTCGGGCTGTCAGCGTTATAATTGTTTTGATTTTCCATTTTTGGCAGCAAACATGGATTTTTCCCGTAATTAAAACGCCGTGGCTTGCCTTCGTCGGAATAACCAAAATAGATTTTTCAAATTTCGCAACAGTCGGCTATCTTTTTGTGGATATGATGGTTCTTATCAGCGGTTTCCTGCTGTTTTTGCCGCTGATGCGCAGCATTATTCTCGGCGAAGAGATGTCAAGTTGGAAAAACTACGCGCGCAGACGCATTGCGCGAATCGTGCCGAGCTATTATTTTGCCGTGCTGCTGCTTTTCTTTGCCTCCGCACTTCCGACCGGAGCATATGCAACAACGGCGGATGCCTTAAAGGATCTTTTTGCCCACCTGACATTTACTCAAACGCTTTGGGTCAACACATATATCACAACTCCGCTGGACGTTGTGCTGTGGACGGTTGCAATCGAGGTTTGGTTTTATGTTCTTTTTCCGTTCATTGCCGAATTCATCAAAGGACCGCGGAATAAAAGCCGGCAGAGTTTCACCCCCGCATACGGAATCTTCTTCATTTTTGCCTTTTTCAACATAATTAATTATGTCTATACCGAAAACTTTGTTCTTAAGGGCGATGTATATCTTGCAATGCGCATAAACCAGTTCCCTGCGTTTCTCGGAGTTTATTCAATCGGAATGCTCGGAGCGTCGGCTTTTGTTTTGATTGCAAAAAATTGCAGACGCAGCAGAATGTTTAATGCGGTCAACACCCTTTTCTCTGTTTGCAGCATTTTGCTTATCGTTTACTTGATTAACGATTGCGTCGCCACGCAGGAACGGCAGGTTTGGCAGGTCACGGAGCGTTCAAAGCTTGCCTTTGTGTTCATGACATTTATTATCACCACTGCACTGTCAAGCAAATGGTATCGCTGGCTGTTCTCAAACAAGTTCATGCGTTTTCTTTCAGGAATATCCTATAATTTGTATATTTGGCATCAATGGCTTGCCGTTCAGTGCAAAAACACCTGGCGCATTCCGAAATGGTCGGGAGAAATTCCTCCGAACATGCTGAATATCACCTACTGGATGAACAGATATGCTGTTGTAATAACAGTGTTCGCATTTGCGGCAGCAATACTGGCAACTTATTTAATTGAAAAGCCTTTTGCAAACCTGATTATGGGCCGTCCCGTGTTTCCGCTTTTTGCAAAGAAGCACCTGAAAACCGCCAATTCGGCTGACGAAGAATGCATCAGCGAAGAAGAGTCCGCTCCGCTCTCCGCCGAGGTTGATTCGTTCGCCGATACTATCGATTCCGATGAGCCGACCGAGGATGCCGCCGCAAATCCCTGGGGCGAAAAGGAAACCGACCGAAACGATTCAAATTGCGATTGATGACGGTTTAAATTTGCATTTTATTCCGTATTTAAAAATATGACTGCTGCAGCTGATCGTTTGCGCTGCAGCAGTCTTTTTTCGTTTTCGAAATGAACCGCAGAGCATTCCTTTCCGCTGTTTACAAGGTTTTATCTTGCAGTTCGACGTTTTTGAACTGTCCGTTCTCAAATAAAATTGCAATTCCATGTTCCATATCAAACCTATAGTCGCACATGATTGCAATATTGCGGTGCTTTTCGGTGTGCAGCACAAAGATCTCATCAGGCATAACATATTTGAATGTGTTTTCAATCTTACTCCGTCCGACTGAGCAGATTCATCGGTTTTAACATAGTTCTTGACAGGTTCCAAGGACACTGCCGCTGCATCCTGATTAGCCTCAAACATTCCGAAGACCTCCCTTTGACTTTTGATAATCTCTTCATCGGGATAGCATTCATAAATAAGGGGAAGTTCAAAATTTCTGCCCCAAATACTGAGTTTGTGCTTATTCATGAAATCCGCCTCCGTCATTTTTCGGTCGCGAGCCTTGCATTCGGCACGACCGCCGGAATATCTGAAATGTTCATGTATGTCTTGAGATACTAAATCCATTGTGTGCGCATCACATCTTTCATGCCGTGAAAAATCATTTTTCCGACGCCATTCACGAACATCCTTTGCCGTCCAATCCGTTTTGCCGTCTTTTCCCGCTGCGTTCCGTTGTTCTGCACATTTTGCATCGGCCTGACGGAATTTAAATGGTATTTCAGATGTCATGTTTTTGATGCTTACAGTGGCTTCGACACATTTTGAAAACTTCGGTTCACCGTTCTAGTATTCGATGCCGTCCATGCCCTTTTCGGTCATTTTTTTCATAGCCTTACTGCCTTTCTCGCTTTCGGCTGACGGAACGTATTTGAAATCCCCGCGTTTCCCTTCTCAAGAACCACGTGAACCGTTGACAGGAATTATTGCATATCTCGTGTCGCGAACAACATAGCGTCCGCAGAATACTTCAGGTTTATTCTCAAAAAGTTTGCCTGTTGGTGCTCCATTAAAAAGATTCTTGATAAACTTTTTTGATTCCGAAAGTGATGCGTTCGTTTTCGGTTTAATGTCACGAAAGCCGGCGTCTTTCGTCTAACAAATGGGGTTCAGATCAAAAATAATCTCAAATTTTTGACGCATGATATTGCTTTTTAGGCCATTTTGCGATATAATTCGTATAAATATGCTGTGCGTCTTTTGCGATGTTCTGTGTCCAAGCAAAAACGGTTTGCATTTAGAACATGGTTAGTGCATATTTCGAGAGTCATTTTGCATTTAATATGCCGCTGAACAAAAAAGATATGAAATGCTTTAACGGGAGATTAATATGAATCAAAACGAAATGCCCATTCCGTATATCGGAGAAAAATCGTATATTTTCGTTAGTTATGCGCATAAAGATTCCGAAGTTGTTATGCGGAATGTTGCGTTGCTTCAGCAAAGCGGATTCCGTGTTTGGTATGATGAGGGAATTGACCCCGGCTCGGAGTGGCCGGATACGATCGCAAAATATCTTGAGCGCAGCAGCTACTTCATCGGATTCATTTCTGCAAATTCGCTTGCCTCACAGAATTGCACATGTGAGCTGTATACAGCATTTAATGAGCGTAAGAGAATTCTCGTTGTCTACCTGGAAGATGTTCAACCGGAAGGCGGTCTTAAGATGCAGCTTTCGTCACGCCAGGCGATACATTGGAATAAATACGAAAGCGAGAATGCTTTCTTTAAAAAGCTTCTGACTGCGCCCGGATTGAACGATTGCCGAGAATCGGAAAACAACGTCAAAACAATAAATGCTTCAACAGCCGTACAGGCAAACAGCAATACAGCATTGGAGCTTCACCCCGCAGCTGCGGAACAGAACCATAGCGTTGAAATTGCAGCAAAGCATAACTCAAATGAAGCGCAGACTGCCGAGCAACTGAAAAGCTGCTGCGGAAATACTTCGGATGAAGCGCAGAATAAACGCATTAAGTTTTCTATTCGTTACAAAGATACGGACTCAATACGGAACTACGTTCACGAACATTATGATGAAATGATTTCAGCATCAAGCATTGCGGTAGAGATATCGTTGTATCATGAACGAACATTACGTTATGCCGGAATTGATATCAGTGCTTTGTGGGCTGACGTCAATATTGGAGAAAAAATAGATGAACTGCACATTAATTTCTTTGATTACAGCAAATTCGACATTAAACAGATAAAAAATCTGCCCAATCTGAGAATATTGGAAATTGAAGGAACTGCTCCTGTGAATTCTTCAAGCTTCGAATATTGTGGGAAAAAATTAAGAAAGCTGGTTTTGCATTGTTTCATTAACGAGGACGTAATTCGCTCAATTTCAAACGTTACAAGCTTGCGGCATCTCGACCTTGGAAACGGTAGCCGGAGTGAAATTCGGGATATAAGTCCTTTAGGCAATTTAAAAAATCTTAGGACGCTCGTGATAGGCGGGACTCTGCGCGAGTTGAGTCCGATTGCGCGGCTTGAGAATCTTGAAGAGCTGACGATATTCAGCGACGTGCTTTCCGATATTTCAGTGCTGGGAGAATTAAACAGATTAAAAGCACTTGAAATACACGGGGCAGCTTATATTGACTTGAAAGCGTTGGAAAAGCTCACAAACAGCATGCAATATTTAGTAGTGGAAGCGGAATACATTGCTGATATTGATTCACTGATGCTGCTTGTAAACCTCAGGCATCTGGAACTTCGTGCCGAAAACATAAAAGACATACGTCCGCTGCGCAATTTGAAGCGAGTGCAATATCTGGAAGTTTCAAAAAACTTTTGGACCTCATTGCAGGTTAAACGAATTGCAAAAGAACTTGATCTGAGAGTACGGAAGTACTCGAATTTCTATATCTTAGGTGAAGAAGATGAAGAAGAAGATGAAGAGTTTTATGAATTTATACGCCGTTTCCGCCATTTTCACTGATTGATATACAAAGAAAGGAATTATCAAAATGAATGAACATATCTTTTTTGCGGCATTCGCAGCATTGTCCCTCCTTGTAGGGGTTGGTTGTCTCGTTCGCGCGTTGTACCTGTTCAAGACCGGGAAGCGGGCAAAAAGGGTTCTTTCTTCGATACAGATTTTCACTATAGGTGTGTTTTTTTCGGTTCTGCTGATTTTTATTCCAATATGCTATACTAATAATGCATTGACGGACAGCCACAGATATATACGGCCCTTTTTGCTTGCTGTGCACAATTCGTTCAGAGTCTTTATTTTGGATGGAGATTTTGACACCGTTACGAATGCTGTTGCAGGACAAAGCACAGGATTGTATACAGTTTTCACATCGTATGCGGCTTTTTTGTACGTACTTGCCCCGCTGATGACATTCAGCAATGTTTTGATGCTGTTTAAAAACGTTATGGGAGAGGCGCGCTACAGATTCCGCTTTTTCAAAAAACACTATATAATATCTGAACTTAACGAGAAATCCATTGCACTCGCAACCAGCATTCGCAAATCGAATGATAAAGCAGTTATTGTGTTTGCCGATGTTTTTGAACATGACGATGAAGAGAACTATGAATTAATGAATGCGGCGAGGGACATTAATGCGATATGCCTTAAAAGGGATGTTACTCATCTGAATATTATCAAAAAAAAGGGAGATGTTGAAGTTTTTTTGATCGGAGAAAACGAATCGGAAAATGTCAGCCAGGCGGTGCAGCTCACCACAGAGCTAAATGAAAAGAACAAGAAGCATAACGTGAAGATATTCGTTTTCTCAACAAAACAAAGCGCTGCATATACTATTGGCTCAGTTGAGTACGAAAAACTGCTGGAGCATGCTGTTGAGCATGGCTGCGGTGATAATTGCTTCAAGCTGCGCCGAGTGGATGAAGTTCAGCATTTGATTTGGGACATTATTCCCGAAATGAAGTTATATGACATTGCCCATCGAAGCGGAGAGGACAGGCTATCCGTCCTGATCGTTGGCTTTGGCCAATACGGTATAGAGTTTTTTAAAACTCTGCTGTGGTATTTCCAGTTTGAGGGCTATACCCTTGAGATAACAATCATTGACAACAAAGGCACAAACGAAAACGATTACATCAGCAAAAAAATCAATCGTGATTTTCCGGATGTACTCAAATTCAACCGCTGTAAAACCGAGGGGGAAGCAAAATACGATATTGTAACATTCTCGGGCGTTGATGTTGACTCAGCGGATTTCGATAACTTGATTCTTCGCGGAGGGATAAGCATCGAACATGAGTCGAATGATGATGCGGATAAAGCTGTTCTCGAAAGAATTCGCCGAATAAATCTTGCTTTTGTTGCTCTTGGCAATGACGATGAAAATATTGAAATGTCGATACATCTTCGCATGCTGTTTGACAGACTGAATGAAATCAATAATAAACAGGCTAAACAGATGGAATGGAGGAAAGAACCCGTTGAGATTTTTTCAATTGTTTATGATGAGCGCAAGTCGGGAATCATTCGGGATGAAAAATGCTCTGCGGGTAATTCCTGCGGTTTGAAAAATCATAACGATACACCGTACCATATTCACTTTATGGGCGGATTGTCTTCTCAGTTCGATTATTCATGTATCTATGATGCAAAACTTGAAGACAGTGCATATAACCAGCACAGCGGTTGGGTTGATATTGAGCAGGATGTATATAATGAATGGCTGAAATCGGGCGACAGCGACAAGATTGAGGCAGTTAAAAAATATGACTGGGGGTTTGAATCCGAATCGACTCCGGAGGCGCAGTGCAGATCGAGAGCTAAATTTGAAAAATATGAGTATTACCGCCTTTCGTCAATGGCCAAGGAGCTTTATAAAAGAGAGCTTGACAGTCAAGATATTCTTCGAGTAATCACTAAATGCTCGGAAAAAGAAGTGAAGCGAACCTGCGAATGCGAAAACTGCATGAAAAGGAAGCGCAGCGAGCACATGCGATGGAATGCATACACAATGACTCTCGGTTATGTTCGTGGCTCATACCGTGCAGACAGAGCAAAGGTACACAACAAGCTTTGTGCATGGGACGACTTGTCAAAAATTGACAAACACAAGAATTAACACGAATTAAAAAACATGCTTTGCAGCGCAAGTACTGAACCAAGGGTTGGAAAGGAAACAAATGACATACGGAGTATTTATAAATTACAAACACACTCATAAGCATCTCGCAGGACGCATATACGATTTCTTCGTTACGAAAGGAGCCGGTCCGTTCATGGATGATTATGCAATGAATCAGGATCGGGACTATCGTGAAAGACTTCTTCATGAGGTCCGGAATGCGCCCTATTTCCTTTGTTTGCTGACGGAGGATGCCGTAGAAGAACTCTGCGCATTGGACGACAGCAGCGATAATGAAGAGAACATTTATTTTCAGGAAATTAAAACCGCATGCGAAAGTGAAAGAAGAATTCTTGTCCTTACATACGGGAACATTGACTATAATGTGTTAAGAAAACTTCCGGAAAGCATCAGCGGGATTAGATACATCAACCATTACAAAATTCCAGAGGAAAATCGCCTCTTTTATAACGTTATGGACAATTTATGCACAAATGATGTTGATTATGAGGTCTTAAGAGATGCAGTCAGCTGGAGAGGACTAATCAAATCAAAAGCAAATGTCCTTATATCTTCACGAAAAGAAATTGAAGAAAGATTTCGGACATATAATATGATCTTCGGAACTGATTATATTACAGCAATAAAGAATAACGCTGAAAGTGTTGGCATGAATCGCGTAAAAGAGATCAGCCTTGTTTGCTATGCCGCTACAGCGGTTCTTTGCAACAACAGACAATATATAGATCGTCTGGCATATGATCACGGGTTTTTGTTTAAGATTTTTTCATGTTTACTGAAAGATCAAGAGTTTTCACTCAGATTGGTTATAAATGCCCCTCTTTCGAGCGCAACGGCTGACACAATAAGATATTCAAAGCTGGGCAACAGTGCTTTTGCTGCTGATGATGAAGAACAGATTTTTTTGAACTCATACGCCAATATAACGCGATTAAGCCGTGCAGAACCGTATAAAACGGCACTTCGAGGGAGGAGATTCAGTTTCCTGGTAACCGATTGTGCATTGCCGTACGCAATGTTTCAAGTAGTGTACAAGAATGGATTCGAAGAATACAATCATATCAAAATCGACCTCTACTCCTGCGGTATTGACACAACAAAAGAAAGAAGGAGTATGTTGATTTTTGAGCGGGATAATGTTGATAACTATGATTTTTTTAACGAACAAATAAAATTATTCAACAATAAAGAAGCAATAGCAAGGTCTAAACAGATGATTGAAGAGAATCACAGTAGATGGATACAAGCGTGGAATCATTACGAGGAATCGTTCAACACATTTTGATCATCCTAAGTGAATGCAGAATCAGCCGCCGTCCTGCTTTTGTAACAATTTAAAAAGGCTGTTGTAACAAGACAAATTCAGCAGCAGATCGTTCGAATACTCATAAAACAAACTCATGGACTCCGGCGTTGCCCGTTCTGATATAATCCTCATAGAGTAGACACTTGGAAAAACAAAAAGGATTCAAGGTTACATTATGGGGGGTATTTATGTCAAGGAGAAGAAACAAGAGGTATAGCAAAGAATTGAAGCCTATGCAGTTCAAACATACCTGAATGGTGAAGGCAGTTATGAAGCATTACGAATAAAATTCGAAATATTAAACACAACGCAACTTAAACACCGGGTAAAGTGGGATAATGATCATAAAGAATTTGAGCAAAGATAAGTCGTCGGAAAGAAAATCTATATGACCAATGGAGTAAAAATAGTACAGTAAGAATTAGGAATAATCGCAGCATTCTGCATAGAGCACGGAAAGGACGATCCGCCGGCGATTCAAACATACAAGTATAATACCTAAAAATATACGCGGGGGTAAGAGAGTACGGGGAGAACGGTACAGACAGCTTGACAACGAGTAGATTGCCGAATGGATCAAGGCGCTGTACGAACAGCAAAACAGATTACTATTATGTCAGCAGATGACAATCACGGTCTATCGGGAGTACAATGTTCATTACAACAAGAAACGCATCCCGAGACTGATGCAACTGCTTCTTTTGAAGTCGCTGTGCCGAAAGGAATGCTACAACTACATCAAATTAACACCCGAGGTAACTGCGATAAGATTACGAACAGAAATTATTATGCAGACAAGCCAAGTGCAAAATGGTTGGCCGATGCAAAGCGAATTCAAACACTATGACGATACAGAGGTTAAAAAACATATTTGAGTACAATCCTTATCTATATGACAAGAGGATCGTTTCGTACAAGATCGGAGACAGCAACAATAACTCGCTTGTATTTGAAACATTTGATGAGGCGGTAAAAGCAAATCCGAATACATATTCGCTGTTTCACAGCGGCCGTGAGTTCAGTACACAAGCAAAATCTTTCAAGGCAAACTGATTGCCGCCAACATGCGGCAGAACTGTCACGCATCAGCAGATATATTGACAACGGTTCAATCGTGGAACTTAGAGGTTTATTAAAAGTCAAAATTTGTAATCTTAGAAAGTTTATCTTGCGGGACAAGCTGATTTTGGGAATCGAGCGTTATCTCGATTTTTACAGCAAGTGATACCTGTGGAAGCTCAAATGCATGACGCCGTTGACGTATCATCGTGCTGCCGCATGAAAAAATTCCACCCTGCTGCGCAGCAGGGTGGAATTCCGAATGAAATCTTTTTGCTTTTTCACTGTCTGTTTGACAGAAGCACTTCACCTTTTGTGTTTTTGTGTTGCTGAAAAGATATGTTCGGTTAACGCTTGCTGAACTGAGGAGCGCGACGAGCGGCTTTGAGACCGTATTTCTTCCTCTCCTTCATTCTGGGGTCACGGGTCAGGAAGCCTGCCCTCTTGAGGGTTGCACGATATTCTGCGGAATCAACGTCAAGAAGAGCACGGGAGATGCCGTGACGGATTGCGCCTGCCTGTCCGGTGTAACCGCCGCCGTAAACATTGACGATGACATCGAACTTGCCGAGAGTGTCGGTCAACACGAGGGGAGCGCGAACGATCATCTTGAGAGTTTCATAGCCGAAATATTCTTCGAGATCTCTCTTGTTGATTGTGATAACGCCGGTGCCGGGAACGAGACGAACGCGGGCAACGGAGCTTTTACGCCTGCCGGTTCCGAGATACTGAGTGGTTGCTGCCATGGTAATAATCTCCTTCCCTAAAAATTATTTGAGCACGAGAACTTCGGGCTTCTGTGCTTCGTGCTTATGCTCGGCACCGCGGTAAATGCGAACCTTGGTGAGCATCCGGCGGCCGAGGGGGCCCTTGGGCATCATGCGGCGGATAGCTTCATAGACTGCGAATTCGGGCTTCTTGTTGAGGAGCTCACGATACTTGGTCATTTTGAGTCCGCCGGGATAACCGGTGTGATGATAATAAATTTTTTCGTCAAGCTTTCTGCCTGTCATGATGACTTTGTCTGCGTTGATGATGATAACGTGATCACCGCAGTCAACATGCGGGGTAAAGATGGGCTTGTGTTTTCCGCGGAGTATTGCGGCAACCTGAGATGCGAGACGACCGAGCACCATGCCTTCTGCATCTACAACGTACCACTTACGCTCCATGGTTTCTGCTTTTGCCATATAGCTTTTCATGCCATGTCCTCCAAAGGTATGTTGAATTTCTTAATTAAATAATTTTGCTAAGATTTCCGACAACGGACGGGGCTGGTGACCGCAATCCTCCACCATAAGCAAAGCACAAGGCATATTTTACTTCCGCCGGAGGCATTTGTCAAGTGTTGTTTACAAAAAAATACCCGATTTTTCAGATATATTTTTATTGTCCGCAGTGGGAATGCAGCTTCGGCAAATCGAGTGTTAATCGTCGTTGCCGTCCGCCTTCTCGAACTCGGCCGCCACATCGGCCAGCAGCTTACGAATCGAAAGTTTTTGGGGACATGAACCCTCGCATTTTCCGCATTTTATGCAATCGGATGCCCGCCTTCCGGGTGCGGTATAGACGTTTGAGTAGTAGTAATTCGCATTCCAATCGCGATGCAGCCGTTTCGCATTCATCAAAGCAAACAAGTCCGGAATCGCGATATGCTTCGGGCAGCCGTCGGTGCAGTAGCGGCAGGCGGTGCACGGAATCAGCTCCATCCCTTTGAAAACACTGCGAACCTTTTCAACAGCTTCGGTTTCAAATCTGTCAAGGGGCTTGAAGTCACCCATATAGCTTATGTTATCTCTGAGCTGTTCAATGCTGCTCATGCCCGAAAGCACAACAAGTATCCCCGGAAAGCCTGCGGCGAAGCGAATTGCATAGCTCGCCGGACCCCCGCCGTTGAGAGAAGCAAAGATCCTCTGCGCCTCATCGGGAAGCTTAGCAAGACTTCCGCCTTTTACCGGCTCCATCACAAGCACGGGCTTGTTGTGTTTTCTGCACACTTCATAGCACTTGCGGCTCTGAACGCCGATATCGTCGTAATCCAGATAATTGAACTGAATTTGAACAACCTCAATTTGCGGATACTCCGAAAGGATCACATCAAGCACGTCTGCCCTGTCATGAAATGATATGCCGAAATGCCGAATTTTTCCTTCATTTTTCAGCTCAATTGCGGTTTCGTACGCTTTTCTCTCTTTAAAATACCTGAAACGTTCCTCGTTTTGTGCATGCATAAGGTAGAAATCAAAATAATCAACTCCGCAAATCTCAATCTGACTTTCGAAAAAAGGTCGAATATCTTCGTTTGCTTTAAAATAGTCACCGGTAAGTTTGTTTGTCAGGATAAAACTTTCTCGCGGATAGCGCGATGTGAGACAGGTTTTCGCTGCTTTTTCGCTTTTCCCGCTCAGATAACCGTGCGCAGTGTCAAAATAGTTAAACCCTGCCTTAATGAATTCATCCACCATAAGGCAAGTCTGCTCAATGTCAACCTCTCCGTCCTTCATGGGGAGCCTCATGAGACCGAATCCGAGTTTTTTATTAATGCGTTCCATCATGTTCATCATTTCTTCATTAATTACTTATCGTTATTGTTTTGCGCCGATTCATTATGCTGCGCGGCAGTTACGATTCTATTTTAACATTATCAATCACTTTTCGGGCAGATGTTTCCATATATATTTTTGCGGCTGTACTCCCCTGTATCGCCTGCGAATATTTTGAGTGTCTGCAATTTTTGCTTTTTATGCCCCGATTCGGCTTTTTATCGTCCCGTTCCCGTCACAATGTGCAGGCCTGCATATTGAAAAACCCGATTGCATATGGTAGAATAAATTCGGGGGTTGTGTTTTCAAATTGGTTGCAGCAACCGAAAATACAAAGCAGCACAGCCGCAGAAACAAGGCTTGGCTCTTGTTTAATGATTATTAACGGATAAGTGAATAATTAGTTTATGGAACTGTCTCAAAGATTTGTACGCAAGCACCTTGAAAGGATTCATCCTTTCACAAAAGCCTGTTCGCTTGAAGCCACACGGCGCGGGCAGGATCTGCTCGGCAATGTGCTTGCAAAAACGATGCGCACAAATGTTGATATTGTCCCCGTTGATCATCCGAAACTCAGCGGGAATGTTGAACCATGCGCCTGTTTTGCGATTCCGCACGATGAATTAAAGCGCGGTGTTATCCTATATCTGCACGGCGGCGGATATACATGCGGTGACCTTGAATATGCAAAGGGCTTCGGGTCCGTGTTGGCTTCCGAATGCGGTATTCGGGTGCTTTGTCTCGCCTACCGTCTTGCGCCCGAAAATCCGTTTCCTGCTGCATTGGACGATGCGGTGGAAGCGTATCGCTATCTGCTTTCACTCGGCTACCTCAGCAGCCAGATCGTGCTTGCAGGCGAGAGCGCAGGCGGCGGACTTTGCTTTTCGCTTTGTTTAAAGCTTCGCCAGTTGGACTTGCCGCTGCCTTGCAGCATCATTGCAATTTCGCCGTGGACAGACCTTACCCAAAGCGGCGAGTCGTTTATATTTAATCACGATGTTGATCCGAGTCTTTGCAAAGAGACTTTGGACTTCTACTCAAAGTGTTACTCGCAAAATCCTACCGACCCGCTTGTTTCGCCGCTTTTCGGAGATGTTTCCGGGCTTCCGCCGTCCTTAATTTTTGCGGGCAAGGATGAAGTTCTTCTCGATGACTCGCGCCGTATGCACAACAAGCTTGTTTCATCCGGCTGCACAAGCGAACTGGTGGAGGCTGAAGGCATGTGGCATGCATATGTCCTTTACTGTATCAAGGAACGTGCATGCGACCTTGACCGCATCAATGCCTTTTTAAACCGTTTTCTTTCCCACGAACGCAAGCTTCGTTGGATGAGACTGGATAACGCCGCAAAAATCTATCCCGCCGCAAAACGCAGGAAGTGGAATAATTTTTTCCGTCTTTCCGCAACACTCTGCGACGAGGTAGACAAAACAGTCCTTAAAAACGCAATGGATGTTACCATGCGGCGATTCCCGTCCATTGCCGTTCGTCTTTGCAGAGGCGCATTCTGGTATTATCTTGAAGAACTGTCCTCCGCACCCGAAATCACGGACGAAAAAAGCTGGCCGCTCGCACACACGCCGTTTGAAAGCATCAATGAATGCGCACTGCGTGTCATCGTCTACAAAAACCGTATTGCAGTTGAATTCTATCATGCATTAACGGACGGCACAGGCGGCATGGTGTTTTTAAAATCACTGCTTGCTGAATACATCGAACAAAAATACGGTGTTGAAATTCCCAATGAATGCGGCGTGCTGGACAGACTCACTCAGCCGCAGGAAGAAGAACTTGAGGACAGCTTTTCAAAGAATGCCGGTTCCGTAAGCGTCAGCAGAAACGCAAGCACCGCATTCAAAATTCATTACACGCCCGAAAGGGATGATTTCAGGCACCTTACAACATTCATTCTGGATTCAAACGCAGCTCTTGCCGCGGCCAAAAGCTGCGGAGTAAGCCTTACGGTGTACCTGACAAGCGCAATGCTGCTTGCTTTGCAGCGGATTCAGGATGAGCAAACACCCGATAAGCACCGACAGAAGCCGATTCGCGTCGTTGTTCCGGTGAACCTTCGCCGTTTATTTCCAAGCCGCACGCTTCGGAACTTTGTGCATGTCGTTATGCCGGAGATCGATCCGCGGATGGGCGACTATGAGTTTTCCGAGATTCTGACATCGGTGAAACATCAGCTCGGGCTTCTTGTTACAAAAAAGAACCTTTGTGCAATGTTCACGCCGAATGTCAATGCAGAGCGTTCGCCCCTGCTCCGCGTGATGCCGCTTTTCCTTAAAAACATTGCAATGAAGCTTGTTTACGACACCGTCGGCGAACGTACAAACTGTCTTAATCTCTCTAATCTCGGGGATATTAAAGTGCCGGATGCAATGCGCCGATATGTAACCCGATTTGATTTCATCCTCGGCGTTCAGGCAACCAAGCCCAACAATTGCGGAGTTTTGTCTTATAACGGCAAATTATATATGAATTTCATTCGCAACACTGTTGAACCCGTGCTTGAATTTCAGTTTTATCAGGTTTTGCGCGAGCTTGGGCTTCATGTCAAAGTTGAAAGCAACGGTGCGGGCAATATGTCGGATTCGAACTGAAAACGGCAATGCAGCCCGATAGTTTGAAATCTATAATTTACGGATTCAGAAAGGAGACACATTATGTATTGTATAAAATGCGGAGTTGAGCTTGCAGACAGCGAAAAAGTCTGTCCGCTTTGCGGAACGAGGGTTTATCACCCCGATATAGAAATTAAAACCGCCGAACCCCCTTTTCCCGAATACAAGCTTCAGGAGCCGCGCATGAATCTCAAGGGTATTATGTTCATTGTTACCATGATTTTTGCCGCGCTGATCGTTCAGCTTGTTATCTGCAACATCAGCATCAGCAATGCCTCGGAATGGTCCGGCTACGCAATCGGTGCAGTGCTGCTGCTTTATGAGCTCGTTGCGCTCCCGCTTTGGTTCAAACGGCCCAACCCCGTTATTTTTGTTCCCTGCGGTTTTGCTGCCGTGCTTGCTTATCTGCTTTATATCGACCTTGCTGTTCAAGGAGGGTGGTTCCTCAAGTTTGCATTCCCCGTTGTCGGTGCATACGGATTGCTCGTTACGGCGGTTGTAACACTGCTGAAATACGTTCGCCGCGGACATCTTTACATCTTCGGCGGCGCACTTATCGCACACGGAATTTACATGACATTTTTGGAAATGATGATAAATATTGCCTTTTCCGAAAAAACAGTGTTTCAGCTCAACTGGTCATACTTCCCCTTGTTCGGATGCTTTATTCTCGGAATGGGATTAATCATCATTGCGATAAACAAACCCATGCAGGAATCGCTTAAAAAGAAATTCTTTGTTTAATTTCCGATTAAGATTGGATTTCAATAAATATTTGCCATTTGAAAAATGCTTATGCCCGATGTGCATGGGCATTTTCTTTTGCGCATAGCAATGCCGCCTTTTTGGGCATACTAACGAACGGCGGGCAGCGGCTTGTTTCAGGTCGTTCAACCGCAAAAAAACACACGGAGGATATTATTATGCAGAATCGACAGAACGGCAGCAATTCCGGCAGCAGTTTCGATTCCTTTTTCAACTCAAACCCGTCTCATTCAATGGGTTCGGCGAGTTCCGGGAATCAGTCAGCCTCTTCGGCAAATTGGAACACCGAAGCGGCCTCCTCAATCGACACAAAGGATCTTTCCATCCTGCAGGATGAAATGTATTCCGAAGCGTTGCTCTTTAAAAAATGCACTGTTTATGCCGGGTATTTTAACGACCCCGCGCTCAGGCGTATGGCGGAAAACGCCGCTGAGCACCACCGCAGGCATTTTGATACGCTTCACGGCTATCTGAACGGCAATAACTGAGGAGGAATACAGGCATGAACAATCAGAAAACCAACAATGCTTCCATGAGCGAACAGGAACTTCTTACCGACCTTCTCCATTCGGAAAGGGACGCCGTAAAGCAGTATGCAAGCAACTGCACCGAGTCCGGCTGTGAAAACCTGCGCAGCCTGCTTATCAACTGCATGACCGAATGCTCCGAGGATCAACTCGCCGTATTCGAACAGATGAAGCAGCGCAATATGTATAAAACCAAGCCCGCAAAGGTTCAGGAGCTTCAAACCGCAAAACAGGATATGACCTCACTTCAGCAGCAAACGTGGTGATATGCAGAGAGCATCGGTGCCGTGCAATCGCTTATTTCGACAGTGCGACAGCAAGCGACAGCGCACTGATGATATCGCTGCGCTGAAAGAGACGCAGCGGGGACTGTAACATCAGTTTCAAAAGCAAAAGGGCAGCCCGCAAAGGGTTGTCCGTTTTTTGCTGCTTTTGCGAATATTTAATCTGTCCAAAAGTAAACAAAAAATCAGTTAATTGCGCAGTGAAAACAATGTGATTTGTATTTTTCACAATCTGCATACTATTGTTTTTCGCAGCAAAGCATAGAACGGCTGTACGGGTTTGCGCTGCACCTGCTTCGTATTATAAATTTTGCGGTATGCAAACCGGAATTACACAAGCATTGAGAATATTTCTCCCTCAATGCTCAGAATACCATTCATCGGAATCTACGTGCCGTCCTGCATTGTAATCAGCTGTTCAAATAAGCAAAGTTTTCCCGAAAGCTGATTGAATACAATCGTATTGACTTTGACCGCAGAAAGCAAAGCAAGTCAAATTTATTCACCGCCGAACCACGAAAGGAGCTGCTGCAGACATAACTTGTCTTTTGCAGCAACTCCTTCGCTGTTCTTATATGGGAGTGAATATGGGTATGTTGGGAATTGCAGAGTCTAAAGCTGAATGCGGCTGCGTAATGTGTGCCGCATTATATGATGCAATCGAGAGTTTTGCCGCGCCTCTTAAAGTACGGAACCGCTTGCCCGCTCGATAACATCGGCATCCGCAGTAAACGGTATCATTGTTGTGTAGCCGTTTTTGGCCGCAACTATCATCAGCGTCGGCCAGCGATAAACCATACGGTTCCACATATATACCGAGTCGTTATACACTTCTCGCGCCGCAACTATCTCGCTGTTCAGGTATTTCACCTGCTGCATGAGATCCTCGATATGCCTGTGAGACTCAAGGTTCGGATAATTCTCTAACGCAATGTTGATATTTCTTGAAAGTGTATCAACATTTTGAGCATATTCGTTGAGCTGCGCACCGCTTTGGGGCGTGCTTCCGCCGCGATACGCGGCGATTGTTTCATAAGTGCTCTTGTCGAAATCGATTGATTTATCGACAATTTTCACAAGGTCCTGAATTATTGCAAGTTTCTTCTGGTAGTAGTTGCCTACAAGGGAAGCATCATGCTGAATTTTCTGCATCTGCGTGTCGAGCGCATTTTTTGCCTTAACCTTTTTTACCTGAAAGATTATGCCGGGCAATGCACCGACAACGAGCGCAATGACAGGGATGTAAATCGGGGTTTTCGCCGCAAAGCAGATTATTGCGGGGATCACGCCCCAAAGCCACATCCAGATTTCAAACAATTTCGAACCGATTCCTACAGTGATTGGAATTTCCTTCTGCTTTACGTAGATATTCATTCCTTCCCTGCTGATATTGTCCTTCTGTCCGCCGAGTGGGTTTGCCATTTTTTGTTCCTCCGTGTAATTTAGTTATATATTCGTTATCCGATGCCCGCCCGCTAATGTTCCTGCAAAGATACCGTCACAATAAGCGCATCGGTTAACATGTGAATCAAGATAGTCGGCAAATGCCTTTTCGCTCTTTTTGCCGGCAAATTCCGCATCGTTTAATCCCAGTTCGCGCATCTCCATTGCATTCCTTGCGTAAATCGGAATATATTCATACCAATAAACCGGGACATCGTGCCAATGCCCGTCACCGCCGAAAACTGAAACGTAATCGCAGCGTTCATCCGCTCGGAATGAATGTGCTGTCACGTTCACAACATCGCTGTCGTTCTCAGCACGCACAAATTGTGTTTTCAGAATTGCCTGCGTTGCGGAATCCACGTGTTGGAACACTCGCTGCCCGATGCAGTTTGCAAGAATTTCAGCCTCGTGCGGAGTGTAGTTGCTTTCGTCAACGCTGCTGCGCCTGTATATAAATTCATGCGATTTGTGCTGCTGGTACAGCGGAATCGAAAGCAGCGGCGCAAACTGGAAATAGAAACACTTGAACCACTCGGTATTGAAATTCACAAAGCTCGCAAGTGATGCATCTATGTCATAGTTTTTATACCTGCCGGTGCTTGTTTCCATGCACCATGAATCGGCATGTTCGGCCGCTACGGTATTAATCATTTTGTGCTTACGGAAATTGAAATTATCGCCGTAGTAATCGGAATCCGTCATGAGCTCAATCATGTTCTGCTGCGCCATCGGTGTGAACAAAAGCCGGAACTCCATTTCGTTGCTGCGATCCGTTGCATTAAACAATGCATCAAATTCATCGTTGCCCAAGGGCGTGAAGCTTGCATTGCCCTTTGCCAAATCCTTGCGCGCAAGCTTCTGAATACGCTTGGCTTCGGATTTGATATATCGGGCCCGCTGCTTATCACTCATTCTCTCTGCGTGGGTTCTGTCATGTGAAAAGCTCAGATTTGGTGCTGCTTCATTTCCGTATGTCAGCATAGTTTCATAATAGTAATACGGCTTAGGCTTTGTTACGGACGCATGAAGCGTTTCGGATCGATCGATTCTGCACTCGTTTCCGTCGGAATCCGTGTAATATTCCGTCCACTCGATGTAAAGCTCACCCGTATAGACCTCGGTTCCCATCGCTTGGCAAAGGTACCTTTCGATAATATACGGATTACCCTGAATTTCACCCGATACGGCAGAAACTGTTGAAATCTGCTCAAATGCTTCCTGTTCGGCATACCCGAATTCCTTGCGCAATTGTGCATATCTTGCAACGGTAAAATTTCTGTCCATTTTAACAATGGGAATAGTTTTTTGAACAAGCTGCCGTGTCATGTCACTGTCGAACAGCGCATTCAGCGGAGCCATTTGCTCCCAAGCTTTATCCAACAGCTGCTTCGCCCTCGCTTCATATTCGGCTTTAAGCGCATCTCCGCTCTTGACCTTCGGATTCAGCACTTTTACCCAAACATAAATTGCAATCGCTGCGATCGCTGCACCCAAAGCTATCCACGGATATGATTTTTGGACAATGCAGCCGATAATTTCAACTGCGCCTGCAACAACCAAAAATATCATAAGCGTGCGCAGCGTGCGCAGTTTCGACAGCTTTTTGGCAATGTTCTTTATTTTTTCCTGTTCCTCATTATATGCCTGAACTGTTCTGTGGTTTTCGGAAACGTCTATTCCGGATTTTTTAATAAGTTCTTCAAACAGATCGCGCGTGTATACCTCGTGACGCTTTTTAAGTACGTTTTTGTACGCCCGCAGCGGTTGAAGCAACTCATCTGACATGGTTTGCATAGTTACCTCCCGTTCGACACGGTTAATGATTTTTCATCGTTGAAGCCTGTGTAATGACATGTTTTACTGCGCCATGCCGCGGTTCTTGATTACATAAGCTGTTCCCTGCGCTCCGACTGCCAGAGACTTTACGGCGCAGACCAATCCGCCGAACATCATTTTGATAATGCCCCATATGGCGAGGAAAATGCTGCCTGCCGCTACGCCCACAATACATGCCCCAATTCCCTTAAAGCCGGCTTTATAATAATCCAACCAAAGCCTGGGTGCAATTAAAAGGCCGTAGAATTCAAGGAAGAGTATCGGCAGAGCCAACAAAAGCGTGAAAATCATTCCTCCGACGCTCGTTCCTCCGTCCGACAACGTTGCGACTGCCATTACAATGGCTGCAATTGCTGCAATTGCGAGTGCGATGAATAATCTGGTTCTGAGTTGACTGATGTTTTTTCCGTACATGATGTGTATGCTCCTTGTGGATATGTTTTATGCCAATACTTTGGTACAAGCATATGATACCATGCTTATATTATCATGTCAATGGGGATTGAGTATTTTTTTGGTATATTTTCACAAATGACCGTCATATTATGTCGAAAGAACGAACAGCATCAAATCCCGAACGCATATAATCTGAATAACACATTAAAAGACTTGAATTTTGATTATAGATGACATATAATCGGCTTAAGCAGGAGTAATTTTTCAGTTTACCTCTGTTCATATACGGGTTCGTTACAGCTTATTATAGTCTGATGACATTTTATGGCATATTTATGCATTTTCAAGTTGTTCACCGTTCATTCAGATTTGCCGGCACGTCTCAGCTGTGAAGCTGCATTTCGCATCTCACTTTTTCTCGTTTTATATTTTTGCCTTGTTTCCGTCGTCCTCGCTTACGGCGTTGCCCTCTTCGGTACATTCGTCCGAGCAAAAGAGTTTTGAATGTTTCACAATTACAATTGAAGAAACCAGCAGACATCCTATCGCGAGCGGTGCACGCTGTTTTAAAAGCAGCATCACGGCGGCAAAAGTTCCGAACAGTGCGAACGTTACTATGCTGCGCACACGATTCGGAGAAATCCTGATTGCAGTTGAAAACAGTATATATAACCCGGCAAGCAGGAACACGATTTTTGTTTGCGGAATCAGCGCAAGCAGGACGCCGAAAGCTGTTGCAATGCATTTGCCGCCCTTTGAACGGTCGAACGGGGCAACCGCATGACCGAGCACCGGGGCGGCAATCAGAATCGCAAAGGACAATCGACGAACATCATAGTTTTCTTCCGCAAGAAGCACGGGCATGAAACCCTTGAACATATCAAGAAACAGGCACAGCAGCCCGAGCGGTATCCCGCAATTTATAAATACGTTTGCAGAACCGGGATTCCCGTCCGAGCTGAGCTTTGTTATATCTTTTTTTGCGAGCAGCAGCGGCATGAATCTGCAAAACATAACTCCGCCGCAGGCAAAGCCGAACGCCGCATATGCCGCACACCGTGCAAAATAACTTATATCCATCCTTCAGCCACCTTTGCCGCAATATCGTCCGCCGCATTCGGGTTTATGCAGGCGCGCTGCATTGAACGCATTTTTTCCGCCTTTTGTTTGTCGTCCGTTAAGCTCCACATTGCCGAAACCGCTTCCCGCTCATCCGCAGCACGTATCGAAAGTCCGTGAGAGGTGAAAAAAGCAATATTTTTTGCTTCGCAAGCCGCATATGTCAGCATTTGCACGAGCGGGACGTTTGCAACAGCGGCTTCCGTGCTTGTCAGTCCTCCGGGCTTGGACAGCATTACATCCGCCGCATTCATGTAAAGATTCACCTGTTTTGTGAAACTCACGGTTTTTATCCGCCCTGCCGAAGCAAATCGTTCATCGATGCTCTGCTTCAGTGAAGCGTTATGCCCCGTCAGAACGCACGCAAGGTAATCCCCGCTGCTGCACCGCTCAAGCGTGTCGCAAAGCTCAAGGATGTTTCCGCAGCCGACGCCCCCGCTCATGATGAGCATAACGGGTTTGTCCGCCGGAAGCCCGAGTGCCGCTCTTGCCGCCGCTTTTGATTCGTGTACAGTGAATTTTTTGCTTACGGGAATGCCTGTTGCGAACAGCTTCTCTTTCGGTATTCCGCATTTTGCAATTTCATCGCGCAGCTCCTCATGCGGAATAAAATACCCGTCCAGTTTTGTTTCGCCGAAAAACGGAATGCAGGTGTAATCCGTAAGCACACCATAGCACGGAATGTTGAATCCACCCTTTTTTCGGATTGCCGTCAACGCTTCCATCGGAAAAAGATGCGTTGAAACAACGGCATCAAAACCTTTATCCTCTATATACTCACGCAGACCGGGAGCATACTTTGAGTTTGCATAATAAACAGGGGACACTATTCTTGTTGAACTGTAAATATCGCCTGCTTTATAAATAATCCCGAACAGCGCCGGCGCTTTTCTCAGCATTGCAGTGTAGGAAGCAGAGACAATTTCACTTGCTTTGCGTCCGCGGAATATCAGCGGATCAATCAAAGTGCAATCGATATTTCGTCTGTTGAAGGCACCCACGAGCGCACGCGCCGCACTGTTGTGCCCTTCCCCGGTATCGCAGCTCATTATCAGAACTTTCATTTTTTATGCCCTTTCCTTTATTTATTCTTATTCTGCATTTTTGTTCTGCCGCCCGCATCACCCGGAAGAGCTGCATTTTCTCCGCAGGCTGCTGCAAGCTCACTTGTCAGTCGTTATGTTTGTTTCTGTTCTTCCTGCGTCGATTTTCAACATCGGTAATCAGCCTGCGAACATCATTCAGAATATCGTTATGTGAAATGGTTCGGAGTTTCGGGAACGCCGCAAGTATGCGCCGCTGCTGCGCATTCAGTTTTTGAACAAACACAGCCGTTGCATTATGAACAGCGTTGTACACTTCACTTCCGAGCCCGCCCTTGTCGTGCAGTTTGAGTCCTGCATCTGCCTTTGCGTTCTCTATCGCTGCGGCGAGCTCCTTAAGTTTTTTATTAAATCCCGCAATGCCGCCGATTGTGATGCATTCATCCGCCGCGATTATTGCAAACATCACCGCCGCAAGCCAATGCAGTGCAGCACGGGGGAGGCTGTTCGTAACATCGGACACAAGCGGATGAACAAGCTTTATCAAAATTACCGAAAATGCTCCGAACACAACCGCACCGAGCAGGCAGACGCGTCCGTTAATGTTGAATTTGCGTTTTGAATAATCCCACCAACGCGCATGAAAGAGTTTTTCCATGATGTACGAGGTGAAATATTCCAGAGAACACGTTACAATTGCACCGAGGAAAAACAGCAGCACAGGGTTTTGAACTTTTCCGAGTATCAGAATGTCGAGCATTGCCCCCCAGCCGTAAATCGGACAGTACGGACCGTTAAGGAAACCGCGGTTAATGAACTTATGCGCACGAACAGAACACAACGTGCTTTCGTAAATCCAACCTGCCACACTGTAAAAGAAGAGCCAAATTATGTATTTTTCGACATTTTCAAGAATCATATTTCTCTCCGTATCCGTTTTAACTCCGCCGCAGCACGGGGCCTTCGGCTGTTTTGCGGCAAATTCAGGCACAGGGCTTGACCTTTTGCCGTCGGTTACATTATAATTCAATTGCGGAGTTTCGACAATGGTTTAGTTGAAATACATTCGTCAGCGGATAACCCAAAAGTTCTGAAGTGCGCAACGGTTTGCAGTTGTTTTTCACGTTTTGTCCGCTTTTTATCCGTTGTTGCTCCGTTAAGCGGTTATTGCCGAATCTTTGGAAAGGTTTTGATTAATATTGGCAAACATATTTGACTATCTCATATGGCGCGGCGACCTTCCCCTCTCCGTCAGTCCTTTCAACGAGGTTGACGGTGCCGTTTTTGCACGGCTGAGCTATTTGCCGTTTGAGCTTATCATGCCCTGTGACTCCCCTGTTTCCGTCACCATTGCGGATGCCGCAGCGGCGCTTATTTCGCTGAACATAAAAAAACCGGGCTCTCTGCGCAAGGAAAACGATGCAAAACTGCTTGAAATGCTTTTAAACAGCCGCCGATTTCGAGATATTGAGCTATTCGGCTATTCATACCTTTTTGATGCCGCAACGCAAACTCAGTTTTCCGCCGTCACCTTCCGCCCGAGCAAGAACAAGCTGTATGTTTTTTTTCGCGGAACCGACAGCACACTTGTCGGTTGGAAGGAGGATTTCAACATGTGTTTTGTCTGTCCCGTTCCTGCCCAAAGCAATGCCGTTGACTATCTGAACCGTATTGCCGCTTCAAACGGCGGCGATATAACCGTCGGCGGCCACTCAAAAGGCGGCAACCTCGCCGTTTATGCTTCCGCTTTTTGCGAACAGGCTGCCCGCCGCCGAATCACCCATATTTATAATTATGACGGACCGGGCTTCACGGAAGATGTTTTGAATTCGGACAGCTACAAAAGCATCTGCGTGCTTGTAAACACTTTCGTTCCGCAGTCGGAATGCTTCTCGGTCATGAAGAAAAGTATACAATCATTCACAGTACCGAAAGCGGGATTATGCAGCACGATATTTACTCATGGGAACTGTTGTGCGACAAGTTCACCTATCTTGAAAAGGTCAACAACAGCAGCATGTTTATCGACTTCACGCTCAAGCATTGGCTCGCAGGAATGGACAACAGGCAGCGTGAGCAGTTTGTTGATACCGTATACGCCGTTATGCAGGATACAAACGCAAAGACACTCCGAGATATTTCGGAAAATTGGTTTGTTTGCGTGAAAACAATGCTCCGTTCGCTCAAAAACATGGATGAAGAAACCCGCAAATCCGTTTCGCAGGCTCTTCGTCTGCTTCTGCACAGTGCAAAAATCGGACTTGCGCAGATGATGCAGAATAAATAATTATTTTGAATTCAGCGTGCGAATTTCGACATTCATCGGCTAAGGTCAATATTTAATACAATGAAACGTTTTTTTATCAAGAATGCCTTCCTTCTGCTCCCCTGCGGACTGCAAACGGGGAGTATCGAGTTTGACAGCACAATAACTGCATTGCGCCGAAGCAACGATTCCTGTGCATCTGATTGCGAATGCGAAACGATCGATGCGCACGGCGGCTTTGTTGTTCCCGGACTTTTTGATATCCACACGCACGGGGCATGCGGCGCAGATTTTTCGGATGCGGATTTTTCGGACAGAAGCGCATTGAACGATATCCACGAATGTAACATTCATGAATGTAATGGGTTTGATATCGACAGTTTTCCGCTCAATTCCCCGCTTTTCCGCCTTTCGCGATACTATCTCAGCCAAGGCGTAACCTCTTTCCTTGCAACAACAATGACTTTATGTACAGAGGAGCTTTTTGCCGCCATGCGTTCAATCGATGAGTTCTGCCGTATGCGCGCGGAATTTATCAAGCGCACTCCGAAGAAGCTGCATCACCTTGCCGGCGCAAAATGCATCGGCATAAATCTTGAGGGACCTTTTCTCAGCAGCAGTAAGCGCGGATCGCAGGCCGAATGCAATCTTCTTGCGCCCGATGCAGCATTGTTTCATCGACTTAATGCCGCAAGCGGCGGTCGGATAAAACTCGTCACCGTTGCGCCCGAACTGCCCGGTGCATTTGAATTCATTCGCAGCGTTTCGGGCTGCTGCACAGTTTCGGAAGGCCACAGTGCGGCTGACTACACCACGGCAATTGCCGCATTTCAAGCCGGAGCCTCCCATGTTACGCATATTTTCAACGGCATGAACGACTGCCTGCACCGTTCTCCCGGTATTGCGGGCGCGGCAGCAGATCTCGGAATTCCCGTTGAACTTATCTGTGACGGGCTGCATGTTCATCCGGCCGTTGTTCGCGGAGTTTTCCGAGTCTTCGGCAAAAAAACCTGCCTGATATCGGATTCGCTGCGCTGCGCAGGAATGCCTGACGGTCGGTACACCTTGGGCGGGCAGGAATTCGTTTTGTCCGACGGATGCGCCGCTCTTGCAGACGGCACACTTGCGGGTTCTGCAATATCCCTTGCCGATGCGGTTCGCAACGCTGTTTCGTTCGGCATTTCGCCGTCCGATGCATTCTTTGCCGCATCGTATGCACCTTTCGCTTCCGTTTTCGGCAATTCCGCTCCGTTCGGACTTGAGTGCGGCCGTGCTGCGGATCTTGCTGTGTTTGACGTGGATTTAAACCTTAAAGCCGTATTTGTTGACGGCGAAAGAATGCTCTGAGCAAAATGGCCCCCGACGCAGCTCCTTCTTTCCGTGAAAGATATTTGCCGTTGTCGCCTTTGCGGATGTCAAGCAACGGTTGCTTGCGGATGATGCTTCTTTTTGGTACAATAGATGCAGTGGCTTCGGAGCTCCTCGGAGGTATGAGTATGAAATACAGCATTGCAATATGCGACGACAGCAAAACCGATGCAGCACTCGTGCAGTCGTTTTTGCTCGAATGGAGCAAACAGCGCGGTGCGGATGTTGAGATTGAGGTTTTCCCTTCCGCCGAAAGCTTTCTTTTTCGTTACGACGAGTATAAAGCTTTCGACATCCTGCTTTTTGATGTTGAAATGAGCGGGATGGACGGTGTGTCGGCGGCGCGCAAGGTTCGCCGCGAAAATGAAGCTGTTCAAATCGTGTTCATCACCGGCTATTCGGATTATATTGCCGAGGGCTATGATGTTGCCGCACTGCATTATCTCATGAAACCGCTCAACAAGGAAAAATTCTTCTCCGTTTTGAACCGAGCGGCTCAAAAAATCATGCAGAACGAACGCTGCATATGCTTTGAGAGCGGCGGCGAAATGCTTCGCATACCGATATACGAGATACACTACCTTGAAGTTTTTCGCAACTATGTCACCGTTCACGCAAAGCACGAATACACGGTCAAGCGCACATTGAGCGAGTTTGAGCAGGAGCTCGGCAGCGGTTTTCATCGCATCGGAAGAGCCGTTATCGTAAACCTTAAGTTCGTTGCACGCGTTACAAAAACCGAGGTTCAGCTTTCGGACGGAACCGTGCTTCCCCTTCCCCGCGGCGCATACGAACCGCTTAACCGTGCGATAATTGCGCACTTGTGAAACAAATTTTCCATATATACGGAGTGAAATCGATGAAAAGCCTTTTAAAGTGCATTTTAAAAAAGCATTATGACAGGCAGCTTGAAGCCGACCAAAATGAGTTTATTGAGACGCATTATCGCGAAGTTGAAAACATGTATCAAAAAATGCGCGGATGGCGGCACGATTATCACAACCATATTCAAACGCTCAAGTTTCTTGCCGCAAACAATGATATTGTCGGAATAAGGGAATATCTCAACGAGCTCGATACGAACCTTTCGATTCTTGACAGTTCGATCCGAACGGGAAACTCCATGGCGGATGCAATTTTGAACAGCAAAGTTTCACTTGCAAAAGCACGGGAAATCGATGTCCGCGTTGATGCACATATTCCCGTGAAACTTAAAATATCCGAAATTGACCTGTGCTGCATTCTCGAAAATCTGTTCGACAATGCAATCGATGCAAGCATGGCTCTCCCGCCGCAAAACAGGCTCATCCGTGTTTATATGGACATGAAGGGCAGCCGGCTCTATATCTCGTTCACAAATTTCACCTCTCAAAAAAAGCTCGGCAAACTCGGCCGCGTTTTTGCAACAACAAAGGGTTTGGGACACGGCCTCGGGCTTTCCCGCATTGAAACCATCGTTGAAAAGCATGACGGATATTTGAGCTTTAACTCCGAAGACGGAGCGTTCACTGCGGAAATACTTCTTCCGCAGGAATAATTGCCTGTATTTTCACTTATCTTTTTCACACATTCGATGCAGCATTGCATTCGGGTGTTTTTTTGCTTCACATCACGCAGAGCCTTACTCCGCCCGCCTTCTGCGGCGGCAAGGCTGCAATTCGTCCCCGCCAATCAACAATTCGTCCCCTAAATATGCAGCTCGAACGAATTTCGGCTATAATGCAAACATCAAAAAGCTGAAAGGCGGTTGATACAATGGACAAAAGAACAAAAAAAGAAACTCAATCCAAACCCGGCGCAAAAAAAGCACCGAAACCGAAGTACAATCTTTGGCAGAACACGGGATTCATGCTGCGCACATCCCGAAAGTACGCAAAGAGTGTTTTCCCGCTCTGTATCGTGCTTGCATTGCTCAGCGCAGGCAAAAGCGTTGCCGAACTGCTTATTGCACCTGCAATTCTGAACAAAATCGAGCTTTCCGCATCCCTCGGCAGTGTTGTTTTCACAATTGCGGCATTTGCCTTGGTGCTCATGCTGCTTTCCGGGCTTCGGTCCTATGTTGATACGAATGCGCTGTTCGGAAGAATCGCCGTTCGGAGCCAGGGAATCTATCTCAGCATTTCCCGCAAATATGCCGAAACATCCTATCCGAACCTTTTGAACACGGATTTTCTTGCCCTCGGAGAAAAGGCAAGTGCTGCCTGCGCCGGCAACTCAGAGTCATCCGAAGCCATCTGGACGACTCTGACGGATCTGATGACGTCATGTATCGGCTTTGTCGTCTATCTTGCTTTGCTGACGAACCTTAACCTTTGGCTTGCCGCACTTGTTGCCGCAACAACGGCTGTCAGCTATTTTGCAAGCAAACGAATCAACGAATGGGGCTATCTTCATCGCAGCGAGGAGCTTGAGCTTACAAAAAGAATCGAATACGCAAACAAAACCGCAACATCGCGCGAGTTTGCTAAGGATATCCGCATGTTCGGCCTGCGCGGCTGGCTGGAAGATCTTTGGGGCAGCACAATGCGCCTGTACAGTGCGTTTTGTGCAAAGCGCGAGCGCAAATATATTTGGGCAAATATCATTGATATCGTTCTGACTTTTTTGCGCAACGGCATCGCTTATGCGTTTCTTATCGGAATCACCGTCAAAAACGGATTGCCTGCCTCCCAATTTCTTCTGTACTTTGCGGCACTGAGCGGCTTTGCACAGTGGGTCGTTGAGATTCTTGATAAGCTTTCCGTAATGCACAAGCAGAGCCTTGATATTTCCACGATTCGCGAATTTCTTGATTGGAACGAGCCTTTCGACCTTAACGGCGGCGAAAGAATCGCTTTTGAACCGAACAAACAATACGAAATCAGGCTCGATGATGTTTCCTTCCGCTATCCGAAAGCGGATAAAGACACGCTTTCTCACATTAATCTGACCGTTCATCCGGGTGAAAAGCTTGCAATTGTCGGTCTTAACGGCGCAGGCAAAACAACGCTCGTGAAGCTTGTGTGCGGTTTTCTTGACCCGACCGAAGGACGCGTACTGCTTAACGGAGAAGATATCCGCAAGTTTAACCGCAACGACTATTACGCGCTCTTTTCGGCTGTTTTCCAGGAATTCTCCGTGCTTGACGTCACCGTTAAGGAAAACGTTGCCCAATGTGTTGACGGAATCGATGAAGCCCGCGTTTGGCAGTGCATTGATAAGGCAGGTCTGACCGAAAAAATCCAATCACTCCCCAAGGGCATTGAAACGCATCTCGGCAGGCGTGTGTTTAAGGACGGAGTTGAGTTTTCCGGCGGGCAGACGCAGAGGCTCATGCTTGCAAGGGCGTTGTATAAAAACGCACCGATACTCGTGCTTGACGAACCTACCGCTGCACTTGACCCGATTGCAGAAAATGACATCTATCAAAAATACAATGATATGACGCACGGACGAACCTCGTTCTTCATCTCTCACCGCCTTGCCTCAACGCGTTTTTGCGACAGAATCATTTTTGTTGACGGCGGAAAAATTGCCGAGGAAGGCACACATGACGAGCTTTTGAAAAACGGCGGAGGCTATGCCTATCTGTTTGAAGTTCAAAGCAAGTACTACCGCAGTGACAATCAGGACGGCACGTCAGACGGTTCTCCCGACGCCGCAATCAAATGAAAGGAGTGAGTGAAAATGAGTAACAATACCAACAAAAAAACAAGTTTCGCCGCTGCGTTCAAAAACAATTTGCGCGCATGGAAAATACTGTTCAAACCCTGCAAAGGAACATTTGTTTCGATATTTTTGAGCGCATTCACAGCCGCCGCAAGCCCGCTTGTGACGATCTGGTTTTCGGCTCAGCTGCTGAATGAGCTTGCAGGCAGCAGAAACCCTGCCGCACTCCGCAATTGGGTTTTGCTGACGCTCGGCGCAACCGCCGGGATAATGCTGCTCAATGCGATTTTGCAGCATTGGCGCGAAGCGGAGGAATCCACTTTTTATGCCAAGATGCAGTCCGTATTCGGCAAAAAAATGCTCGATATGGATTTTCCGAATGCTGACAGCCAGCGCATTTACGAGCTTCAATCGCAGATATGGCAAAGCCAGAACTTCACCGGATACGGCCTTATGCAATCGATTGAAATCTTTCGCTCCGGCTGCAATGCACTGTTTCAGATCCTCGGCGGCATCGGACTTTCCCTCGGTTTGTTCTTTGCGAAGATTCCTCAGGCATCCGGGCTCGGCTTTCTGAACTCCCCGCTCTTCACCGTCGGTTTTATTGCCCTTCTGTTTGCGGCTGCACTTGCTGCACCCGTCTGCGCAACAAAAGGCAACTCCTATTGGGAACGCAACGATGAACAGGGCACTTTCGGCAACCGCGTGTTCGGTTATTTTTCAAGCGCCTCCTCCAACAGAGCCCGAATGGCGGATATGCGCTTTTATAAGCAGCAGGCCATTGCTGAGTATTACCTTGAAAAGAACAATACATTCAGCATGAAATCCACCTTTGCACAATATGCAAAGGGACCCATGGGACTGCTCATTGCGCTTTCAAGCTGCGTGTCCGCATTTCTGACCGGTCTGATTTATCTGCTTGTTTGCATAAAGGCGTGGGCGGGCGCATTCGGTCTCGGCACCGCAACGCAGTATATCGGTTCGGTAACAAGCTTTTTCGGAGGCTTCTCGGAACTGATGAAGTGCATCGGCGTGATGCGAATCAATTCAAGTTTCCTTGACACGGTGTTTGACCTTTTGGATACTCCGAACACAATGTATCAGGGCAGCCTCACAACCGAAAAGCGCAGCGATGGTCAGTTTGATGTTGAATTCCGTGATGTGTCGTTCAAGTATCCCGGCAGTGAAGCGTATGCGCTCCGCCATGTGAACATGAAATTCAAAGTGGGCAGCCGTCTTGCGATTGTCGGAATGAACGGCAGCGGCAAAACAACCTTCATAAAGCTGCTTTGCCGCCTGTATGACCCGACCGAAGGCGAAATACTGCTCAACGGCATCGACATTCGAAAATATCGTTACGATGATTACATGAAGATATTCTCCGTGGTATTTCAAGACTTCCAACTTCTGGCACTTCCCCTCGGGCAGAACGTTGCAGCAAGCCAAACATACAATGCCGCACGTGTGCTCGACTGTCTTAACAAGGCAGGGTTCGGCGAGAAGCTTGCAAAAATGCCGCACGGACTTGACACGTACCTTTATAAGAGCGTTGATACTGAAGGCGTTGACGTTTCCGGCGGTGAAGCGCAGAAAATCGCCATTGCACGCGCATTGTACAAGGATTCGCCGTTCATTATCCTTGATGAACC
>CALAXO010000111.1 GCA_937894955.1 uncultured Clostridia bacterium
TTTTCAACGCTGCCCTCGACAGCTTCACCGCCTTCAACGGTCAACACTGTTGCAATTTTGTTTTGACTTGCGTCAAAATCACGGGAGAACGGCACAAAACACGGATTCGATTCAAGCATTCGATAGTAGGAATCTATCATGTTAAGGCATTGGCTCAGCGGGTTCTGCTTCAACAGCATGTCGATCCATGCGGCAAAAAACTGAAGTTTCACTCCGCCTGCCGTCATGTTCCGAAGGCTCATGCTCTGATGCCCGGAAACGGTTTGGATATCATAACCATAATATGTCATTCCGTACAAAAAATCACAATGTGCATCTGCAAACGGCAGCTTGTTTAAAACGCTGCTCTCATGCGGCAGAATTTGTTCAACCATGTTAATCCCTCCAATCTGAAACCCCGCGTGCTGCGGAGATCGGCCGTATCGCAATATTATAACATAAATCGAAGAAAAATACATTCGGTTAAAAAGCACGACGGGCTGCTGAAAACACATAATTGTTCCTGCGGAAGACAATTACGGAGCGGGAATACGGAGTATGATATAAAATACCGAAAAAAGTCACAATTTATTTTCAAATTGAGTCAAAAATCTATTGTAAAGAGCAAACCGCAATTGGTATAATAAGGTGCAGAGTTCGAAGGAGCTCTGCAAGGTGTTTTTTTGTATATTAACCGGAGGTGACGCGAATGAAATGCAGAAATTGTGGCCACGATAATCCCGAGTATTCCGAAGTATGCGAGAATTGCGCAGTTCCCCTGCGCTCGGAGCCGCAGTGCGATGATGATACCCCGTCTTGGGGTTTCGTTGATGAAAACAAGGATATCAGGTTTTCTTTCGGAGGGCGAAATGCCGCGCAAAACAATAATTCTGCGGACATGAATCAAAACACTGACAGCGATCTTGATGAGCTTGAAAGACAGTTCTCATGCGATGTCGATGATTGGAACGAAGTTCAGAGGCGTCCGAACGCAAGCCGCCAAAACAATAACCGCCAAAACGCTGCCGGTTCACTGAAAAATGACAGAGCAAACAGTTCGAGCGGAGCGGAACGGGCGAACCGCAGTGCGCAGAATGCACAGGGCGCATTCGCCGGCGACAGACTTCCGTGGGATAACGATTCCGTAAACGCACGCAGGCAGCAGCCCCGCACGGAAAGACAGTCAACCCCGGACGACGAATATGATTCCGATGATTACGGTGATGCGGATGCATACGACGGCCGTGAACGCGGGAACAGGCGCACGAAGAAGCAGCACAGAAAGGGCAAAGATTCGGCTGACATGCAAGACGATTTCAACACTGACCGCACGGGTGACGATCACGGAGCAAAGCGGGGCAGACGCGATACTTCACATGATGAATTTGGCGATGTGAACCGCAAAAGCGGTCGCAGGCGTGGAAAAGGCAGTGCGTCGGGTCTGCGTATTGCAGTAATCGCGCTTGCTGTTACGGCTGTAATTGCAGCCGGTTTGATTGCATACACCCTTTTGAACGACATCAGCATCGGCGGCGAAAAAACAAACAAAGTTATAGTCAACCCCAATAATCCGGACAGCTACTATATCACTGTTTATGCAAAAGCCGGTTCTATCCTTGTTTATGAGGACAGCACCGGTGCACAGACCGAACAGCAGGTTCCCGAAAAAGGGTATGTAACTTTCAATGTTGCATCCGACCGTCTGCGTCCGATAACCCCGATTGAGGGAGAAAGCTGCGATATTTATCCCTCGGTAAGCATCAAAAATGAGGACGGAACGCTGACAAAACTGGAAATTCCGCGCATAACGCTCAGAGTTCCGACGCTTAATGCATCCTTCGAAACGGCTGAAGCAATCACGAGCGACAACGGCGTTATCGAAATCAAAGGACATGTTGACTTGACTCAGACAGACCTTCAGAACAATCCGCCTGTTGTCACAATCAACAACGAAACCGTTCAGCCCGCGCCCGACGGCAGCTTTACCTACACAACAAAGCTCGACAAGGGTGAATACGGGATTGTCGGTGAAATCAAGCTCGGCGGATACATGATCATGCGTCGAACTTTTAAGGTGACCGTCAACAAACAGCTGACCGCATCCGACATAATCGCAATACCCGAGGAAGTCGATACCCGAGTTCTGAATGTTGAAACTTCAATTGAAATCACCGGTACCGTTCCCGCAGGAGCGGTGCTTCAGGTTGTTCCCAAGGATGCGGAATGCACCGTTAAGGATCAGCCCACGGTTGACGAAAACGGAAACTTCAGGTTCTCTGTAAACCTTCCCACCGCCGCGAAGTGCTATGAGCTTCAGCTCACCGCAACCCTTGCGGACGGAACGGTTTACACGCGTCCGTTCTTTGTGGAACGTCCGCCGGTGTTTAACGAATATGTTCCCACCGTTTGGAAAGGTGATTACAGCGAGATGTCAAAACCTGTTCACATCACCGACCTTCGGGGGTTCGTAATTGAGGGAACCGTTACAGAGATTACTTATGATGATGATTATCTCGTTGCGATGTTTGCTCTTAACGATGGGCATACGATCAGCATTGAGTATCACGATCACTATCCTGCAGCACGCCGGCATCCTCTTGAAGCGGGCAAGCAGTATAAACTCTACGGCTTCTCAAAGGGCGTGAACGAAAGCGGTATGCTTCAGATGTATATTTGGTTCGTGAATGACTGAACACAAGCTTAGATAAGTTTGATAACAAAATAACCTGCGCAGCGGCTGCTTGACGGCAGCCGCTGTGTCGATAACGGGATCACATCGCTCAACGGTGCAGCGGCATTGTGCAGCTTTCAAGAAAAACAACATGGAGAAATAAAATGAAAATCTGGGCAAGAGTTCGAAAAAACAACAAAACCACGGAACAGGATGTTATTGAAATTCCGCAAAAAGACGCTTCCGAAGTGGAAGACTGGCACGAAGCTCTTTGTGAGCTGTGCTCAAAATTAAACCTTTCACGTCCTGTGATTCTTGATAAGCATGTCAATGAGCTGCTTCGTTTTTCACACACCGTGTTTCGCCCGGATGATTTTATGGAACAGGTAACGTTTGACAGGCTGGAAGTTGAATTATTTTAACGGCGGCTCCGCCGTCGGTTCGCTGCTTTCCGAAACGTTGAAAACAGGAAGTGCTTTTCCAGACACAAAAAACGTAAACAAGCGAATACTTGGTGGTTGCTCCGAAAAGAGAAAACGGCTCGTAATGTATGTAAGGCATGCATCGCGGGTTGTTTTTGTTTTCGGCAGCAATGCTCAAAACCTGTAACTGTTTATCAGTGATGTTCATATTTTATAGCAAACCGTGTACAAGCCCGGCATTGGGTGCGGCGAAACCAAACAGCAAGAAAGAAACATCTCGGCAGCGCGGAAGCGAGCGGTGCCATGTGCTGCAATGATGCGGTGAACGATATGAGGAATGATAACGTAAGCAGGGGAAACGGGGGAGCGATATGGAAGGCTGTAAAGTGTGCGTTTATGCAATTGCAAAGGATGAAGCAAAATTTGCCGCACGTTGGGCTGAGTCGATGAGTGAAGCGGATGCCGTATATGTTCTTGACACAGGGTCAAGCGATGATACCGTTAAAATACTTCAGGCGCACGGGGTAAACGTTCAAAGCGAAATAATAACCCCATGGCGGTTCGATTCGGCGCGGAACAGGTCGCTTGAACTTGTGCCGGAGGATGCAGATATCTGCGTTTGTACGGATATCGATGAGGTTCTGCATCCGGGATGGCGTGCAGCGGCGGAAAAAGCGTGGTCAAACGGCGCGGACATGCTGCGTTATCGCTGTACGTGGAATTTCAACGAGGACGGAAGCGAAGACACGGTGTTCTATATTGATAAGATACATGCGCGGCATGGTTTTAAATGGGTAAACCCTGTACATGAAGTTCTTGAATATAAGGGAGAAGGCAGTCCCAGACATATCATTGCAGAAGGCATTCAGCTTGACCGTCTTGCCGATGCATCAAAATCACGCGCACAATACCTGCCTCTGCTGGAAATGAGTGTGCGGGAAAATCCGGAGAATGACAGAAATATGTATTATCTCGGCAGAGAATACTTGTTTTGCGGCAGATGGAATGATTGCATTGCGACCTTGAAGAGACATCTTGAAATGAAATCCGCTGTCCTGCGGGATGAGCGGAGCGCATCGATGCGCTTTATTGCACGTGCCTGCACGGCACTGAATGATATTGCGGAAGCGGAAAGCTGGCTTTATCGTGCGGCGGCGGAAGCACCGTACCTCCGCGAACCGTGGATCGAACTCGCGGGCAATGCATATTCACGGCAGGATTTTGAAGGTACGCTGTATTTTGCACTTAAAGCTCTTGCAATTGAAACCCGCCCGAAAACATACATAACGGAACCCGCAGCATGGGGCGCAGCTCCGTATGATTACGCTTCTCTGGGGTATTTTTATACGGGCAGAAAAAAAGAAGCACTGATAATGGCCGAAAAAGCCGTTGAAAAAGAACCGAAGAACGAAAGATTGATATCAAACAGGGATATTATTGCACAGCTTTCAGAAACACTTTGATTCATTACTTTTGCCGGAAAGACTCGATTCAAACCTTTCCGGTAAAATGCATCGGCAGGTTTTTGATAATAACCTGTGTAAGCAGCAGGGCAGGATTACAACAATAATAATATATAATACGGCCGACTGATCAATTCAGGTTGCATGTTCGAAGGATTTGCGCTATAATAATACTGTTGTGCGAAAATGATTCGCATAAATACGGAGATGTATCGAAGTGGTCATAACGGGACTGACTCGAAATCAGAATCGCCATTTGGTACCCCGCCGCCTCAGAACCCTTGATTTATAAGGACTTTTGAGGCATTCACAACTCAATATTTTCTGTCGTTCTCTCCGCGTTTTCTCTCCTTTTTCCGGGCTTTTTTCAGGCTCCGTCCAAAGCCATTCGACCGGAATCAAAGAGAAAATTGCTTTGAGATAGATACGGAGTGGTATCGAAGTGGTTATAACGGCCCTGACTCGAAATCAGGTGTACCGGCAACGGTACCGTGGGTTCGAATCCCACCCACTCCGCCATAAGTCCACCGTAATTTTGATAGAATTACGGCGGACTTTTTCCATGCCCGAA
>CALAXO010000112.1 GCA_937894955.1 uncultured Clostridia bacterium
TCGGTATAAAGGATTGTGTCCTCGGCGGTGAACGTGGGTGTTTGATTCTGCCCGGATTCAACATCGGCAATTCTCCGTTCGAATATAATCGCGAAACTGTCGGCGGCAAAACCGTCATTATCAGCACTTCAAACGGCTCAGCCGCCATCTGCGGCGTTCGCAATGCGCGGCATATTTTTCTCGGTGCACTCAGCAACTGTTCCGCAGTTGCAAGAAAGGCTGCCGGTTTCACTGATAATATTCTGATTGTCTGCTCCGGAACAAACCGCATGATCTCCGCCGATGATCTTTGCGCTGCCGGTGCAATTATCAATCGCCTGCGTTCGCTTTGCAGCGACCTCGAGCTTACCGATATTGCGCTTATCTGCGAACATCTTTACAAAAGCTTCAAAAGCGGGACTTTCGATTTGCGCAAAACATTCCACTGCGCACGTCTGATTTCTCTCGGATTTGAGCGCGATGTTGATTACTGCCTTTCGGAGGATTCAACGGACTGTGTTCCCGTCTATGCAAACGGAATAATAACAAAATAGTTTCCGCTTTAATATCAAGCCTTCATAAACGCTGCATCATGCGGCGTTTTTTTGCAGTCGTCAGATTCCGCCGTGCAAAGCAGAAAGGTTCACTGCGAAACATTTGTTTCCCGTGAAACATACCTTTCCTGCATTTTTTAATCCAATACCTTGTTTGCGCATTTAATTCATTCAAGGCATTTGTTTCCCGTGAAACATTACTGCCGCTGCATGCAGCGAGTCGGCAATGCCGATAACTCAGGAGAAAAAACTGACATTTTCAATTGAAAAGCACATATTCGGCATTGCATTGCAGGCAAAAAATGTGTATAATATGTTTAAAACAACATGTGCGGAGGTCCATAATGGCAAAATTCATAGCCATCGCAAATCAAAAAGGCGGCGTCGGCAAAACAACAACCGCCGTTAATCTTGCTGCCTGCGTTGCACAGCAGGGAAAACGCGTACTTCTTGTTGACATCGACCCACAGGGCAATGCAACAAGCGGCGTCGGTATTGACAAAGACGCATGTGAGTACAGCGTCTACGATATGCTTATCAACGGTGTTAATGCCGAAAAAATAATTGTAAACACAAAAATTCCGACTCTCAAAGTTATTCCGTCCCGAATCGAGCTTGCAGGCGCGGAGGTTGAGCTTGTGAGTCTTATGGCGCGTGAACAAAAACTTAAAAATTCGCTGCGCGGAATTCAGCATGAGTTTGATTATATCTTTGCGGACTGCCCTCCCTCGCTGGGTCTGTTAACGCTTAACGCTCTCACGGCAGCAGACACGCTGCTTGTTCCCATTCAGTGTGAATACTACGCTTTGGAGGGACTTTCTCAGCTTATGAACACTGTTCGTTTGGTTCGCATGAACCTGAACCCGGTGCTTGATGTTGAGGGCGTTGTTATGACCATGTACGATAAAAGAACAAATCTGTCCGGGCAGGTCGTTGGCGAAGTTAAAAAATTTTTCAAAAACAAGGTGTATGAAACGATTATTCCCCGTTCCGTGCGCCTCGGCGAAGCCCCGAGTTTCGGCCTTCCGATAACGCTTTATGATGCAAAATGCAATGCAGCAAAAGCCTATGTCAGCCTTGCGGAAGAGCTTATCGAATGTGACAACGAATAATCGGAAGTTAAACAGATAATGCAAAAAATGAGAAACGGAGAAATTAACGTTATGAAAGGACTCGGAAAAGGGCTTGATGCACTTCTCGGCGGATATGAAGAGCCCAATGAAACCGCCGTCAACACTCTGTCCGTGTATCTGATAGATAATAATTCGGATCAGCCTCGAAAAAAGTTTGACGAAGCGAAGCTTGTTGAACTTGCAAACAGCATAGCGCAGCATGGTATCGTTCAGCCCATAATCGTTCGCAAAGTCGGCGAGAGATATTCAATCATTGCAGGTGAACGCCGTTTCCGTGCCGCACGCCGTGCAGGACTGAATGAAGTTCCCGTGATTGTCCGCGAAATGGACGAACAGCAGGTTTTGGAAGTATCTCTGATTGAAAATCTTCAGCGTGAAAATCTGAACGCACTTGAAGAGGCAGCGGCCATCCGAACACTTATGGATGAACATGACCTGACGCAGGATGAAGTTGCAAAGCGTCTCGGGAAGTCCCGCCCCGCCATTGCGAATGCGGTTCGCCTGCTCAGCCTTCCGGAGGAATTGCAGGCACTTGTGCTTGAAGACAAACTCTCCGCCGGGCATTGCCGCGTGCTTGCCTCAGTGCCGGACGAGGAGCTGATGATTAAACTCGCCGGTCTTGCCGCGGCGGAAGGTTGGTCCGTGCGCGAAACCGAACGCCGAGTTGCCGATGCACTGGATGCAAAAAAACTTGAAAAACGCCAGCCGAAACGCGAAAAACTGTCAACCGACATGAAATCCGCACAGGATAGCCTGCGCGAACATCTCGGAACAAAAGTGCGCTTCCGCGGCGATGAAAACAAGGGTAAAATAGTCATTGAATACTACAGCAAGGATGAGCTTGCAGGCATTTATGACAGAATTATGGGCAATTGAGGGGAAATCGGAATGTATCTTGCAGATGGTTGGAAAGACTATGAAATAATCGATGCCGGGAATGACGAAAAACTCGAACGCTGGGGCAAAGTCATACTGCTGCGCCCCGATCCGCAGGCAATTTGGCCGATGAAATCCGCAGATTACTGCGATGCGCATTATATTCGTTCCTCAACCGGCGGCGGCTCATGGAGCTTCAATCGTACTTTGCCGGAAAGCTGGATCATCAATTACCGTGACCTGAGTTTCATTGTTCGCCCGACAGGTTTTAAACACACCGGTCTTTTCCCCGAACAGGCGGTCAACTGGGATTTTATGCACAGTTATGTGGATAAATATGTGAAAAAAACCGGCCGCCCCTTCCGCGTGCTGAATCTTTTTGCATACACAGGCGGCGCAACATGTGCACTGGCAGCCGCAGGAGCAGAAGTTGTTCATGTTGACGCTGCAAAAGGTATGGTAGCATGGGCAAAAAACAATCTTGCTCAATCGGGTCTTGCCGACAGACCCGTTCGATTCATTGTTGATGATGTAATGAAATTTGTACTCCGCGAACAGCGGCGGGAACGATTCTACGAAGGTATCCTCATGGATCCGCCCAGCTACGGCAGGGGGCCCGACGGCGAAATGTGGCGCATTGAAGCCAACCTCTACCCATTGGTTCGTGAATGCGTATCGCTTCTCAGTCCCGATGCGGGGTTTTTCCTTATCAACTCATACACAACGGGTCTTGCTCCTGCAGTAATCAAAAACGTTCTGACGACTGCACTTGACGGGCTCGGCGGAATCTGCGATGCTCAGGAGATCGGTTTGCCGATAACACGCGGCGGTCTCGTCCTCCCCTGCGGCTGCACGGGCAGATGGTACCGCGAAGTATAGAGTTCACCGTTATTTTTGCACACCGCAATGAAAAACAAAATAAAAATAATCTATGAGGATAACCATCTTTTTGTCTGCGAAAAACCTGTGAACATGCCCGTCCAGGCGGATTCATCAGGTGATGAGGATTTGCTTTCGATCGTCAAAGCATACGTAAAAGAAAAGTATAACAAACCCGGCGAGGTCTACCTCGGGCTTGTGCATCGACTTGACCGGCCTGTCGGCGGCGTGATGGTTTTTGCGCGAACAGGCAAAGCAGCCGCGCGCCTTACCGAAAGCTTTAAAAATCGAAAAACAAAAAAACGTTATGCAGCGATAGTTTCAGGTTCTCCGTGCAGCAGTGCGGACCTTGAATGCGATTTGCTGCGCGATGAACAAAACAACATGTCAAGAGTGGTTCGGCCGAACACGCCCGGCGCAAAAACCGCAAGTCTCGAATATGTTTCAACGGTTACCAAAAATGGTTTCACGTTGCTTGATGTCCTGCTTCATACCGGTCGGCACCACCAGATTCGGGCACAATTGGCGTGGAGCGGCTGCCCAATTTTCGGTGACCAACGCTACAATCGCGCTGCGCGAGTCGGTCAGCAGATCGCACTCTATGCCTACAGTTTGACAATTGAACACCCCACCCTGCGCGAAAGCATGACTTTCACCTGCATGCCTCACGGAGCAAAATTTGATGAATTCTCCGATGAATGCGTTATGCTTGCGGCCGGCGTGCGCTGTGCCTATATCGATAATAATCTAATTTGTGTTAATAAAAACTCAGGAATTTCATGCACTGTTGAGGATGGCGGCAGCGATACGCTTGAAGCACGGCTGAATTCCGCATTCGGTCAAGTCTACCCTTTGCACCGCCTTGATGCGCCGACGAGCGGATTGGTGCTTTTCGCAAGAAACGCAAAAACGGCTGCCATCCTTGGGGAAGCAATACGTTTACGTAAAATCAAAAAGTTTTATCAAGCTGAAGTTTTCGGCACACCGCCTGCTGCATCGGGGAGCCTGCGGCTTTTCGGCAAAAAGGATGCGGAGCGTGCATTCGTTCAGGTATTCGCCAAACCGGTTCCGAATTCATTTGAAATGCATACCGATTACAGGCTGCTTTCATCGAACGGCGAAACGAGTACACTTGAACTGCTGCTGATTACGGGTAAAACGCATCAGATTCGCGCAAGTCTTGCGCATATCGGCTGCCCGATAATCGGCGACGACAAATA
>CALAXO010000113.1 GCA_937894955.1 uncultured Clostridia bacterium
GAACCGGGTGAGATCGTTGTTGTTGAAAACGATGAGCTGCGCAGCCTGAACAGCCACTGCGGAAAAGTCAAGCCTGCACTCTGCGTGTTTGAATACATCTATTTCGCGCGTCCCGACAGCGTTATTGACGGCTGTTCGGTGCATCTTGCGCGCCTGCGTGCGGGCTCGTTCCTTGCGCTTGAACATCCCGTGCAGGCGGATGTTGTCATCGGCGTCCCCGATTCCGGCCTTGATGCCGCGATAGGTTTTTCGAGGCAGTCCGGCATTCCTTACGGCATAGGCTTTATCAAAAACAAATATATCGGCAGAACTTTCATTCAGCCGAAACAGAACGAGCGTGAAAAACTCGTTCGAATCAAGCTCAACCCCGTATCTGCAACGGTCAGCGGCAAGCGCGTTGTGCTTATCGATGATTCCATCGTTCGCGGAACAACAATCAAGCGCATAGTACGCCTTCTGCGCGAAGCGGGTGCAACGGAGGTGCATGTGCGCTCTGCTGCGCCGAAATTCCTGTTCCCCTGCTATTTCGGCACGGACGTCCCTTCACGGGAGGAGCTGATTGCAAACAAATACACCGATGAGGAACTTGTTCGCGAACTCGGGCTCGATTCCCTCGGTTTCCTGAGCGTTGAGAATGCAAAGCTGCTTGCGGGCAGCGGCAAAACGGATTATTGTGTCGGCTGCTTCACGGGCGAATATCCCTGCGAGCCGCCCAAACGCCGCTATGTCAACAAATATGCGCGCAAGCTCAGCGAAAAATCCGATACGCCGCAGCCGAAAGATTAACCGAACAGAAAAATCGCGGCTCTGACGGGCCGCGAACGCAATCGAAACCACTGAACAAAATAAACCAAACGGATTTATTAGATCGAAAGGAAGAACATAAATGGCAAACAACAACAGCAGGAGCGAAAGCTACGAAAAAGCGGGCGTTGATATTACTGCGGGCTATCGCGCCGTTGAACTGATGAAAAAACACATTTCGCGCACGATCACGCCCGGTGCGATGCCCTCCATCGGCAATTTCGGCGGCCTGTTTGCACCGGATCTTGCAGGCATGAGCGAACCCATCCTTGTCAGCGGTACGGACGGCGTGGGAACGAAACTTAAGCTCGCCTTTTTGAGCGACATACACAACACCGTCGGCATAGACTGCGTTGCAATGTGTGTGAACGACATCATCTGCTGCGGTGCAAAGCCTCTGTTTTTCCTTGACTATATCGCACTCGGCAAAAACATTCCCGAAAAAGTTGCCTCCGTTGTTGAGGGCGTTGCGGAGGGCTGCGTGCAGTCCGGCTGCGCACTTATCGGCGGCGAAACGGCCGAAATGCCGGGTTTCTACCCTGCGGACGAATATGACCTTGCAGGGTTTGCTGTCGGCATCGTGGACAGGAGCAAAGTGTTCGACATTGAAACGCAGCGTCCCGGAGATGTTATCATTGCGCTGCCGTCAAGCGGAGTTCATTCCAACGGCTTCTCCCTTGTGCGCAAGGTTTTCAATCTCAATTCAAACAATGCCGTGCTCGGAACCCATGTTGAATCCCTCGGCAAAACTCTGGGCGAAGCTTTGCTTGAGCCCACAAGGATTTACGTTAAACCCGTGCTGGAGCTTTCAAAGGAAGTCCGCATAAAGGGCTGTGCACATATCACCGGCGGCGGCTTCTATGAGAATATTCCGCGCTGCCTCAAAAAAGGCATTGCGGCAAGAATAAACAAAAACGCACTGCGCATTCATCCGCTTTTTGACCTTATCGCGTCAACGGGAGATATCCCCGAAAGGGATATGTTCAACACCTTCAACATGGGCGTCGGCATGTGCCTCATCGTTTCACGCGAGGATGCGGACCGTGCGCTTGAAATTCTCCGCGCAAACGGCGAGGAGGCTTACATCTGCGGCGACACCGTGCTCGGCGAAGGTATTGAGATATGCTGACGGGCGGAGAGTTTTCCGCCGCGAACAGCAAAAGCGGCAGCTGCGGCGGGGCCGAAGCTCCCCGCCGTCCGCGTGCTGCCGTGTTCGTTTCCGGAGGGGGAACGAACCTTCAGGCATTGCTCGACAAGCGCGGTTCGGTTATAAAAAGCGGCGATATTGCGCTTGTTGTTTCCAACAAGCCGGATGCATTCGCACTTCAGCGGGCAAAAAATGCGGGCATTGAAGCGATTTATCTGCCTCAAAGCAGGCAGGATCCCGCATTGTTCGAAACGGCGGCGCGGAAACTGCTTAAAGAACGCCAAATTGATGTTGTTGTGCTTGCGGGCTTTCTTGCAATACTGAGTGCGGATTTTACCGAAAGTTACGACAGGCGCATCATCAACGTTCATCCGTCACTCATTCCGTCCTTCTGCGGAAAAGGGTACTACGGTCTGCGCGTTCACGAGGCTGCGCTTGCATACGGCGTGAAGGTCACGGGTGCAACGGTACACTATGTAAATGCGGTTGCCGACGGCGGCGAAATAATCATGCAGAAAGCCGTTGACGTGCTTCCGGGCGACACTCCGGAAACCCTGCAGCGGCGCGTTATGGAACAGGCGGAATGGGAATTGCTGCCCCTTGCGCTTGAGCAGGTGTTTTTATCAATAAAATCAACAGTACAGTGAAACAAACAGTGAACAAACGAGTCGGAATCGAAATGCGAAAGGCGGAATAAATGAAAACTATCAACGAATACCTGAACGGCAATACCTATCCCGGACGCGGCGTGCTTATCGGAAAAAGTGCGGACAACGCACATTATGTAGCCGCATACTTCATCATGGGCAGAAGCGAGAACAGCCGCAACCGCATATTTGAACCGACCGAGGACGGCATCAGAACGCGGGCGTTCGACGAAAAAAAGCTGACAGACCCTTCACTTATCATCTATTCCCCCGTGCGGAAGGTCAACGGCTGCACCGTCGTTACCAACGGCGACCAGACGGACACCGTTGCCTGCGAAATTGCGGAGGGCGGAAACTTTGAATCCGCGCTGCGCAAAAGGCGCTTTGAACCGGATGCTCCGAATTTTACCCCGCGCATCAGCGGCATTCTTTACCCCGAAACAGGCGAATACACCCTCAGCATACTGAAGGCGGAAACACCCGACGGCGCACGCTGCCGCAGGAATTTTTACAATTACGAACCCGAAGCGGGTGCGGCACATCTTATTCACACATATGAGCATGACGGCTCGCCGCTGCCCTCGTTCTGCGGTGAACCCGTGCGCATTGCGCTGAATGCGCCCGATGCAAAGACTTTTGCCGAAGAAATTTGGGCAGATCTTGATGAAAACAACCGTGTTTCGCTGTTTGTGCGCTTTATCGGCTGCACAGACGGCTCGGAGGACACATTCATCATCAACAGGCACACCCGCTGAGCTTTGTGCGGCTTTGTCAAAAAAACGGAGTCGGTCAACGTCAACTTAATTTACCCTGA
>CALAXO010000114.1 GCA_937894955.1 uncultured Clostridia bacterium
ACCATTTTTGCTCTGTACAGCAGTTTCGGCGTAGTTCCGTCATCCTCATGTATCCTGCCAACCGGATACCGAACACCTGTAAAGAGTTCCGATCTGTAGAGTTTTCCCCATGCCATTACAGGAACTCTTCCATCCATTCTATATATGCTCAAGCATGCTTCTCTGCCGCTGATTGTCTTTGTTGATATATCATTTATCTGGCTTTTAGCTTCTGCTTCTGTACCATCAAGAAAAGTGTTCATTCCGCAGATTGCAATGTCTGATCCGTTTTCTGCAATACAGTCATGCATTTTTTCGAGCATATTCTCCGTGATTAAATCATCACTGTCAATAAACGTGATATATTCTCCTTTTGCCGTATCTATTCCTGCATTCCTTGCTGCGGATAAACCGCTGTTCTCCTGATGAATAACGTGTACACGTGAATCCTGATTTGCATATTCGTCACAGATTTTCCCGCAATTATCCGGAGATCCGTCATCCACAAGGATCAACTCAAAATCAGGATACGTCTGAGCAAGTATGCTGTCCACGCAATGATTAATGTACGGTTCAACCTTATATACCGGGACGATTACTGATATTGTTGGCATATATTTCCTCATTCATATGATTTTATTTTTTCATTTAAGAATACAATTCATCTGCAGATTCGTATCAGCTTATTTCTAATACGCATGGCTGTATACTTTCCATTTATCAAGAACCTTATTGCACTTAATTCAATCCTCGCAGAGTTCTCGCCCCACAATTTAAACAAGTGGTTCTTGTACGGTTTCATTTTTTTTAATTGTTCAAAGAAGAACTCTTGGTTCACTACCTCAAGCAATATTTTGTTACGGATGTTTCTAATATCAATGTTCTGATCTTTTTGGATTACTTGTATCTCGTTTCGGACAATAAGGTAATGAAACAGAGGGAAGTATTGTAACGCCCACGAACAGCCGTTGCTGCTCAAGTGTAGAAATAATTGCTCAGTCATATATGCAATTTGTTTCAAATAGCTTTTCCCTTTGCGATTCGCCATAATCGATCCCGGGTGAACAACATAGTTGTACGGGGTGTCGTCCGTGCACAAGATGCATTTTGCGTACAAGCAATAGCACATACAAAAAAGCTGGTCTTCAGCAAAAATTTCTCGGTTGTCAAGAAAACGAAGTTTGTTATTTACAATAATATCTCGCCTGAAAATTTTATTCCATACTTCCCACGTTATTCTGTGCTGCAGCAGTTTATTTGCAATAAATTCACATCTTTCCTTTTCTGTGTTCAATTTAAAACATTCCGTTTGGTATCGAAGAGTTCCCAATTCATTATCATTGTCATCTACCGAATTATAACCAAAGCACACGCAATCGACTTTATCTGTAAATTGCGTAATTATTCGCTCAAAGAAATCTTTCTCAACATAATCATCGCCATCGATAAAGCTGATATATTTTCCTTTAGCCAAACTTATCCCCGCGTTTCTCGCTGCGGACACACCTTTGTTCTCTTGATGAATGACATACACGCGCGAATCCGTTCTTGCGTACTCATCACAGATTGTCCCGCACAAGTCAGGAGATCCGTCATCCACAAGTATTAATTCAAAGTCTCTGTAAGTTTGTGCAAGTATGCTTTCTATACATCTTGAAACATATTGTTCTACATTGTATATTGGAACAATTATGCTAACCATTTAATTCACTCCTTTCCGGTTTAGTCTCAGGTGACGGCAGCTGAACAAATCCCCATTGCTGCCCATCCCATTCGGCTATGCACCGTTCATCCGGCGGCACAATTGAAAACTGCAATCCGGGAACGCAGTCAATATTGCGGTAGTTTCCATATTCGTTATATGTAAAAAATGTGTAGTACGTCTTATATACTCCTTCTACTAAATTACTGACATCATAACTTGCCGAAAAGGATTGAACCTTATCCGAGCATTTAATCGGGATATTCTCCGAAACAGCAGTTGCTACAGCAGTTCCGTCAAGCATACGCACTTCGAACCTGAGTCCAATCGTTTCCAAAGCTTTGCTGTACCGCACGTTGTATTCAATTTTTATTTTTTCTTCTCGATAGAATGAATTCACGTCCTTATTTATAAACTTGGCAGAGCATAGACGCAAATTGTCCGCCTGAATCCAGTTGGGTCTGATATACGATACATAATCAGCTTCCACCGATTCATCCCTGCTCAAATCCATATAGATTCCTATCGCCTTTTCCACATCTCCGTCAAAGATCAGCTTTCCGTGATCAAGCACGATGCATCTTGTACAAAGCTGGCGAATCGTATTCATATTATGGCTGACATAGAGCACGGTACGTCCTTCCGAATTTGCTGCATCGCCCATTTTGCCGAGGCATTTTTGCTGGAACTTCATATCGCCGACGGCGAGAACCTCGTCCATAACCATGATTTCGCTGTCCAGATGCGCGGAAACGGCAAACGCAAGTTTAACATACATACCGCTTGAATAGCGTTTCACGGGAGTATCTATGAACTTTTCCATCTCGGCAAATTCGACTATCTGATCGAATTTCCTGTCTATCTCCGCTTTCGTCATGCCGAGAATTGCGCCGTTCATATAGACATTTTCCCGCCCGGTCAGCTCGGGATGAAACCCCGTGCCGACTTCAAGCATGGAAGCGATCCTGCCGTTATAACTTATTGTACCCTTTGTCGGCGCGGTTACGCGTGAAAGCAGCTTCAGCAGCGTGGACTTGCCTGCGCCGTTATGCCCGATTATGCCGAGGGCTTCACCCTTTTTCACCTCAAAAGACACATCATCCAGCGCGAGGAATCTTTCTCCCATGCGTTTTGACGAGTCGGAGCCGATCTTGCTGTTCGGGTCCTCCCGGCCTTTTATACGCGCCACTAAGCTTTGCAGATCACCGCGCAATGTGCCGCCGCCGATTGCACCGAGGCGGTATTCCTTTGAAACATGTTCTATTCTGATTGCAATTTCGTCCATTTTTCTTTCCTCAGACGGTATCCATAAAAGTCTTTTCCACCCTGCTGAACAGCACAATGCCGATGAAGAGCAGGGCAAGAGTTATCCCCCAGCCGATGAAATAGTACTTCCATTCGATTGCGCCCGTTCCGAGATATGCATAGCGGAACAGATTTACAATCGGCGAGATTGGGTTGCACATATACAGCGCATGCCACTTCCCGCCGGGGGCAAAAGCGGTAAAACGGAACATGTCGTATGCAATCGGGGAAGCGTACATCCAAAGCTGCGTGCCGAACCCGACAAGCATCGCAAGGTCGCGGTACTTTGTTGTGAGCGCGGAAATAATGATACCGCAGCCGAGGCTGAGCATTGCCAATTGCAGCACGATAAGCGGAGTCATCAGCATCCACAGGTTGGGCTGCACCCCTTGTTTTGCTGCTGCATAATAAACGAGAAAGATAATCAAAAACACATATTGAATCGCAAGACTGATAAGCTCCGAAAAGACCGTTGAAATCGGCATTACAAGCCGGGGAAAATACACCTTTCCCATTGTTGCACTGTTGGCAACAAAGGTATTCGCCGTTTGTGTGAGGCAGTTTGAAAAATACGTCCACAGTACCGTTCCCGACAGATAGAATACGAACGACGGCACACTGTCGGGTGCCAACCCCGCAATATTTCCGAACACAAGCGTGAAAACAACCGTTGTCAAAAGCGGCTGAATTATCGCCCATGCAGGCCCGAGAACTGTCTGCTTGTATTTGGACACAAAATTGCGCTTGACAAAGAGGAAAATCAAATCGCGGTACGCGAACACCTCTTTTAAGTGCAGGTCAAACCAGCCGCTTTTGGGCTTTATGACTGTGTTGAAATGTTGTTCGTTCATCAGTGCTCCTTTGAATTATAACAATGAATAAAGCTGGTTCAAAATTACGGAATTATCGCGTTCGAAATCGTGGTTCTGCAATTCCGATTGTATGCTCTCTCTCAATTTCGGCGAGTTGTAAAGCCGCATTACCGCTGCGGCAATTGAATCCGCATTTGATTCGCAAAGCAGGCCGGTTTTCTCATTGTCAATCTGCTCCGCCGCAGCGTTTCGCGTCGCAATTATCGGCACAGCCAAAAGCCGCGTTTCCAATACCGCGATGCAGTGTCCTTCAAACCGGCTGGGCTGCACATAAAGGTCTGCGCAGCGGATATACGGGTAGGGATTTGACTGCATTCCGAGCAGGGAAACACAGTCTTCCAATCCGAGCCGCATTATCTGCTCCCTGAGGGCGGACTCTTCCGGCCCTCCGCCGACTATGTACCAGTGAAATCCCGTTAGCCCGTCCGCAACAAGTTTTGCACAGGCATCAACAGCAATATCCATGCCCTTGGCATGCG
>CALAXO010000115.1 GCA_937894955.1 uncultured Clostridia bacterium
CGAAGGATTTTCCGGCGCACTGTCTTCGTTTTTATCGGGTTTATTCGAACAGCCGAAAGGCACTCTCCCGCTGTTTTGCAGGTACTCCGTCACGCTTTTCGGGTACTGAGTGCGGTAAACATTTTCGGGCGGATTCGCCATCACGCGTTTCACGGCTTCAAGCAATTCGCAAAGCCCCTCTCCGCTCCGCGCCGAACAGAGCACGACCGGGACGCCAAGCCGCATTTCAAGCCGCTCCGCATCAATATGTATTCCGCATTTTCGTGCTTCATCAATAAGGTTTATGCATATGACGACCTTCTCCGTGATTTCGATAATCTGAAGCGCAAGCGCAAGGCTTCGCTCAAGGCAGGTTGCGTCAAGCACGACCGCCGCCGCATCCGGCTTCTGTTCTTTAAGGAAATCCCGCGCAACCTCTTCCTCCCGCGAACGCGGGCTCAGCGAATAGCAGCCGGGAAGATCCACAAGCTGCCACGGCTCCTTTTTGCATTTGCCGCTGCAAAGTTCTATTGTTTTGCCCGCCCAATTCCCCGTATGCTGTTTCAATCCCGTAAGCGCGTTGAACACGGTGCTTTTACCGACGTTTGGATTGCCCGCAAGCGCAATAACGGGAAGATTTGTTGCTTTAAACCCGCCTCGCGATGCGCTGCGCCCGACCGATGAATTTGTAAGTCCCATTTCCTCACCCCTTCTTCATTTTGCGCAGTTGCAGCGGGCAGCGGGACACATATTGCAAGCCCTGTTTTCCGCACGAACCGTAATCTCAGCCGCATCCTTTCCCCGCAAAGCCGTCACGGTTCCGCGCACAAGGTATGCGCGCGGATCTCCCGGAGGGCTTTTAAGCACGCATTCAACATGCTCCCCTGCCGAAAAGCCCAGATCCATCAGCCTCCTGCGCATATCGCCACATGTGTTCAGTTCAAGAATGACACCCGCCTGCCCCGGTTCAAGTTTATCCAATGTCATTACAGGCTTCGCATTCGGCTCATCGTCTCCGTTATGCTCTCTGCCTCCGCCTTCGCCGCCGGTTTCGGCCCTTTCTTCGTTATTTCCGGCTTTCCTGCCGTTTTTCTTCCATTTCTTTCCATGCATCGAACCCAACACCCCCGTATGTTCGTTTGCTGTCATACTATGCGCGTCCTTTTCCTGCCGTGAAAGACACCTTTTCGGGCGTCTTTGCATCGCTTTTAATGTATTTTTATGTTTGGCAAGTTACCGAGCGGTTGCTGAGATCATGTCGTGCTGTTTCAAGAGCTGCCGCACCGAAGTTTAGGAAAATGCGGAACAATGCGCAGCGGTATTTTAACAACGGCCGGACACAGGCACGAACAAATTTGTTTTTCCGCGCAAAAGTTTCGTGAACGCAATGTTTATATACAAAAACCCGGGCATTCTCGCTTATTATGCCCGGGTTTTAAATTGCGTCAACGGTTTTCACCGTTTCATTTTTTCTTCCTGCACTTCGGTTTTCGTCTCATGCGCCCGCACTTTTCATCTGTTCGCGATGATATTGCAGGGTATAAAGCTGATAATATCTGCCGTGTTTCTGAAGCAGCTCATGATGATTGCCCTGTTCAACGATTTTTCCGTTTGAAAGAACAATGATATTATCCGCATGCTGAATCGTGGAAAGTCTGTGCGCAACGATGAGCATCGTGCCGATGTTCATCATTTTTTCAAGCGAATTCTGAATCAGTTGTTCGGTTTCGGTGTCTATATTCGCTGTCGCCTCATCAAGGATCATGACGTCAGGCTTGTGGATTATCGTCCTTGCGAAAGAGAGCAGCTGCCGCTGACCGGCGGAGAAGTTGTTGCCGCGTTCGCGCACGGGTTCGTCCAGCCCGCGTTCAAGCTTGTTGATAAAGCGATCCGCGTTTACGTAACGGCAGGCCTTCATGACCTCCTCATCGGAAATTCCCTCCTCGCGCAGCAGGATATTGCTGCGTATCGTGCCGGAGAAAAGGAAAACGTCCTGAAGCATCTGCCCGAAATGCCTGCGCAGCGATGCAGCCTTTATCTTTCGGATATCGATTCCGTCGATCAGAATTTCGCCCTTCCGGAACTCATAGTTGCGGCAAATAAGCGAAAGGATCGTTGTTTTGCCCGAGCCGGTCGAACCGACAAATGCAACCGTGTCCTTCGGATTGACTTTGAATGAAACGCCCTTGAGCACCCATTCGCCGGGTACATAGCTGAACCAAACATCGCGGAATTCAATCTCGCCGCGAACCTTGTCAAGCTCAATCGCATCCGGTGCATCCGTAAGCTTCGGCTCAATGTCCATAATTGTGAACACCTTTTCGGCGGAAGCAAATGCGGATTGCAGCCAGTTGAACTGCTCCGCAAGGTTTTGAATCGGGTTGAAGAAAGTGGCAATGTACATATAGAACGAAACGATCGTGCTTGCCGTCAGCGTCTGCCCGAGGAATGTCGTTCCGTCCAGGCAGCCCTTGCCGCCAAGGTAGAACAAGCATATCACGGTTGTTATGTAAAGCATATAGACAAGGGGTCTGAATATGCCGAACACAAATATCTGCTCCTGTTTCGCCTTGCCGAGAAGGTTGCTCCTGTTGTTGAAGTCGCGTTTTTTCGCCTCTTCGCGGTTGAAAATCTGAATTATTTTGATACCTGAAAGGTTTTCGGAAAGATAGGTGTTTATATCAGTCGTTCTGTCTTTAATCTTTCGGTATGCTCTGCGCGAGAACTTGCGGAAGATAACGGTGAAAAGCACTATGAACGGCGCAATGCACAGCACCATCAGCGTCAGTTCATAGTTCAGGAAAAACATTGCGGCAAGAACGCCTATCAGCACGAAAAAGTTCTTCACAAGGTTCACAAGCAGCGTTGTGAACATCAGGGAAATTGCATTCGTGTCGTTTGTGATGCGTGTCACAAGCTTTCCGACGGGAATCTCGTTCATCTGTTCGTGCGAAAGGCTCTCGATATGGGTAAAAAGATCCTCGCGCAGATGGGAAATGATTCGCTGACCTGTCTTTTGCAGCACAATAGCCTGAACATATGCGCCGACCATGGAAACAATCAGTATTCCCGCATACAGTCCGACCATTGCGAACAGTTTGTTCAGCCTGAAATCGGTAACGATCATGTCCTCGATTCCGCCGATGATGAGCGGGGAAACAATGTCGAATGCAATCGTGAACAGCATGACGATGCCCACGAAAACAAATCTCAGCGCATAGGGTTTTGCGTATGCCATAAGGCGGCGGGTAATCTCGCCGTCATTCATATGACGTTCAAACCCCATGGTTTGTTTTTTATCTTTTACGGTTGCATATGCAATTATAAGAACAACCGAAATCAATCCGATAATGCCGCCCGCAAGCAGCAGGGGATAGTATTCATGCATAATTACTTACCTCCGAACTCATCCTCAAGCTTTTGCAGCTCAACGGTTTTGCGGTATTCTTCACAGCGTTCTGTCAGCTCATCGTGCTTTCCGACATCGACAACATGCCCGTCGTCCATGAAGATGATCTTGTCCATATCCTGAATCGTCGAGATTCGGTGTGCAATGAGTATTGTCGTTTTCCCTGCACGCGTTTCACGCAGGTTTTTAAGTATCACCTGCTCGGTGCGCGTATCAACGGCGGACACGGAGTCGTCAAGAATCAGTATCGGCGCATTCTTAAGCAGTGCGCGCGCAATGGAAATTCGCTGTTTCTGCCCGCCCGATACGGTCACGCCGCGTTCGCCGAGGACGGTGTCGTATCCGTCTTTAAACTCAACAATGTTATCGTCAACATCCGCAAGCTCCGCCGCCCGCTTAACGGCGGCTCTGTCCGTTTTGTCAAATGCAAATGCAATATTGTTTGCGATCGTGTCCGAGAAAAGGAAATTATCCTGCGGAACATACGAACAGTTTTCACGCAGGGAGTGCAGCGTAACGCTGTTTACATCGTGTCCGTCAACAAAGAGCGTTCCGTCCGGAACATTGTATGTGCGCAGAATAAGGTCAACCAGCGTTGTCTTTCCCGCGCCGGTTTTTCCCACTATGCCGACGTTTTCGCCGGGTTCGATCGTGAACGAAACGTTCTGAAGCACGTCAAATTCGCCGTCCGGATAGCGGAAGTTCAGGCCGCGCATTTCGATTTTGCCCTTCACCGAACCGATGTCAACCGCGCCCGGAGCATCCTTAACGTCAATTTCGGCATCGAGCAGCTCACTCACACGGTTCAGCGAGGCTTTGCCGCGCGAGGTTTTTTCGATAAGCATTGAAACCGCCATGATAGGCCAAACGATGGAATTGAAGTACCCGATGTATTCAACAAGCTGTCCGGCATCGAATTTCTTTCGGTAAACAAGGTATCCGCCGTAGCCCAAGATAACGCAGATAACGGATTCCACAAGCAGTGAGATAAGA
>CALAXO010000116.1 GCA_937894955.1 uncultured Clostridia bacterium
GGGGTGATCCTGCGTTCACCATTGCTTCCTTTTCGTGCTGTTCGTTTTCCCCGCACCCGCGGGGGTGATCCTCCTCGCCATAAAGCTCGGTGAGTTGTTTAAGAAGTTTTCCCCGCACCCGCGGGGGTGATCCCTCGAATCGTATGTTCATTGCTTGACCTTTCGGGTTTTCCCCGCACCCGCGGGGGTGATCCTTGCCATTGCAGTTATCTATAATCTTTATAAAAGTTTTCCCCGCACCCGCGGGGGTGATCCCGACCTCAGCGGCTATACAGACGATGCGGTAGAGTTTTCCCCGCACCCGCGGGGGTGATCCTGTGCGCACGTTCCGCAACGTTGGTTGCTTATCGTTTTCCCCGCACCCGCGGGGGTGATCCCCCTCAAGAGTTACGCTCGTCAGCTTCTGCGCAGTTTTCCCCGCACCCGCGGGGGTGATCCCATATACGATGAAGTAATAGCCATTCGCCAAAGGTTTTCCCCGCACCCGCGGGGGTGATCCGGAGGGCGTTGTCGATACTTTTTTACGAATACTGTTTTCCCCGCACCCGCGGGGGTGATCCCATGGAGCAGATAAGCACTGCAATTGCGGTAAAGTTTTCCCCGCACCCGCGGGGGTGATCCTGCCCATCACGTTTGCGACTTCTTGCGCATAACGTTTTCCCCGCACCCGCGGGGGTGATCCTGCCACGGAGGATTTCGCAACAACAGTTAGACGGTTTTCCCCGCACCCGCGGGGGTGATCCCAAGCCGAGTTCCATCGCCTTTTGCGTCGGGCTGTTTTCCCCGCACCCGCGGGGGTGATCCCGTTCCCATCTCGGGCATTGCGGCGGAGGGTTTGTTTTCCCCGCACCCGCGGGGGTGATCCTGATTGGGTCTCTTATCCAGCTTGCCGAGAACCGTTTTCCCCGCACCCGCGGGGGTGATCCTTCACTTGACACTCACCTTTTGGGTTAATCGAGGTTTTCCCCGCACCCGCGGGGGTGATCCTAGTCAACCTCCGCTTGCAATTTCTCATGAGGTGTTTTCCCCGCACCCGCGGGGGTGATCCTTGCCCAAAACGGCATTCTGTGAAAGCATAAATGTTTTCCCCGCACCCGCGGGGGTGATCCTCCTCGCTGTCGGTATTACCGCATCAAGCATAGGTTTTCCCCGCACCCGCGGGGGTGTAAAATCCTTTAAAATAATATAAATTCTTTGGTTTGTGTAGGCTAAATGTAAGCTATCCAATCTTTTTTTATCCTTTGTCAACCACTTTTAAATACGCCTGCGTTACGATATCGCAGCGCGATCCGCACTTGTGCTGCGACACTGCAGCAATGCTCAAAAAATATTAAAATATATTTAAAATTTGCTAACTAAATGCTTGATATTGTCACGCAATACTGTATAATAAAGACATCAAAAAGGGAAAACAAGATCGCCGAATTGCTTGAAGGCAAAAAAATCACTTACCGCAGATTTGTTTACTGGCTTAACCCGGTGCCCGCGAAATTTACAGGTACAGCGTAGCCGCTGAGATGAGCGGCGTGATCAACGGCGATAATATGCCGATGTAACTGATGATTTTAAAAAATATTAAAGTATAATAAACGGTCGCAATATCAACTAAAGGTGCGGGGGCGGGCAACCGCTCCGCTCGGAAAGAAGGATTGAATGAAAGATGAAAGAAAAGAAGCCTGTATAAAGGCTGCCATTGCTTATGCGGGATCCAGTCAGCGCAAAGTGGCGGAGAGACTGGGGACGACCCCGGCAAATTTTAATTTGAAATTAAAAAGAGGAACCTTAAGCGATGCGGAACTCGCAGCGATCGCGGAGGTGCTCGGGTGCCGGTTCATCCCGGCGGCTTTTGAGTTTCCGGATGGTACGCGAATGTAACATAAAATCGGAATCGCTTAGCATTAATATAATAAAAAATTAATTAAATGCTTGATACTTTAACGTAAATGCTGCATAATTATAAGCATCAAACGGAAAAGAAAATCCGAAAACAAGAAAAGCCAAACTATTTTGCAGAAAAAAACAATGACAAAGCAAGAGTTTGAAACAACTCTTGAGGAACAGTATAAGAGGAAGTACAAGATTGAAAACGAAAATGCAGAAATCGAAAAATTCGAGACTGCTTTCATGCTGAAAGATTGCAGCGGGGGGTGATCTCCTGCACGCAAATTTGTAAATCACTTGCTGATTACACTGCCCAATGACGGCTCCCGATTGCATTGTACATCATATTTAAGAATACTTCAAGTGAATACGAAGGAGAATTCGGTTTGGTTCGAACACCGACAACACAGATAAGCTTAATATATCTTCGCAGCGGGACATAAAAATGTACAGCGGCGTTTTATCATATCGAATTGAATATGCCACAATGATGGAATAATACTGTCAGAAATATAAAAAGAACATGTAAACACACAATAAGCAGAGTCAATATTTGCAGTGAACAGAAAGAATGACGCTGAACGCAACATGTTGCCTTTTTTGACGGATAAGGGTATAATATAGTCGATTAGAGGGCAATCACAAAATGCTGCAATGAAATTGTCAGCACTGAGAGGTAAAAAATTTGAACAGATTATCCAAAGAGCTTGCAGCGGCGGAGTTTCATGCAGATGCCGAGACGATGATGTCGATACAGAAAACATGCTTAACGAAAAAGGAGGAAAGGAAACATGACAGTTGTTTTGATTATTTTGGTGCTGATTGCATTGCCGTACCTGGTGCGCAAATAGCATAAAGAAATAATTGTGAGTTGCCCTATTCGGGTGCAGGAGAAAAATACGATATTTCAGTGCAATATTGGAGTGATTCGCAGCAAGTGTTTTTACACTTAAGAGCAACAGTTTTATCCGCACCTGCGGTAAATACGAAAACATCATAAGAACGGAGGTGAAAACATGAGTAACGGAACGAAAATTATATTGGGGCCGATAGTGTTTGCCCTCGGTATGCTGATTATGGTGTCAGCATTTTGCCCGCCGTCATGTACGGTGAGACTGATTACGCGGTAACATCGGAAAACAAAAGCAACATGAGAGCTGCAGAATGTCTGCGATTTTCAAATTTGATTGACAGAGCAGGCGTTTTCCGGCATATTCGGCAGCCACATTCAATCACACAACGGTTGCCGCCGAGTGCGGAAGGCAACGCCGAAATCAACAAAAACACGGGAAGCATTGTCCGTTACGGAAGGCTTCCCGTGTTTGATTCTGAAGAAGTAATCGGTTGCTTGCCGAAACACTGCGGCAGAGCGGAGAGCTTCAGCCTGCGCGGCAAGTTAGGCGGCTGCGGTTATCGAAGGTCGTCCGGCATGTCGGAATTTTTCACCGTATCGGAGTGTGTTGTTTCGCCGGCGTCTGCCTTTGTATTTGAAATTTCGCCGTCGGACTCTTCCCCGCCTTTCTGCGGTTCATCATCGTTATGCGGCGCAAGCGCAACGCTTGCAACCCTGTGTCCCTCGTCGATTTTCATCAGTCGAACGCCCTGCGTGTTGCGGGAAATGACGGAAATCGTATCAACAGGAACGCGAATGACAACGCCGTCATCGCGGATAAGCATCAGATCCTCGTTGCCTTCGGAAACTTTGAGGCAAACAAGCTTGCCGGTTTTTTCGGTGATATTCATTGCAATAATGCCCTTGCCGGCGCGGCTTTGAACACGGTAGGCGTCCTCTTCCGTGCGCTTGCCCATGCCGTTTTCGGTGATGGCAATGACGCAGCTGCCGGGCTTGACCATGGACATATCAACAACGCAATCGCCCTCAGAGAGCTTGATGGCGCGAACGCCGGAGGCACTTCTGCCCATTGAGCGAACATCCTGCTCGCTGAAGCGGATGCTCATTCCGTCCCGCGTGCCGATAATGAACTCATCATCGCCTGCGGAGAGCGCAACGCTGATAAGCTCGTCGCCCTCGCGGAGGTTTTGAGCAATCAGGCCGCCCTTGCGAATGTTTGAAAAATCGGAGAGCGGGGTTTTTTTGATAACACCCTGCCGTGTGCAAAGAACGAGATAGCCGCCCTCGGTCTGCCTGCCGATGGGAAATGCGGCGGTAACGAACTCGCCCGTCTGCAATTGCAGCAGGTTGACTATGGGCGTGCCCTTTGCGGTGCGGCTTGCCTCCGGAATGGAATAGCATTTAATGCGGAAAGCGCGGCCCTTGTTTGTGAAGAACATGATATAGGAATGCGTGCTTGTGACGAAAATATCCTCAAGGAAATCTTCTTCACGGGTTGCTCCCGCACTGATGCCGACGCCGCCTCTGCGCTGTGTGCGATAGGTTGCTTCAGCAATGCGCTTGATGTAGCCGTGATGGGTGCAGGTAACAACCATGTCTTCTTCCTGGATGATGTCGTCCATATCGATGTCTTCAACGATCTTTGTAATTTCGGTGCGGCGCGGGTCGGCAAAGCGGCGCCGAATCTCGAGCATTTCATCTTTAACAACGCCCATAAGTTTGCCTTCGTCCGCAAGCAGAGAAGCAAGGTATTCAACCGTGCGCTTAAGCTCGCCGTACTCGGCTTCCAACTTTTCGCGCTCAAGCCCCGTCAGCCTTTGCAGCCGCATGTCAAGTATCGCCTGCGCCTGCCGTTCACTGAAACCGAAACGTGCAATCAGCCTTTCCTTTGCTTCTGCGCCGTTTGCGCTGGCTTTGATGATGGCAATGACTTCGTCTATATTGTCGAGTGCGATCATAAGGCCTTCCAAGATGTGCAGCCTTTCGCGTGCTTTGTCAAGGTCAAACTGCGTGCGGCGGGTGACAACATCCTTTTGATGCGCAATGTAGTGATAAAGCATTTCGCGAAGGTTGAGCACCTTGGGTTCGCCGTTCACAAGCGCGATCATGATAACGCCGAAAGTATCCTGAAGCTGAGTGTGCTTATAAAGATTGTTCAGCACAACGTTTGCATTGACATCCTTTTTCAGCTCGATAACAATGCGCATCCCCGCGCGGGAGCTTTCATCGCGAAGGTCGGAAATGCCGTCCACGCGCTTCTCATGAACAAGCTCCGCAATTTTTTCAACAAGCTTTGCTTTGTTGACCTGATACGGAATCTCCGTGACAATGATTCGCGAACGGTCGGCCTTGTATTGCTCGATCTCGCTCTTTGCGCGAACAAGAATCTTTCCCCTGCCTGTAAAATACGCATGGCGAATGCCGACATCGCCCATTATGACGCCGCCGGTAGGAAAGTCCGGACCGGGGATATAGTTCATCAGTTCGTCGATCGTGATATCGGGATTGTCTATCATTGCGGCACAGGCATCGATGGCCTCGCCGAGATTATGCGGCGGAATGTTTGTTGCCATGCCGACGGCAATGCCGTTTGAACCGTTTACAAGAAGGTTCGGGTATCTTGCGGGCAATACCGCAGGCTGCATCAGCGTTTCATCAAAATTCGGGTAAAAATCGACCGTGTTCTTGTCGAGATCGCGGAGCATTTCGAGGGTGAGCTTACTCATGCGTGCTTCGGTATAACGCATTGCAGCGGCGGGGTCGCCGTCAACGCTGCCGAAATTGCCGTGACCTTCAACAAGGGGGTAACGGGTCGAGAAGGGCTGGGCAAGGCGCACCATTGCATCGTAAACCGCCGTGTCGCCGTGCGGATGGTATTTGCCGAGAACGTCGCCGACAAGGCGCGCGCTCTTCCTGAAGGGCTTGTCGGGCTGCATGCTCAGCTCGTCCATTGCGTAAAGAATGCGCCTGTGAACGGGTTTCAACCCGTCGCGCACATCGGGAAGCGCACGGCTGATGATAACAGCCATTGCGTACGATATGAAGCTGCGCTTCATTTCACCCACAAGGTTTATGGGCAATATTCTGCCGCCCTCAACATCGGTCGGCAGCTCGTTTGTTCCGAGCATTTCAAGATTGGGTCTTTTTTTGTTTTCGTCCATCATATCTCCTGCATGAAAGGCACGAAGCCTGCCGCAGCCGGCACCACGCACCTTTCGTCGGTCGTCAAGTCATTGAATCGTGTTAATAATTTCGAATTGCAGAGCTTAAAGCTCTTAACCTGTCGTTTGAAATTTGAAGCATTTCCGCCTCAAACGTCAAGGTCGGCAACGAGCTTGCTGTTCTGCTCAATAAATTCGCGGCGCGGTTCAACCCTGTCGCCCATCAAAAGGGTGAAAGTTTCGTCCGCAAGCATTGCATCGTCCATTGTGACGCGGAGCATAATGCGGTTTGCGGGATCCATTGTCGTGTCCCAAAGCTGTTCGGGGTTCATTTCGCCCAAGCCTTTGTAGCGTTGAATGTAGATTTTATCCCTGCCGATTTCGTCAAGAGTTCTGTTCAGCTCTTCATCCGAATAGACATAGCGTTCCGTATTGCCCTTTTTGATGAGATAGAGCGGGGGCTGGGCAATGTAAACATAGCCGCGCTCTATCATCGGCCGCATGTGCCGATAGAAGAACGTCAGCAGCAGCGTGCGAATATGGCTTCCGTCAACATCAGCATCGGTCATGCAGATGATTTTATGATAACGGAGCTTTGTTTCGTCAAAATCCGCATCCATGCCCGCACCGAACGCGGTTATCATGCATTTGATTTCCGCATTGCCGAGAATTTTGTCCAAGCGGGTTTTTTCAACGTTCAGAATCTTTCCGCGCAGCGGAAGAATGGCCTGAAAATGCCTGTCGCGTCCTTCCTTTGCGGAGCCGCCTGCGGAGTCGCCCTCAACGATGAACAGTTCGCATTTTGAAGGATCTTTTTCGGAGCAGTCCGCAAGTTTGCCGGGCAGTGCGGCGGAATCCAAAACGGATTTGCGTCTGGTTAACTCACGCGCCTTGCGCGCCGCTTCCCTTGCGCGGCTTGCGCTGAGGCATTTGTCAAGAATAAGCTTTGCCTGCGCCGGGTTCTCTTCAAGATAGGTCGTCATGCCGGCCGTCACGGCGTTGTCAACAAGGGTTCTTATGTAGGCATTGCCGAGTTTGGTTTTTGTCTGCCCTTCAAACTGCGGCTCTGTCAGCTTAACGCTGATGATAGCGCTCAAGCCTTCGCGGATATCGTCTCCGGTCAGGTTCTGGTCGCTGTCTTTAAGGATTTTAAACTTTCGGGCGTAGTCGTTGATGACCCTTGTCATTGCCGCACGGAAGCCCGCAAGGTGGCTGCCGCCCTCAATGGTGTTGATGTTGTTGGCATAGGTAAAAACGTTTTCGCTGTAGCCGTCGTTGTATTGCAATGCAACTTCAACACTTGCCGTTTCAAGCGGATTATCGTTCTTTGCAGCGGAAAAATAAATCGGGTCGGGGTGCAGAACTTCTTTGTTTTTGTTGATATAGCGAACGTATTCGACAATCCCGCCTTCGTAATGGAAACTGTCCCGCACGGGCGGGTCGCAGCGTTCGTCCGTCACGATGATGCGCACGCCGCCGTTGAGGAACGCAAGCTCGCGCAGCCGTCTGACAAGGATATCGTATTCATAGTTCACTTCGTCAAAAATCTCTTCGTCGGGAACAAAATGGATCGTTGTGCCGTGTTCGTCCGCTCCGCAGTCGCCAGCGATCTCAACCTCCGTAACCTTTATGCCGCGGCGGCAGATCTGTCGGTAAATATGCCCGTCCCGACGCACCTCGGCGGTAAGTTCCGTGCTCAGTGCGTTAACAACGGAAAGGCCGACACCGTGGAGGCCGCCGGAGACCTTATACCCGCTGCCGCCGAATTTGCCGCCGGCATGAAGCATTGTGAGTGCGACTTCAAGCGCGGATTTGCCGGTTTTTGGGTGAATATCAACGGGAATGCCCCTGCCGTTGTCAACAACGGTAATGGAGTTGTCCGCATGAATGGTAACATAAATATGAGTGCAGAATCCCGCCATTGCTTCATCAATGGAGTTATCGACGATTTCATAAACAAGGTGGTGCAGCCCCCTTGAATCGGTTGAACCGATATACATGCCCGGGCGGCGGCGAACAGCCTCCAGCCCTTCAAGCACCTGTATTTGCGAAGCGTTATAAGTCGTTTCCATTTTTCAAATTATTTCCTTTCAGAGTAAAGCCCCGCAGCGTTTCTGAAAAACTGCCGCCTGCGGAGCTCTGTCCGCCGGAGTTTTTATGTCGAGCCGTTCGGGGGTAATGCCGATTGTATGATTTAAAGCAACCATAAAACGGCGTTTGTTTATACAATGTTAAATCAACACAGAATCAATTTTCTGCTGACAGAATTTTTTTGAGTTTGCCGCCGCTGCATTCAAACACCGTCATGTTCGGCACCTGTTCAAGGCCGTCGAGAGTTGTGGATGTTAAAAAGCATTGGCAGTCGAATGCGCTTGAAAGCAGCTCCCGCTGCCTGTCGCCGTCCAGTTCGCTCAGAACATCGTCCAAAAGCAGAACCGGGGCCTCGCCCCGAATGCGGCGCATAAGCGCAAGCTCGCTCAGTTTAAGGCTCAACGCTGCCGTGCGCTGCTGCCCCTGAGAACCGAAAACGCGAACGTCCCGCTCATTGAGAAGAATGCCGATGTCGTCCCGGTGCGGCCCCTTGGTTGTGCAGCCGCGGCGGATATCCTCCGCCCGTGCCTTGCAGAGTGCGTCCCCGAGTGCGGCGCGCGCGCCGTCACCCTCGAAGGGAACGGAGGGTTTGTAGTAGGTAAAAAGCTCTTCCGGTTCATGCCCGACAGAGGAATTGCCCGTGATGCTGCGGTTCAGATCCCGCGCAGCGGTGCTGAGCCTGTCAAGAAAATCGCGGCGAAGAAGCATGACCGAACCGCCGAGCTCCGCAAGCTTATCGTCCCACATGTCGAGAAGTTCAGTGTTCGGTTCGAACGGAAAACTTGTTTTCAAAAGCGCGGTGCGCTGCTTGAGGGCGGCATTATATTGCTGCAAACGGTAGAAATATGCAGGTCGAAGCTGGCAAAGCTCCATGTCCATAAAGCGGCGGCGTGTTTCGGGAGAGTCCTTTACGAGGGAGAGATCCTCGGGTGAAAACATTACGGCGTTCAGAACGCCCATAAGTTCGCCCATGCGTCTGATGCGCTGCCCGTCGATAAAAACCTGTTTCGGTGCGCCGGAAAACAGCTTGAGTTCAATGCTGTGCTTCCCCGCTGCACTCACAAGCTCAATGCCCGCATATGCCTTGTCGGAAAGGGAGTTGATAAGTTCCGCATCGCGGCGCGTTCGGTGGCTCCTGCCCAACGCAGCAAGGAAAACGGATTCCAGAATGTTCGTCTTGCCCGCCGCATTTGCGCCCACAATGACGTTAAGCCCCTTTGCAGGCTCGAACCGCAGCTCCGTATAACTTCTGAAACAATAAAGTCTTACGGCGGTGATGTACACGCAAAGCCTCCGCCCTGCCGCATTATGCGGCATTATTACCTTCGTTCTATTATACCATATTTTAAGGAGTTCGGCAAGCCCGAAAGGCGCATTTAAAGGTACATTTATATAGGTAGGAGAAATGAGGAATTGAGAGCGGAGAGCGGAGTGTGGAAAGTTAAGAGCGGAGTTTGGAGAGTGGAGAGCGGAGCTGAAGGCACTCGGTTGCCTCCCGCTGCAAGGGGAGGGGGACCGCGGAGCGGTGGAGGGGTTTTCGAATGAGGAATTAGGAGTGAGGAATGAGGAATTGGGAATGGAGTGTGGAGAGTGAAGAACAATGTACATTTCTAATTTCTAATTGCTGATTGCTGATTGACAACGTCAATCAGAAATGATACAATACTTATTGCCGACTGAGGCCGAGTACATTCCTTTCGGAGGAAAACCATGAAAAAAAAGCGTAAAGATTATCGGCATCGTTGTTTGTGTCGCAATTCTTGCGGCGGCGGTTGTGGGAGTTGCTTCGCGCGCAGTGCGTGCGGAGGACGGCAGGCGCATCCGCAAGGCGTTCAACGAATATGCCGAACGTGTGGTACGGCTGCGTGAAAACGACGAATTTGAGGATTCCGACGACGATTCCGCTCTTTCCGACTGGTTCACCGCACCCGAAGGCTTCCTGCCCGTAAAGGACGGAAACGTGTATAAAAGCGTTATCAACCCTTACGACACGCCCGAGGAGTGGGATTTGCTTGAAGATGCGGAAGAAATGCGGGAGGTTTCCCAATTGCCGGAAACCGCGCGGAATGCAACAACGGCGGAGCTTGTGCTGTACTGCATGAACTATAACCTGTTTGATGACATGTTCGTTTACGAATCAATGCTGGAAGGATTCGACGTTGTTAAGCAGGATTATGACGGACTTCGGCTGCTTGCCGCGCGCGAGGATGCGGGGACGGTTCTTGTCAATCTCTACAAGGCATACAAGCTCAACGATCAGAGCCAACTCGACAGATCAGCCTGCCTGAGGTTGGACTATCTTGAAACTATGCTTGCACAGCCGGAAATTCTTGCAAAGCTCACCGATGAACAGTGCCGCGAGCTTGCGGCCGAATGCTGCAGCAAGGCAACGCAGATAATGAACGCACGGAACGATGAATACGGCATCACCCAGACTCTTTATCTCGGCGTGAAGAGCCTTATGCGGGCGGATTCGGAATTTGCGCGCATTGTCAACGGTTCCGACGGCGCAAGAACTTTTGCCGAAACCGGCGTTCTTGCCCCGAGCAAAATAAGCAATGCGGATCTCGGAGCAATGGCTGCAAGGGTACGGCTTGTGATTGGATGAACACTGATTCACCTTGACTGAAATTTACTGATGAAAAGAGAAGAAACGTTGATGCGGAATGCGCAGTGCATAATGCATAATGCGGAATGCGGAATGCGGAATGCGGAATGCATGTGCCTCAGGCGTATTGTACGGATGACGTTTCTCCTCTCTTCAACTCTTTAAATACGCCCTATCCGTGCGGCACAAATACGGTTGAAGACGGAATTAAAAATATATCTTCAATCCTCTCCGGAACGGTCTTGACTTTGTACAAAATCCGAGTATAATGTGATATGCACTTGAAAGAATGAATGCACCTTTAGCTCAGCTGGTAGAGCACCTGACTCTTAATCAGGG
>CALAXO010000117.1 GCA_937894955.1 uncultured Clostridia bacterium
ACTTCAATTCCTCCGGATACGGTACGAGCATGCCTTATTTTGAGAACGGCAAGCTTATTTGGGCGGGAGAGGACAGCACACGCGCACGCTGCTCTTCAATCAATTACATAAGCTTAAATGAAACCTCAATCGGGGAGCTCTATCCGGGAGTGTATGTTCATGATCCCGAAACAAACGGAAAATATTATGCATGGCTTGACAGCCCGCACGGTCCGTCCGCAAAGCTTTATGTGTGGGACGGCAGCGGAACACCCGTTGCCGTGGCCGAAGGCGTTGTTGAATTCGGCATCGAGGAGAACTTTGCTGCATACGGCAAGGATGAGGCTGTATGGATATATGTTTTTGAAAACGGAAAGAGCTACAGGCTGACTCCGGAGCGCGAAAATACCCAGTTTCTCGGCGTTTCGGGCGGTTATGTGATGTGGATGGATGTGACTTCGCGTGAGCGTGACATAATTAAATACGCTCTGCCGCCGCTGTAATACGGCTGTTCCGAAATCCCGAAAAATCGCTCAAACACAGCAAATCGGAAAAAGGGCTGCGGAAGATTTTTTATGAAAGAAAAAACAAAGTTTGTCTGCGGTGAGTGCGGATACGAAACAGTGAAATGGATGGGCTGCTGCCCGATGTGCGGCAGTTGGAACACCCTTGTCGAAGTTTCCGCCGCACCCGAAAAGCGCAGCACACATTCGGCGGGCGGAACGTCCTCCCGCGCAGTGACGCTCGGTTCGGTGAGTGAAAACGATACTGTGCGTGTTACAACGGACATAGGCGAGTTCGATCGCGTGCTCGGCGGCGGCGTTGTCGTGGGATCAACGGTTCTGATAGGCGGCGACCCGGGAATCGGAAAAAGCACACTCATAATGCAGGCGGCGGGAAATCTCAAAAAAACAGGCGGCGTCATCTATGTTTCCGGAGAGGAATCAAAAGCACAGCTGAAGCTTCGTGCTGTGCGCTGCGGGGTTGATTCGGAACTGCTCATAATGACGGAAACAAGCATGGATGCCGTTGAAAACGAGGTCGATCGCCTTAAACCCCGCTTTCTTATTATCGATTCAATTCAAACAATGATGAACCGTGAGCTGAACAATGCAGCCGGCAGCGTAACGCAAATCCGCGAGGCAACAACGGCATTGACGCGCATTGCAAAACAAAACGGCTGTGCAATATTCATAATCGGTCATGTAACAAAAGAAGGTGCGCTTGCAGGCCCGCGAATGCTCGAACATATGGTTGATACCGTGCTTTATTTTGAAGGCGACAGGCATGATTCGCTGCGTCTTCTCCGCGCCGTCAAAAACAGATTCGGCTCAACCAACGAGATCGGAATATTCGAAATGTGCCGCGACGGCATGAAAGAGGTCGAAAATCCGGCCGGTTTGTTTGTGTCCGGCGGAAACGATATAGGCTGTGCGGTGACGTGCATAATGGAAGGCAATCGCCCGATATTGGTTGAAATTCAATCCCTGCTCAGCACATCGGCGTTCGCAAACGCAAGGCGGATGGCGGCGGGAATGGATACAAACCGCCTGATGCTGCTGCTTGCGGTGCTTGAGCGGCGCGGCGGACTCCGCGTGTCCGATAAGGATGTTTACACAAACGCTGTCGGCGGCATCCGCATTGACGACAGAGGTGCGGATCTTGCAATAACGCTTGCCGTTGCGGGTTCGATTTTTGACAGGCCGCTTCCGAAAGGCACGGTCGTGATCGGTGAAATCGGCTTAACGGGGGAAATACGTCCCGTTGACAGGCTGTATAACCGCGTTGCGGAAAGTGCGCGGCTCGGATACAGGCGTGCAATTGTGCCGTTCATCCCTTCATTAAAGAGTTTTGACGGCATTGAGGTTCATTTTGTGAAGTACCTGCGCGATGCGTTCCTTCTGCTCGGGGAAGCGGATGCGAACAGCCGGTAAGCGAGTGCGGCTCGATACCGGAATTGCGTATAACGCGGGTTTTCATCAATAAACAAAACTATCACCGGAGGGTTCAAAAATGCTCGGGGACAGAGCAAATATCGTCTGTTTGTACAAGATTCTCGAAAAGTATTCCGATGAAGAACATATCCTTTCCATGAGCGATATAACAGGTTATTTCATGCAGGATTACGAAACAAAAATTGACAGGCGCGCGGTTTACGGGGCGGCGGACACACTTATTGAACTTGGATACGACATATCCGTATACAAAGAGAACGGCAAAGGCTATTATCTGCGTTCAAGGCTGTTCGAGCCGTCCGAAGTGCGGCTGATGACGGATGCGGTTTATTCAATGCATTCCATTCCGCAAAAACAGACGGCGGATCTGCTTGAAAAACTTCAATCCATTCTCAGCATTCATCAGAGATTCGGATTTAAACACCTTACATCGGCGGATGCGGACAGAAAAACGGATAATCGCTGCGTGTTTTACAATATCGACATTCTCGATGAAGCAATTTCGCGCCAGAGAAGGGTTTCCTTCGATTACTATCAATACGGATTGGATAAACGACTTGTAAAACGAAGGAACGAACCCTACGTTGTAAGTCCTTATGGAATGGTATGCGACAACCAGAACTATTATCTTGTCTGTATAAAGGACGGCAAAGAGGGTTTGAGCTAC
>CALAXO010000118.1 GCA_937894955.1 uncultured Clostridia bacterium
TATCTTTTTTTCAAGGACACAAATTTACATCCGCACCGAGAAAGATCTTCACAATTCGGTACAAGCAGTTTTATTTTTTTGAAAAACAAATCCGAGTTCTGAACAGTTCCTTTTTCACGAACAGCAAGATGATAGTTTGTGCCAATTGCTTGAATATCAAAAGCACGTTTCTTATACATCGGCAGGCTCTCATTGTTCGAAATGTCAGATACAATATTGCAATGCGCATATCTGACAATAATCCAATCCAACAAGCCTGATGCTATGCCACATCTCCTATATTGATAAGAGACAGCTATCGACAATATATATCGTCTTTCCTTCAAGTTTGTCAATTTTATAATGAAATTCATCGTAAACATGCTCGTTATTATTTAAGTTCATTGCAAAAACGTCATCAAAAAAGAGCTTGTTGTTTTTAGCTTCAGCATAGTCGAAACAAATCAAAAAAGCAATTAATTTACAATCATCCTTTATTCCTATGCAAAAGCCTCTTTCCAAACAATATAGAATGCTCTTTTGGAAAGAATCTCTCATTGCCTTTGTAAAATCTTCCAGTGGACTAAACAGCTTTTTATAGTATGAATCTTTGGAAAAGCATTCACAAAACAAATCCAAAACACTTTCCAATTCGTTTTCTTTCAGTATGTCAAAATTCATCTTTAACCTTCTTTATTTCTATTATATCTATACAAGAAAGAGCATTGTTTATTGTTATTTAACAAGTTGTGCGCGCCCAACTCATTCAAGGCAATACGTTCTTCTGCCGTTTCTACCTGTGGAAACAAAACATCAGTTGTTACGTTTTGTAAAACGATTTCAAACACTTCCTTGGAGCTTTTGTACTTATAATCATTTGACCAGAGTATGAGCAGCTTTTCCGTCAATTGAAAAACTATATTCCCATTTCTAAATGGTTCAGTACATAATAAATACACAAAGTCTTCATCTGGATATACTATCAAATCGTGATCGATTAGTGTTGCAATTTTTTCAAAATCACGTAGATTCATTTTTGCCTCCGTCTTTTCGTGATATTATCCATTCTGCTAACCGCAGAATGGATATATAGTTATCGTATCCGCTCCGTGCCTTCATCCCAAAAGATTAACACCGTTGCTTGTTCCGAGTCGGGTTGCGCCTGCGGCAATAAACTTTTCCGCATCCTCGGGAGTGCGCACACCTCCGGAAGCCTTGACGCCAAGCTTATCTCCGACCACGCTGCGCATCAGGGCAACATCATGCTCCGTTGCGCCTCCGGTTGAAAAACCTGTTGAAGTTTTCACAAAGTCCGCACCGGCAGCCATTGCGCATCGGCAGGCCTTTTCTTTTTCCTCATCAGTCAAAAGGCAGGTTTCAATAATAACCTTGACAGCGGCTTTTCCCTTTGCAGCGGCAACAACAGCGGCAATGTCGCTTTCAACAAGGTTCCAATTCCCGTCCTTGGCTGCACCGATATTTATTACCATATCGACTTCCTTCGCGCCGTTTGCAATCGCGGTTTCAGCTTCAAAGGCTTTCACTTTTGAAAACGTTGCACCCAGCGGAAACCCGACAACGCAACAGGGCAGAACACCGGTTCCTTCAAGCTGCTTTGCGGCAAAGGCAATCCGTGCGGGATTTACGCAAACGCTTTTAAAACCATGTTCAATGGCTTCTGCGCATACTTTTCCGATTGCAGCTTCCGTTGCGTCGGGTTTAAGTAATGTGTGGTCAATATATTTTTCGATGTTTTTCATTTCAATACCTCCGATGTATTTTGAATACCGTGCAATGGGTCGTTTGACTGCTAATCGGTAAAAATCTTCGGCAATGCTTTAAGCGGCGCAACTTCATCAATCGGGCCTCCCCCGAGGCACACATCGCCGTCATAAAGCACAACCCACTGCCCCGGTGTTACTGCACGTTCCGGCGAATCAAAGTCAATGGTCGCACCATCGCCGTGCATTGTAACCGTGACCCCTCTGTCCGGTTGACGATAACGGAATTTAGCAGTGCAGCGGAACTGTTTTGCCGGAGCGCAGCCTGAAATAAAGCTGAGTTTATCGGCTGTTAATGCTGTTGAAAAAAGTTCCTCATGCTCTCCCTGCTGAACAACTAGCCTGTTGCGCTTTAAATCCTTTTCCACAACAAACCAACTCTCGCCGGTCCCCTCGTTCATTCCGCCTATGCCGAGTCCACGGCGTTGGCCGAGTGTGTAATACATCAAGCCATCGTGTTTGCCTATCACACGACCGCTGAGATCAACGGTGTCGCCGCGCCGTGCCGGCAAAAACTGCATCAGGAATTGCTTAAAATTCCGTTCGCCTATGAAACAGATTCCCGTCGAGTCCTTTTTCTTTGCGGTTACAAGACCGTTTTCCTGAGCGATTGCACGAACCGCCTTTTTGTCCATATCTCCGATAGGGAACAAGGCGCGCTTCAGCTGTTCCGAAGTCAAGCCCGCAAGGAAATAAGTCTGATCCTTGCCTGCATCATGTGCACGAAGCAGCTTTACCCCATTACTTTTGTCAAGCCGCGCGTAATGCCCGGTCGCAAGAAGGGATGCATCCATGTTCATCGCAAGATTCAAAAAAGCTTTGAACTTTATTTCCGTGTTGCAGAGAATATCCGGATTGGGTGTTCGGCCGAGTTTGTACTCCGAGAGGAAGTATGAAAAAACGCGGTCATAGTATTCTTTTGAAAAGTTAACGGAATAGAACGGAATGCCTATCTGTTCCGCAATACGCTTTGCATCCCCGTAATCCTGTTCCGCAGTGCAGCAGCCGTTTTCGTCCTGTTCCTCCCAATTTTTCATGAAGACGCCCACAACGTCAAGCCCCTGCTTTTTAAGCAGCAAAGCCGCAACCGATGAATCCACTCCGCCGGACAAGCCGATAACAACGCGCCCGCTGTCCGAACCTTCATTGCGTGCGAAAGGCAAACCCATATTGCTCCCGTCAGCACTGTTATTGCTCGAAAAAGCAGAGTTCATTTTGTAATCCACCGTTTTGTTCACTGTGCTTTTATTGAAATAACGTCAAAGCCGAGATCTTCAATCGCATTACGAAGGTCATTCTCGTTTCCGTTGAAATCAACAGCAATATCGTTAAGTTTTACGTAAATGATTGCTGCATTCAAAGTCTGCAATGCAGCGGTAACGCGCTTGATGCAATGCTCGCAGCCCATGCCTTCGGTAGTAATTGTGTATTTCATGTTTCCTCCATCTGCCGCATTCGGCGGCACATTGTTCGCTTTCTTTATTATACCAGATTCCAACGGAAAAATAAATGCTTCTTTCATCGCCGCTGCTGATGTCTGCATAATTTCAAACTTTCTCAGCGGTCATGTATTCAATTATTTTACTCATTAAAGTGTTCATTCTATCGGAGGATAGTTTAATTTACCGTTTTGACGTTCTAACTTGAAAATACAAAACCGTTTTTAAGTCAAAACCTTACTTTGCAGATTGCCTTTATCGACGGCAAGCCTCAGCTTTTTGTATCCGTCTCTTTTCAAATAATATAATCAATGAATTGATAATGTCAACCCCCGCTCTCATTCTGCGATATATGCGGCGCAGCAATGCATTTGCAATAAGCAATGATTTTTCGGCAATTGCTTTTTCTGCAAATATAAGTATAATTATAAAAAAGAAAGAAAAAAGGAATCGGTGACTGATTTATGAAAGCAAAACATTTAGCCTGCTGCGGCTTCGACTGCGGCAATTGTCCGTTTTTTATTTATACCGAAACAAGGGATGCAGCACTTGGAAATAAGCTTATCAAAAAGTTTTCCTCCCCGCAAAAAACTTTTACAGTTGATGATCTGATTTGCTTCGGCTGCCACGCGGATACTGCATCGGCACACGAGTTCTGCGCCGAATGCGCAATCCGTTTATGTTCCACAGGACGTGGGCTGAAAAATTGTGGACAGTGCAAAGATTTTCCCTGTCCGACGTTGACAAGAAGAATTCATCCCGACAACCCGAGCTATGAAGTGCTTTTAAAAATCCATGCAAAAAATTCAAAAGCATAAACCGGTCGTCCGCAATTTCCGTAAGAGCTTGGAGTAACCTTTTGGTGACACGAAAAAATTGTATATCGACTAAATTGCCGCAAAAATGTTTCAAAGGCATTGAAACGCTCAAAGCCGTATGATATAATATCATCAAGGTAAAGGCACATGAGGAATGCCTATACCCAAAAATCAGAAAGTGAAGGTAAAGGTAAATGAAGAAACTTCTCTCTGTTCTGCTTGCTGTACTCTTCGCAGCATGCTCCCTCTCCCTCGTGTCTGCCGAACCGAAAGCGACAGATCCCACTCGTGAACCCGGCGTCGGCATGAACGTCAGCAATTTCAACACCGTTGACCTTGACGGCAACACCGTCACCGGCGACATTCTGCAAAATGCTGATCTCACATTCATCAACTACTGGGCAACATGGTGCCCACCCTGCAGATCCGAAATGCCCCATATTCAGGCAATGCACGAGTATTACTCCTCCACTCCGGAGGCTGATGTTCAGTTCATCGGCGTCATCAGTGAAGGCAACGGCTGCACTCCCGCTGCCGCAAAGGAATTCCTTCAGAACAACGGTTACACTTGGGTGAACCTCCGTGCCGACAGCGTTCTTCGCTCCGTGTTCAACACCAGCGATTATATTCCCCAGACCATCATCGTCGGCCGTGACGGTGTTGTTCGCGATCACCTCGTCGGTGGCTTCACAAGCCAGAACGAGCTGCGCAACTTTATCGAAATGTGGCATGATGCAATGACCGTTCACGCCGGCGAAACCTGCACCGTTACCTATGTCAACGGCGCAACCGGCGAAACCATTGACACTGCCGAAGTTGCATACGCGGCAGTCATTCCCACCCCCGAGGCAGCTCCTGAAGTTGAAGGATATGAGTTCAAAGAATGGACTTATTCCGAAAACGCATACGAATCCGGTTATGAGCAGATTCTGCATATGGCTATGGGCGACGTTACCGTGACCGCAACTTACAAAGCAATTAAGCATAAAGTCAAGTTCTACGATGGTGTAAACGGAAACCTTATCACCATCAAGCAGGTTGAACACGGTCAGGCCGCAGTTCCCCCCGTACATCCCGAGCATGAGGGCTATGTTTTCCAGGGTTGGGACACCGACTTCAGCTGCGTAACCACGGATCTTATTGTTACCGGCATCTGCACTCCCGCCGGCGAGGAGCCTACTCCCGAGCCGACTCCCGAACCCACACCCGAGCCTCCTGTGGAAATGCCCGGCGATGTGAACGGTGACGGCGTGCTGAGCGTTGCCGATGCACTTCAAATCGCACGTGTTGCGCTGGAACTGCTTGAAGGCGATACCAACATTGCCGACTTTAACAACGACGGCGTTGTTACCATGGCTGATGCACTGCTCGTCATGCGTGCAGCATTGGAACTCGGCTGATTGTCGAATAAACGTGCTTTTAAGCTGATTATTCGATAACAATTTAACAAACAAAGAACGTTTCTGTGCCTTGTGAGGTTTTAATAAACCTCGCAGGGCATATTGGATACTTTGGCAGTATTCGCTCTGCCGAGGCTTCCCCGTCCATCCCTTGCTTGAATTTGAAAGGAACGGAAACCAATGAAAAGAACAAAGCTGCTGCCTGCGATTTGCGTTCTTACTGCGCTGATGCTGCTTTTGTCCGGCTGTGCGCATCCTTGGCGAATCGCAAGCAATCCCAACCCCGCAACTCCAATGCCCGACAACGGCACGGATGCCCCTTCAACCGATGCCATAGCTTCAGGCGAACCGGCCGACAGTGCCGTTCCCACTGAAACTGCAACGGGTGAACCGGACACTGCCGTTCCCACGGACGATTTCACTGCGAAACCCACCGGTGATGCAACCGATGAACCCGCAACAGACTCTCCCTCCGGCAGTCCGACGGACAAGCCCACTGAGAAACCGACCGATAAACCCACCGCGAAACCCACGGAAAAACCTACTCCGAAACCCACTGCGACCCCCAAGCCTGATATTCCTGCGTTTTCAACAAAGGCTATCAACAACGGAAACACCTATGACAACAGCATGTTCTCAAAGGCAAAGGTAACCATGGTCAATGTTTGGGCAACGACTTGCGGACCCTGCATTCAGGAAATGCCCCATATTCAGCAGCTTGCAAACAACTATGCAGGCCGCGGGCTGAAAATCGTCACCGTTCTCGGCGATTCCGAAACACCCGGGTGCATTAACACCGCACTCGCCATTATCGGAGGCATTCAGGGATTCAATCTGCCCGTGCTGCGGAGCAACAGCTCTGTGGCCGCTGCATTCCCTGCGGGAGCTTACCCCACCACATATTTCATAGACAGCAACGGCAACATCCTTAAAGTTGTCACAACTTCAAACTCCTATGATCAGTGGTGCTCCATCATCAACAATCTTCTCTGATTCAGGAGGTCAAGATGAACAACAAAAATGTTAAATTAACCCAAATGCTTGACGGAACCCTCAGAATCATCCTGCCCGTTTGCCTTATGGTTATCGCGACCGCATTCATTGCATACGGAATATTCGACGGCGAAATCAATGCGGTTCTTTCAAAAGCCACGGCTCTTTGCCGAGAATGCGTAGGTATCGGCTGATGGAAACAAAAACCAAGTTGAACTCAAAGCCGCAGAAAACCATAATGCAGGTTCGTAAAGCGGTTGAACGCAGGCGGTTTGCCATTCAGGCAGTTTTCAGCCTGCTTACGAACAGCTATGTTGTCGGCTTTCTCACCGGAACGATTTACAAAGGCCCGCTTAAGCAGATTTGTGTTCCGGGCATGAATTGCTACTCCTGCCCCGGCGCGCTCGGAGCATGTCCTATCGGCTCGCTGCAGGCGATTTTCAATCAGTCCGACTTTTCAAAAGGCGTCTGGTCGGACAGCAATGGCTATCTGGTCACGAAACCGCTTTACTATTTTGCGTTTTACGTTGTCGGCTTCCTTATGCTCGTCGGCGCACTTTGCGGAAGGCTCGTTTGCGGTTTTCTTTGCCCGTTCGGACTGATTCAGGATCTGCTGCACAAGATTCCGCTCCCCAAGAAGCTTAAGATTCGCACTTTCCCCGGCGATAAGCAGCTGCGTTACCTCAAGTACTTCTTCCTTGTCGTATTCGTTATCGTTCTGCCTCTGCTGTATGAATCGAATCCTTTCTTCTGCAAATACATCTGCCCTTCCGGAATGCTCCTCGGCGGTATTCCGCTTATGACCTACGGCAGCCTTGCGGGCAACACTGCGGCCGGCACAGGTACAGGCATCACGAGCTGGGCGGAAGCCGGCGGATTGACCGCACTGAAGCTTGGAATTCTTGCGGCAACCATCCTGTTGTCCATCATGATCTATCGTCCGTTCTGCAAATACATTTGTCCGCTCGGCGCGATTTATTCATTCTTCAACAGGATTTCACTTTATCGCTACAGTGTTGATGAATCAAAATGTACCCACTGCGGCGTTTGCAAAAACGTTTGCCGCATGGGTGTGGACATGTCAACAACGCCCAACAGCCCCGAATGCATTCGCTGCGGCGACTGCAAAGCGGCCTGCCCCCACCATGCAATCTGTGCAGGGTTCGGCAAAAAGGCTGCTTCCACCCAAACCTTAGCTGCCGATCCGCCGAATCGTGCTGATCGCAGTTTCGGAATAAAACAAAAATAAGGAGAAACAGAACCATGAAAAAGATTTTTGCTCTTGTTATTGCAATTGCGCTCACTCTTGCGCTTGCAATACCTGCACTTGCCGACGGTGAAGATGCCGCAGTTTTCGGCACCGAACTGAACCTTGTTGCAAATGATCCCACAGTTGAATACGATGAATGGGATGTTCCTTACAATGTTTGGAACGTTATCCCTGTCGACACAAAGCTCAATGTCGGCGACACGGTTACCCTTGCTCTCAGCTACACCATTCCCGCAGCGGTAGAAGGCTACAGCGAGCGTATGCTTTCAAGCATCGAGTACCTCACAAGCGTTGAAGGCATTGACGGGCTGACCCTTGTTGAAGCCCAGGGCTGCCCCGGCAAAATGCAGTGTGACTATGAACTCGGGTATTGCATGCCTATCCCCGGTGAATACTCCAACGTCGCTGTTGAAGGAAATGTATGCACCGTTATGGCTGAGCTTGATTCCGATGTTACGGTTATCCTTCGCGGCACGCTTACCGCTGAAACGGTTGTCGGCAGCACTTCTGTCACGATCGGTCAGTATCGTTTCCCCGCTCAGTTTTCCGTCGGCACCGTTGACAAGAGCGAGGTTAACGGTCTTCCCGCATACAACATGCACCGCTCGGACTTTGATCTCGTTCAAAAGCGTGCAGTTGAGGTTCGTGCTTATGAAACCGGCAGCTATGCAATCTTTGCAGGTCTGAACAACCATTACTATCGCGTTGTTGCAAACGATTCTGCAATCGAAGCATTCATTCCGGTCGATGAAAACTTTACAGACAACGGAGAAGCAGTTGCGGATGAAGAACGCATCGCAACCCTCGCCTCCATTGTTGATGAATACAAAGATTTCTTCGGCTTCACTTACACGCAGACCGAATTCACCGATGCAACTTTCATCGGCGACGGCACACATGACACCTTTGAGCTGAGCTTTACCCTCGGCGGCAACGGCGAACCCGCACCTTCCGCTGAACCCTCCTCCGAACCAACACCCAACCCCAATCCCGTTCCCGCAACCGGTGCGGTCAGCATTGCTGTTGCAGGTATCATCTCCATGGTCGGCGGCGCAGCTGCTCTGCTCCAGCGTAAGCGTAAATAATCGTGTTGATGCTTGTTTGTCCGATAATTAAGTAATCACATACTTAAACCAAAAAGAACCGCCGGGAAGCATTCTCGGCGGTTCTTTTTGTTGGATTTGCAGTTCCGGTGCTTCATTTTTGCGAAGGTGCCGTCGCGTTCCGCACGTTGAACAAACGCACAACGAAAAAAAGGAACGGCTGCATTGCCGTTCCAAAGAATTGACAAATTCGATTGCCCGAATTACATCAAAACTAATTTAGATAACATCAAAATCCAAATTTGCTTCCGCCGTATGCACCATCAAGGATTTCGCTTCCGATTGAATTAAGGTCACCGACAGTGATTATACATTCATAATACTCGCCGTCTCGCCAATAACGGATTTTGACTGTGTCACCTATCGCCTTGCGGCGCAGATAGTCAACAAAAGAATCATTGTCAGTGGCTGTTTTTCCGTCGTACTCGGTGATTATATCGTCTGCATACAAACCCGCTTTGTGTCCGGGACCGTCTTTTGTTACGGTATAAACAAGCAATCCCTGCGGTATATTGAACTTTTCTGCACGTGCTTCGTCCACCGCAACAACTGAAATGCCGATGCCGGGAC
>CALAXO010000119.1 GCA_937894955.1 uncultured Clostridia bacterium
CTGCCGATGGACATAAACACGACATTAAAGAGGTTTGAAACTGTTGAAGTTATATTGACTGCTGCAACCGCCGCAAGTCCGCGAACGGAATAACGCTGGTTCATTACCGAAACACCCGCCGACCACAAAGCCTCGTTTGCAAGCAGAGGAGTTCCTTTAAAAACTATGTCTTTTGCAAGTCGTTTCGGCAAATACAAAGACCGATACGCACCCTTGAAGAACGGGAACCTGGCAATGTGTGCATGTGCCCAAAGCACCATAATTGCAAGCTCGACAAAACGCGAAAGCACAGTTGCAATTGCCGCACCCTCAACACCAAGTCTCGGAAAACCCAGCTTTCCGAAAATCAAAATCCAGTTAAAAACAAGATTCACAAGCACAGCCGCACCGCTTCCAATCATGGGAACTACGGTTTCGCCCGTTTCGCGCAAACTTGACGCATAACATTGCGAAAGCGCATACGGAACAAGGCCGAAAAGCATAACTCTGACATAAGTTCTACCGCTTGAGAGCGTTAAAACCAGATCGCCTTCCTCGCTGCCTTCGTGTAAAAACAGATTTATCAGCGGTGCATCAAAGAAGCTCAGCAGGGCAACGGATAAACAGCAAACAATGATGCAGACGATGAGCTTGAAGCGAAAGACATAACGAATACCGTCATTATCTCTTTTCCCCGCGAACTGCGCGCCGAAAATACCTGCCCCGGACAGACCTCCGAATATGCAGAGATTAAAAACGAATATCAATTGATTGGCAATCGCAACGCCGCTCATTTGCTCCGTGCCTATTCTTCCGACCATTAAGTTATCCAACACGCCTACAAATTGAGTGATTCCGTTTTGCGCCATTACCGGCAGAGCGATCGCAAGAACTGCGGCATAGAATGCTTTGTTGCCCACAAAACGTTTAATGAATGATGATTTTTCTTTCAATTTAAACCCCTTTCAAAAATAACTGTCCGCCGTATTTAACAAACATTGCTTAGAGCATCTCGTGCTTATTGACTCTGTCGTTCGTGCGGGCGACAGAGTCAATAAGCAATTCGGTTGGAACAAAAACTCGTCCGCCAAATGACGAACGAGTCCTGTATGCGATTGCGATGGCGTCGCCCGCGCACATGACTGTAATATTGTGCGAGCATCGTGTGTCATCCGAACGGGCGATCAGCGGTTCAAGCTGTTGAAATCACTTGCATCCGTAAATACATTCTCAGCATTTGTTTGCATCAATAACCGATTCAACTTTAGCTGCAACATTGGCAGCCGTAAATCCGAAATGCTTGAACAGAACACCGCCGGGAGCAGAAGCTCCAAAGCCTTTCATTGAAACAATTTCCCCGTCCAAACCGACAAGCTTGTACATGCTCATGCCGCCGAGTGCTTCAACCGCAACTCTTGAACGTACTGCTTTCGGAAGTACTGTTTCACGATAGGCTGCATCCTGTTCAAAGAACAGCTCCATACAGGGCATCGAAACAACGCGCACATTCTTTCCTTCTGCGTCAAGCAGTTTTTTTGCTTCGAGTACGGTTTCGACTTCGCTGCCGGAAGCGATCAAAATTGCATCAA
>CALAXO010000120.1 GCA_937894955.1 uncultured Clostridia bacterium
GGGTGCTCTTTTGCACATCCGAATCTGCCGGCTAACGGTTTTTGAATTAGTTCCTCAGCACTGTTAAGCCAACCTCTTCAAGTTCTTACGCTTCAATTTTCGAAACCAGCGTTTGATATTGCTCAAAATCAATCGGATTCAGCATACTGTTCCGTTCATTGCATACAACGCTGCTCTCCCCATTTTTATTTGTTCCTCCCGTTTTTGCCGTTCTGCGGATGCTCATGCAAAGCAAAATTGAAAAACAAGGGGAGCCGCAAAATGTTAACCTCAAAACCGTGCCTGCCCGTTCCCGCACCGCATATTCGCTCCGCGCACCGAAAAACTCATTGCCGCAATTCGACAATATTATTTTACAATAAATATATCCGAGTTTCACGTCGAAATGCGGCGGAAAATCTGCCTTTTTCGCGATAAGAAAGTTGCGGCGGGCGGGAAAGCATGGTTCATACCGAATTCGGCTTTGTTTAAAAAAGCGGTTGACATGTTTAGATTTGAATGCTAAAATATGTACACATTCATATTTCCCATGCGTATCTCTGCATATGCAAAATCGGATTTAATGCAGCAAACAGGAGATCTTGTACATGTTAAATAAAGCATTTATAGAACTTTGCGGAGATGCCAACAGCTTTTCTCCGGGAATCGGCATGATAATGGCGGACAGGCAAATTAAACGCGCGTTGGAACGTGATGAAATTTCAATCGATGAAATCGGAAATACGAAAGCTGTCGCACGTTTAAAAAACGGGAAGTGGTTCTTGTTGTTCGGCGGATGGAATTACGATGAGAATCGCACTGCGATGCTCGGTGCGGCTTCAGGCGATGTTGCAGGTTCCGTATACGAATGGCACAACATCAAACGAAAAATCGGGAAAGACAAATTGATTCAATCGAATTCTTTCTTCACTGATGATACTGTTATGACTTGTGCCGTTGCGGCAGGACTGAGCGAAGGTTTGCGCCGGTTGCCGAAAGATTGGCTGAATTTCCCGAATTCCGAATCAGTACTTTTTTATGCCGTTCAGGAAAAAATGCAGCAGTTCGGAAGACTGTATCCCCATGCAGGCTACGGCGGACATTTTCGCCGATGGATTTCTGCCGGGAATCCGCATCCATACGGCAGCCGGGGCAACGGTTCCGCAATGCGTGCCTCCTATGCCGGATGGGCAGCAAACTCATTGGAAGAAGCCGAAAAACTCGGTGAAATTTCTGCAAAAGTAACACATGATCACCCTGAAGGCATCAAGGGTGCAGTTGTCGTTGCCGGATGCATATATAAATTGCGCTCCGGAGCGTCCAAAGCAGATGTTCGTGAGTACGCAGGCAAGTACTATGACTTGAATTTTACGCTTGACGAAATACGTCCTGATTATTCCTTTGATGTTTCCTGCATGGGTTCTGTTCCGCAGGCACCGAATGCATTTTTTGAAGGAAACAACTTTGTTGATGTCATTTCGAATGCCATTTCAATCGGAGGTGACAGCGACACAATTGCTGCAATTGCCGGTGGAATTGCCGAAGCAATGTATCCAATTCCGCAGTCGCTCCGCAGCGAACTCATTGACAAGCTTGATGATAAGCTCCGCAGAACCATTGCTGATGCCGTTGATTTTTTTCATTCTTAAAAATTACGCCGAATGATGTATTATTTGTAAGAGTCGCATGCAACCCGTAAAGTTTTCGCAAAAGTTTAAAACACAGTGAATTTTGTTTGAGTTCTGCTCTTTTTTGTGATATGCTTTATACGGCAAAAGGCAGTTTGCCCAACACTCTTATTCAAGTTGCGGGCAATCTCATAAAAAAGCTTGCGAACGGGCAAAACTGAATGCATACGCTGCCCGGCGCATACCGTCAGATTTATAACAATAAACCCGGAGGTTATTTACAATATGTACGAACCCAAACCCATCGACACAAGCGATGTTGTCCTTCCCGCGGAGCTGCTTGCTCTTACGGAAAAAATTGCCGAAAACGTTCACGAAGTGTGGGCCGCAGGCCGAATTGCCGAAGGTTGGACTTACGGTGAAAAGAAGGACAACGATTTAAAAACAACGCCCCTGCTCATTCCGTATGACGAGCTTGCGGAAAGCGAGAAGGAATATGACAGGAACACCGCGCTCGAAACCTTGAAGCTGATTGTCAAAATGGGATACAGGATTGAATTGTGTGATCCGAATCAATAACATTCGCGCACATGCAAGTTCTTTTCCCGAAATCTTGTGCCGAATGCCTTTTTCTGCACGGATTTTCGCTGTGATTGCGGTCGCTGTTTTTTCTGCCGTTCCGAACGACGGAAGGCTGAAACGGCGATACGCAGTCACAATTTGATATGCTTCAGTCAATAAATAAAATGCAGAGGTGAACTCACTTGAAAGTTTTATTCCGAGACAAACTTAAATCTTATTTTTTGGTTGTTGCTTTAGGCTTGCTTGCAGGGCTCACCGTTGTGTTTTTCATTGAAGTGCCTGACAACGGTTTCCTGTCGTTTTATTATTGGAGTTCGAGTACATTCGGCTTCTGGATGTTTTCTGCTTCGTTGATTGTTTTATTCAGCGAGAACAGAAAATGTGCGGCAATCAATGTGGGAATTTACATATTCCTGATGTTCCTTATTACGACCGTGCACCAATCCTTCCGACTTTACCGCAGCGGAGCGATGCAGCCGGAGTCATTATCCGAACTGATACCGAATCATATCGGAGGCTGGCTGCTATACAGCGTTCCGCCCGCTTTTGTATGTGCCGTGTTGGGAATAATCCTATGGTCCGGCAGAAAAAACACGATATGGGGAAAACTGCTCCGTACAATGCCGGCGGTATTTTTGTTTGCGGAAACAACCGTTCTTTTTTACAGTGTTTTTGTTTATCACACAAGATTTTTTTCGGCCTTAAGCGATCTTGTCTGCTTTCTTGCGTATTCGGTTATTTTTTTTAAACAGGCAGGAATCGACAGGCAATAATCTTTCGATTAAGCTTGCACAATTGTTTTTCGGAAACTGCACAAACCTCAAAACAAAAACAGGGCAGCTCCCGAAGGATTGTCCTGTTTGGCGTTTTCATTATTGCTTTGCAGAAAAGCCCTTGATATGTATATTTTCTGTTTTCCGTATTGCACATATTTATTCGGCGTGGTACAATAATTGAGGTATGCACAGCTAATGGCGCGGCTGCTCATTGCGCTTGCCTGTGTTTTGTTGTGCAAAACGAAAAAATCAGAGGAGAACTCACAATGAAAAAAATCACAGCGATTATTCTTGCTGCACTGATGCTGCTCAGCTTTGCCGCATGCGGCGATGACAAGAACGAAACCACCCC
>CALAXO010000121.1 GCA_937894955.1 uncultured Clostridia bacterium
TGCTTGCGGGACCGCAAGCATCCGTTTCGGCGAATTAATTTCACTCGGTTGTCTGTAACTGCTTGCGGGACCGCAAGCATCCGTTTCGGCGAGTTAATTTCACTCGGTTGTCTGTAACTGCTTGCGGGACCGCAAGCATCCGTTTCGGCGAGTTAATTTCACTCGGTTGTCTGCGACTGCTTGCGGGACCGCAAGCATCCGTTTCGGCGAATTAATTTCACTCGGTTGTCTGCGACTGCTTGCGGGACCGCAAGCATCCGATTCGGCGAATTAATTTCACTCGGTTGTCTGCGACTGCTTGCGGTTAAATTCCTTTATCCGCTGATCCTTCGTCAGAAGGCGTTTACGCATACGGATATTCTTCGGCGTTACCTCAACAAGCTCATCATCACGAATGAACTCCATGCACTGTTCAAGGCTTAAATCAACCGGCGGGGTAAGACGCAGTGCTTCATCCGAACCGGAAGCGCGCATATTCGTGACATGTTTACGTTTGCAAACATTAACAACAATATCTTCGTTGCGGGAACATTCGCCTACAATTTGCCCCTCGTAAATCGGGTCTCCGGGGCGCACGAACAATCTGCCGCGTTCCTGAGTGTTAAACAGACCGTATGAGTTTGCCTCGCCGGATTCGGAAGCGATAAGCGAACCGCGTGTACGCTCCGCAATTTCGCCCGTGTAAGGTTCATAATCCTTAAATATATGGCTCATTACGCCGTTGCCTCTTGTGTCGGTCAAAAGCTCACTGCGATAGCCCATCAGTCCGCGCGCAGGTATATCGAAAATCAAGCGAACGCTGCCCTCATTTTCATTAATCATGTTGTTCAAAACAGCGCGCCGCGTTCCGAGTTTTTCCATAACCGTACCCATATATTCCTGAGGGACATCGATCGTCAGCTCCTCTATGGGTTCAAGCAGGTGCCCCTGCTCGTCGCGCTTCATTATTACTTTCGGGCGGGAAACTGCAAATTCGAAGTCCTGCCTGCGCATGGTTTCGATAAGGATTGACAAATGCAGCTCGCCTCTGCCGCTGACTTTGAAAGCATCGGTGGAAGAAGTGGGTTCAACACGCATTGAAACATTTGTTTCCACCTCTTTGAACAGGCGGTCGCGCAGATTGCGTGAAGTTACATATTTTCCCTCTCTGCCCGCAAAAGGACTTGTATTGACTATGAAATCCATGCTTACAGTCGGTTCATCGATATGAACAAAGGGCAGCGGTTCAACACATGCGGGATCACATACCGTTTCGCCGATGGAAATCCCGGGAATGCCCGCAACGGCAACGATATCACCCGCGCCGACGGACTCCGCCTCAACGCGCTTCAAGCCCTCGAACCGATACAGGCGGGAAAGCTTTGCCTCACGGGGAGCACCGCCGAGGGCACAGACCGTAACGGCACGGTTGCGATTTGCAACGCCGCGTTCGATCCTGCCGACGCCGATCCTGCCGACATAGTCATCATAATCAATCGTTGAAATAAGCAGCTGGAGCGGCGCCTCTTCATCGCCTCCCGGAGCGGGAACATGGTTGATAATCGTGTCAAACACAGGCTGCATGTTCTCGGTCATTTCATCAGGTTCAAAACCTGAAACTCCGTTGCGTGCCGAAGCATACACTATCGGAAAATCCAGCTGTTCTTCACTTGCACCGAGTTCGATGAAAAGATCCAGTGTTTCGTCAACTACCTCGTACGGGCGCGCACCGGGACGATCGACCTTGTTGATAACAACAACAGGCACCTTGCCCAGTTCCAATGCTTTGCGCAAAACGAATCTTGTCTGCGGCATGCAGCCCTCAAATGCATCAACAAGCAGCAGTACGCCGTCAACCATTTTCAGAATGCGTTCAACCTCGCCGCCGAAATCGGCATGGCCGGGAGTGTCAACAATGTTTATGCGGTAGCCTTTATAGTTTACCGCCGTGTTTGGAAAGAATGGTGATGCCGCGCTCACGCTCAAGGTCATTGGAGTCCATTACCCTGTCCTGCACCTGCTCGTTGGTGCGGAAAACACCGCTCTGCCGCAGAAGCTGATCAACAAGGGTCGTTTTACCGTGGTCAACATGCGCAATGATCGCAACGTTGCGAATCTTTTCGTTCATAATATCAGAGTTACCGCTCCCGCCGCTGCGAAAGCGTCCTTTCAGCTGTTTTAAATATTCAAATGCTTCACCTTCACCGAAAAAATCGGCTCAGCAATCGGTGTTTTTGTTCATCTTCCCGATTTTTCACAATTTATTATTTTACAACCTCTTTTGCGGCATTGCAAGAGGTTTGAACATTATATCATTTTGGTTCTGTTCTCATTTCCCTTTCTGACGGTTCAATATATTGCCATTTGCATTGGTATATGGTAGAATTATTTTGCTGAAGCAGCAGCTGCTTCAAAGATGAGTTCTGAAACGATGAAACAGATAAGCTTCGCTTTGCATAAGCAAGCGGCAGGAAGGAAAAAATGAGTACGATTCGTGACATATCCCTTGCTCCTTTGGGGCATAAACGTATTGAATGGGTTAAGGACTTTATGCCCGTTTTGAGTGCACTGCGGGAACGTTTTATCCGCGAGCAGCCTTTTCGCGGGCTGCGTGTTTCGGTATGCGTTCACCTTGAAGCAAAGACCGCATATCTTGCGCTCGTGCTGCGCGACGGCGGTGCAACGGTTTCCGTGACCGGGAGCAATCCGCTTTCAACAAAGGATGATATTTGTGCCGCGCTTGTCGAGGACGGAATGGATGTTCATGCATTTTTCGGCGCAACCGAAGAAGAGTATTATGAACATATTCGCCGCGTCCTTGAGTTCAAACCGCATATCATTATTGATGACGGCGGTGAATTTGTGACAATGCTTACCGAAAAGCATCCGGAATATGCAGAATATCTTATCGGCGGCTGTGAAGAAACTACCACCGGCATTCATAAGCTCCGTGCACGGGCAAAGGACGGATCACTGCCCTTCCCCATGCTTGCGGTCAATGATGCCGACTGCAAACACCTTTTTGACAACCGCCACGGCACGGGGCAAAGCGTTTGGGACGGAATCATGTACACGACAAACAACATGGTGACCGGGCGTACCGTTGTTGTTGCAGGGTACGGTTTTTGTTCAAACGGCATTGCAACGCGCGCAAAAGGACTTGGCGCAAATGTTATTGTTACGGAAGTGAATCCTTTCCGTGCGCTTGAAGCGGCAATGGATGGTTTCCGCGTTATGACTATGGATGAGGCGGCACCTATCGGCGATATTTTCGTTACCGCTACCGGCTGCCGCGACGTCATTACTGCAAGGCATTTCGAAAAGATGAAGCATAATGCAATTCTTGCCAACGCCGGACATTTTGATGTTGAAGTCAGTAAAGAAGATCTTGAGAAACTTGCAGTTGAAAAAATCGAGCGCAAACCTTTTATCACCGGGTACAGAATGGCAGACGGACGCATGCTTAACCTGCTTGCGGACGGAAGACTCGTTAATATCGTTGCAGGCAACGGACACCCTGCGGAAATAATGGATCTCAGCTTTGCAATTCAGGCTCTTTCCGCGTGCTGGCTTGCAAAACACGGAAAAGAAACAGAACCCGGGCTTTACGATGTTCCGAAGCAGATAGATAACGAAGTTATTCGCATGAAACTTGATGCAATGGGTCTGCATATTGATTCGCTGACGCCCGAGCAGGAAGCCTATCTGAACGGAAAATAAGCTTGTTGAGCATTTCCGTCGGCGGATTGATTCTTTTTCATTTTTTCACATATCAATTCAACCGGACAGCCTTTGCGGGTTGCCCGGTTTTTTGCGTCAAAACACATGAATCTTCCTTTCATGCCAATGATTCAGAAACCGATGCGAATTAATCCTCATCGCAATCATCATCGCGCCGAGTATTGTGGTTTTTATTAAAAATATGCATATTGCCCGCATTTTTTGCAGATGCTTTTCATATCATTTGACAAGCACAGGGAGGTATTGTAAAATATGGATAAGCACAGCAAAAAAGCATTCAGCGACGAACCCGCTGCAGCACTGCGCAAATGGAAAGCTGCAATGGCAAGGTTTGATGCCGCTGCACCGGACGAAGCAAAGATCGTTGCTCTTGAAGTCGAAGCGGCGCGAAGGCGATATATTTTTTTGTTGGAGCAAAGGCGTGCAGAGCAATAGGCGTGCACATGCTCAATGCGGGAAATTGACTCCGGTGAAGATTGTTCTGTCTTTTTCCGTAGGTTATCGATGCAGCAATCGTTCGAACGCCAAGATTAAAATCAACCGGAAAGGATACTATTTTTATGGCTCCTCAGATTCTTACGTTTATCATCGTGCTTGCGGTTATATTCATCATCTTCAAAATTTTCAACCTGAGCATCAAGATTTTTTTCAAGCTGCTTATCAATGCGCTTATCGGCGCAGCACTGCTGTTTGTTTTTAACTTTGTTTTTGCAGGTTTGCTGAATCTAAGCTTCTTTTATATTGATATAACATGGTTGACGGCACTTATAACCGGTATATTCGGAGTTCCCGGCGTTGTTGTTTTGCTCATCATCAGATTGCTGTGATGCAAGCCCTTTAGTTTTTCAATAATTCGGCCTTTTGGAGGAAAGTATGTTTATCTACAGTGACTATGTTGAAAGTGCAACTGTTCTTCGCGAAAAACTGAGCGGATTCAAACCCGATATACTTATTATACTCGGTTCCGGACTGGGTTCGCTCGGTGAATATGTTCAAAATCCGATTTTCATTGACTACGGGGAAATTCCGCGCATGCGGACAAGCACCGCAATCGGTCATAAGGGACGCTTCATTGCGGGCATACTCGGAGGAAAGCATGTGCTTTTAATGCAGGGTCGACTTCATATTTACGAAGGATGGTCGGCAGAGGAAGTGGTCTTCCCTGTCAGGCTTGCAAAGCTTATCGGCATTGACAAAATGATCATAACCAATGCGGCAGGCGGAATAAACCATGATTTTAAGGTCGGTGAACTGATGCTCATTTCTGATTTTATCAAATTCAACTGTGTCAACCCGCTGGCAGGTCGGAATATAGACGAGTTTGGCCCGCGGTTCCCGGATATGAGCCGCGTTTTTGACAGGGACTACATTGAAATTTTCCGTTCAGTATGTGCGGATGCTCAGGAAAACGTGCGCGAAGGTGTGTATTTCTACTGCATGGGTCCGAATTATGAAACACCCGCCGAAATACGCGCAATGCGTACGCTCGGTGCGGATGCAGTCGGAATGAGCACCGTCCCTGAGTGTATTGCAGCGCGGCATTGCGGAATGCGTATTTTGGGCATAACGCTTATTACAAACATGGCTGCCGGAATTTTGGACAAACCGTTGTCCGGTGAAGAGGTCATTGAAGCCGGAAACGCCGCAAGCAAACGCTTCGTTTCGCACGTTGCGGAGTTTTTAAGGCGCATGCCGCTTGATTAACCGAACATCTGCTCCATGCCGGCTCTGCCGAAGCATTTACAGCTGTGAGTCGGCTTTGTTGGTTTAAATTGAATTATGTTGGATATTTTAATTAAAAACGCAAACATCATCACAATGAACGATGCACTGCCTGTAATTTCGGGCGGCTGCATCGGCATAGAAAACGGAAAAATCAGCTTTGTTTCCGACAAGAATTCGTCCGAAATGCAAATTGCGGCCGAACGCATCATCGACGCTGACGGCAATATTGTCATGCCCGGGCTTATCAATACCCATGCGCACACAGCGATGTGCATAATGCGCGGTTATGCGGATGATTACGCACTTAATGACTGGCTTTTTAAGAAAATATTCCCCGTTGAAGGCAGGCTCACGCGCGAAGCAGTGCTTGCAGGCGTTCGTTTGGGAATTGCGGAAATGCTCGCAAGCGGAACAACTTCTTTTTCCGATATGTATTTTTTTGAACCTGATTCCGCCGCTGTTGCAGCCGAAATCGGCATTCGCGCTTCGCTCTGCAATTCCGTGCTCGCTCTCGGCGATGATTATGATTTTGAACAGGACAGAGCCGTTATTGAAACGCGTGCATTGATTCGGGACTGGCATCTTGCCGCAAACGGGCGCATTCGTGCCGACGTCGGCATACATGCCGAATACACATCCCGACCCGTGCATTGGCGCAAGGTTTCAGAGCTTGCCGAAAGGCATAATCTTGTGACGCAGATCCACCTTTCCGAGACAAGGCTCGAAACCGATGAATGCATCGCACGCTATGGCAAAACCCCAACCGAAATTCTCAACGAAAACGGTGTTTTCAACACACGCACACTTGCGGCACACGGAGTTTATTTGACGAATCGGGATATGAGTATTCTTGCTCGGCGCGGCGTTTCAGTTGCACACAATCCCGTGTCAAACCTTAAGCTCGCAAGCGGTATTGCGAATATCACCGCAATGCTCAAAAGCGGAGTCAACGTTTCCCTCGGCACGGACGGCTGCGCCTCAAACAATTCGCACGATTTGTTCGAAGAGCTTAAGCTCGCCGCACTGCTTGCGAAAGGAACATGCCTTGACCCAACGGTCGTTCCCGCATATGCTGCTCTGAAACTCGCAACCGTGAACGGAGCGTATGCACAGGGAAGGGAGAACGAGATCGGGCGGCTGATTCCCGGTTTTGATGCCGATATAATCATGGTTAACACACATTCTCCCAGTCTGCGTCCCGTTTATGATCCATGCGGAACTGTCGTCTATTCCGCCTGCGGTTCCGATGTTTGCCTTACAATCGTTCAGGGAAAAATTCTGTATGAAAACGGACGGTGGCTCACCGTTGATGTTTCAAAAGCAATTGAAGACGTTGAACGTTTCGGTGTTCCTCAGGTTCTCGGCAGGTGAAACAGAGTTAAATAAGCAGCAAGGCTCAATGCCTGCAGGTCATTAATCTGACCGCCGGCATTGAGCCTTTTTATTATTTTCAAATTGTTTTCGGGTTAAATTCAGAGCCCGTTCCATAAATATCGCAAACGCTTACAGTTCCATGCTGCCGGTCGTTCTTGGATACGGAGTTACATCGCGAATATTGGAAATACCCGTCAGGTACATCAGTATGCGCTCGAAGCCGAGACCGAAACCGGCGTGTTTAACCCCGCCGTATTTACGAAGGTCAAGATACCATTCGTAATAGCTCATGTCCATGCCGAGATTCTCGATTTTCTTCCTGAGAACATCATAACGCTCCTCGCGCTGGCTGCCGCCAATGATTTCTCCAACGCCGGGAACAAGCAAATCCGCTGCCGCAACAGTTTTTCCGTCATCATTGAGACGCATATAGAAGCTCTTGATTTCCGCGGGGTAGTCCGTGAGGAACACAGGACAATGGTAAACCTCTTCGCAGATATAGCGTTCATGCTCGGTTTGCAGATCGCAGCCCCAGAAAACGGGATACTGGAACTGCTTGCCTGATGCCTGAAGCAGCTCAACAGCTTTTGTGTATGAACAGCGAACAAAGTCGGAGTTCGCGACATGGTTAAGTCTTTCGAGAAGGGTGCTGTCCATGAATCGGTTGAAGAATTCCATTTCGTCCGGGCAACGCTCAAGAACCGTTTTGATGATGTATTTAATCATCGCTTCGGCAGTGTCCATATAACCGTTGAGATCGCAGAAAGCCATTTCGGGCTCTATCTGCCAGAACTCCGCAGCATGACGTGCGGTGTTGCTGTTTTCCGCACGGAATGTGGGGCCGAATGTGTAAATGTCGCGGAACGCAAGTGCAAATGCCTCGCCGTGAAGCTGGCCGCTGACGGTAAGATTGCAGGGTTTTCCAAAAAAGTCTTTTGAGAAATCCACCTTGCCGTCCTCAGTGCGGGGAGGATTATCTATATCAAGGGTCGTAACGCGGAACATCTCGCCGGCACCCTCGCAGTCGCTGCCGGTAAAAATCGGAGTGTGTACATAAACAAACCCACGTTCATCGAAAAAGCGATGGATTGCCTGTGCAACAACGCTGCGAACACGAAAAACCGCCTGGAAAGTGTTCGTGCGGGGACGCAGGTGCAGAATCGTGCGCAAATACTCCATTGAGTGACGCTTTTTCTGAAGCGGATAATCGCTGGGGCATTTGCCCTCGATGATAACCTCGTTGGCCTTGATTTCAAACGGCTGTTTTGCCTCCGGAGTGAGTTCAAGCACACCCTTTACCGTTATTGCAGTGCCGGTTGCAAAAAACTTCGAAACGGATTCGGGAATTTCGCCGTGCTCATAAACAACCTGAACGCTGCGGAAAGCCGAACCGTCACCAAGCTCGATGAATCCGACGTTTTTGCTTTCGCGTACGGTTTTTATCCAGCCGGAAACCTCAATATCGCCCACATACTTTTCGGGGCATTTATGCAATTCGTACAACCTTATCATATTGCACCTCATGTACTGTAATTATCCGAGAATTTTATCATAATTCTTCCTATTTTGCAAGATGAATAATCATATATTTTATCCTCATTTACTGTGCAAACCGCCGCAGACACGGCTGCGGCATTGCCGTCGGTTCCGTCTGCGGCGTATAAGCTCGTTATATTAAGGATTGACCTTATTTGAAGATTCTATCCCATTGCGCGTTATAGATGTCAATCTTGTCGCCGAGATCGCGATAAATAACGCTCTTCTTAACGATCTCTTCGGGAATATTGTATGCAGTGTTGTTCGCCCACTCTTCCCCGAGAATGTCAAGAACCTTTGTGTTTGCGGAAGAGTATCCGATAAATTCAATGTTCTTTGCTGCAATTTCGGGTTCAAGCAGGAAATCAATGAATTGTTCAGCCATTTCCTTTTTGCTGCTTGTTGCGGTTATAACAATGCTGTCGAAATAGATGTTGCTGCCTTCTTCCGGCACGAAAAATCCGAGATCCTCGTTTTCCTGCATGCACCATACAGCATCACCGGAATAAACAAGCGCGAGTGCGCCGCTGCCCTGAATCATGCTGTCTTTGACATCATCCGTGAGATACGCCTTAACAAGGGGTTTCTGCTCAATAAGAGCATCGGCAGCCCGCTTTATTTCGTCCGCATTATCTGTGTTGATATCGTAGCCACAGTAAATAAGTGCTGCTGCCATTGCATCGCGAACGCTGTCATACATGTATATTTCCTGAGAATACTTTTCATTCCAAAGAATATTCCAGTGTCCGAGATCCGATTCGTCAACCATCGTTTTGTTGTACAGAACGCCGAGAACTCCCCATGTGTATGGGACGGAATACTCATTCGTCGGGTCATATGCAAGGTTGCGGTATGCCTCACCGATGTTCCCGTAGTTTTTAAGACTGCTGAAATCAATCTTTGCAAGGCGGCCTTCACCTATCATGCGCTCAATTGCGTAATCGGACGGAATGCAAAGATCATACGGACAATCATCGGCCTGAAGCTGAATCATCATTTCCTCGTTGCTGGTGACGACTTTTTCTTTTATCGTTATCCCCGTTCGACGTTTGAACTCATCCTTCAGAGAAGGCTCGAGATAGTCGCCCCAGTTGAGAAGGTTGAGAGTTTTGTCCGAGCTGCAGCCGGTAAATACCGGGACGACCAGCGCGAGCATTGCTGCCGCAAGAAGCAGTGAAACAAGTTTTTTCATTATTTTTTCCTCCGTTTTTTATGTTTTATGCTTTTCAGCAAATAACCAATAGATTCAGCCTGCTGCTGCCGCTGTCTGCATAAGCGGCTGTGCAGCACTGAGATTCAGTTTTTCTGTGCAACTTTACGCCGCTGCTGTTCAGCTTCCTTCTCCTGTCGAAGGCTGCGCAGATTTACAATGAGAAGCAGTGTACCGACAACCACGAACATCAATGCCGAAAGCGCACAGAACTTTGTGTGAACGCCTCCCTTTGCCGTTTTTGAATAAATCAACATTGCAAGGTTCGTGCTCGTTCCGCCGGTGAAAAGGCTTATTGCAAAATCATCTATGCTGAGCGTGAACGCAAGCAGAAGACCGGAAACGATTCCGGGCATGATATCGGGAATAACGACCTTTGCAAGAGCTTTCACCGGGCTGCACCCCAAATCCATCGCCGCTTCATACAGCGAGTCGCTGCTTTGGCGCAGTTTCGGCAGAACAGAAAAGATTACATACGGTATATTAAACGTTATGTGTGCAATCACCATTCGAGTTATGCCCACGTTTTGTTTTATGCCAATAAATGCAAACAGAAGCATCATTGAAATACCGGTCACAAGGTCCGGATTGACCATCGGAAGCTGAGTTATCGACTCAACAACGGCACGGGGACGCTTTTTCATGGAATGCAGACCAATTGCGGTTGCCGTACCGATAACGGTTGCAAGAATGCTTGAAATCACTGCAACGAGCAGCGTTGTCAGCAATGCATCCATAACATCGCCGTCGGAGAAAAGCGCAGCGTATGCACCGAACGAGAATCCGTTCCATATTGCAGCCGAACGCGAATCGGTGAACGACATAACGAGCATTACCGTAATGGGAAGATACATAAACAGCACGACAATGCCGAGGTATGCTCCCTTTAAGAATTTGCCGAACTTTTTCACCAGAGGGTTCCTCCTTCCCTGCCTTCGTCTCTGTCCGCTCTGCGCATTATGACCATTGAAATTATAACAAGAATAATCAGCACGAGCGACAATGTTGAACCGACACCGAACGATTTGTTAATGAGGAATTTTTCCTCGATCAGCTGACCGAACAACACGATTTTTTTGCCGCCGAGCATTGTTGAAACAGCAAAAGTCGACATTGCGGGAACAAACACCATGGTTATTCCGGAAATGATTCCCGGAACTGACTGCGGGAGCACAACTCGGAGGAATGTGTTCAGTCCGTTCGCGCCGAGATCATGCGCCGCTTCGATATGGGATCTGTCGATTTTTATGAGCGTTGTATAAATCGGCAGAATCATAAAGGGCAAAAAGTCATATATTGTTGCAATCAGAACCGCGCCGGGCGTGTAGATGAGCTGAACGTTCGTCGCGCCGAACCAGGAGAGCACCGTTGCAACAATTCCGTCATCATAAAGAATTATCTTCCACGCAAGAGTTCTGAGCAGCATGTTCATCCACATCGGCATTATGAACAGTATCGAAAGCAATGCCGCCGTACGTTTTTTCATGTTCGAAAGAATATACGCAACCGGATATCCCGCAAGAAGACACACGGCGGTTGTTGCCAATGCGATCCAGATGGAGTTCCACAGCGCGGGAAGGTAAGTCGTGCTTGAAAAAACCTGTTTAACGTATTCGGTTGTGAATGTGCCGTTGTCGAAGAACGCATAGTATGCAACAAAAAGCATCGGAGCAACTATGAACAGCGGCATCCATACGAAAATATACGGGTAAGCAAGACGGGTTCTTTTCATCGATTTGCTTTTTGCCTCCTTTTTATTTGCTGCATATTTCCGTTCATAAGTTCTGCTGAGGTTCTTCCGCCGCAGCTTCCGTCGGTTGTTTGCGCTCCGGGTTCATAATGTGAATAGCATCCGGAAGAACTTCGATTCCGACGGTTTCGCCGACGGGCACGAAATCCGTTGAATGAACTTTGAATATGCGTCCGTCGCAATCCACGGTGAATTCATAATGAACACCCATGAAAAGAACATTCGTTACGATGCCGTGCAGCGGAGTTTTGCCTATCGGCACAAAGTCAACATCCTCGGGGCGGATAACAACATCAACGGGTTGTTCCGTACCGAACCCCGCATCAACGCATTCATAATCGATTCCGTGAATGTTCACAAGGTAATCACGCCGCATGGTTGCTTCAAAAATATTGCTTTCGCCGATGAACCTTGCGACAAAGCGGTTTTTGGGTTCGTTATAAACGTCGGTCGGGTGGCCGATCTGCTGGATGACACCGCGATTCATTACAGCAATGGTGTCACTCATGGTGAGGGCTTCCTCCTGGTCGTGAGTAACAAAGATAAACGTTATGCCGAGTTTTTTCTGCATACGCTTAAGCTCTATCTGCATCTCTTTGCGGAGTTTGAGGTCAAGTGCGCCGAGGGGCTCATCCAGAAGGAGCACTTCCGGTTCGTTTACGAGTGCACGCGCTATGGCAACGCGCTGCTGCTGTCCGCCGGAAAGCTGGTCAATATAACGTTTTTCATATCCCGCAAGGTTAACAAGTTCAAGCATTTCCGTAACGCGGCGTTTGATTTCATCCTTCGGCAGCTTGCGGATTTTCAGGCCGAAAGCAACGTTTTCAAATACGTTCAGATGCGAAAACAGCGCATATTTCTGGAATACGGTGTTGACTCTACGTTTGTACGGCGGAACATTGGTCAGATCCTTTCCGTCCATCATTATTTTGCCCGATGACGGCATGATGAAGCCCGCAATAAGACGGAGCAGTGTTGTTTTGCCGCAGCCGGAGGGACCGAGAAGGGTTAAAAACTCACCGTCGCGGATGTAAAGATTAATGTTGTTAAGCGCAACATCACCGTCATAATCCTTTGAAACATTGACAAGCTCTATCAGGCGTTTGTTCTCCATATTTATACCCTGCTTCCGCAGCCGCGAAAGCACCCTTTCTCCGATTTCGGCATGTTCCTTCGTTCTGCGTACACCGTGCCGTCGGCATACGCGCAAATCTTTCGGTTTTTCACCCGAGCCGCCGCATATTCAGCAGACACCGCTCAGCTTTATTCAAGAGGATTATGCCGTTGCCGCAAAAACGATTGCGGACACAAGCCTTAAATCATCCGCGTTCTTATCAGAAAGACGGCGGAGTCACAACCCAAAGCACGCGCGCTTCGCGCTTTGAGTGATTGGCAATATAGTGATTCTCCGTCGGTTTAAAGCAGAAGCTGTCCCCTTTGTGAAGTTTAAGTTTTCTGCTGCCGATAACAAGAGTTACGCTGCCGGAAAGCACATATCCGAACTCCTCACCCTCGTGAGGTTCATCCTCAAAAGTTCTGCCTCCTTCGCCGAGCGTCACAAGAATGGGTTCCAAATCGTTTTTCTGAGCGTTCGGAACAAGCCAGCAGACTTTCGAACCAAGGTCGGAATCTTCGCTTTCGAACATGTCGTCCGGGGTGAAGACAACTTTTTCGTCCGCATCCTCGGTTGTGAAAAAATCGGCAATATCGGTACCCAAAGCTTCAAGGATGTCGATAAGAGTTGCAATGGACGGTGAGGTCAGATTGCGTTCAAGCTGCGAAATAAAGCCTTTTGAAAGCTCAGTTCTTGCCGCAAGTTCCTCCTGCGTCAGTCCGAGTTTCAACCTTGTTCGCTTAATTTTATCGCCGATATCGATCACCGTACTCTCTCCTTTCCGAGCAGCAGTCCGCGCTTTTCGGGTGTTTTGAATCACTAAACTCCGTGTTTAGTTCATCGCCCCTGCGCCGAACATGAAAGCTAAACCTTGAGTTAAGCATTGCTAAACTCATGGCATATTAAAGCACTTTTCCTCCCCATTGTCAACAGTTTCGCAACAATATAAATTTTTTGGCTTATTTTGACGCTTATCATCATTTCGAATTATTCTTTCGTGACGTTTTCCGCTCTGAATCATGCTTTATCGAAAACGCAATATAAATGATTGGTGTATGTATTGACATTCAATATACGCAATGGTAAAATCGACATGTGTCCGACGCTAGGTCGGGCAGAAAAATATACGAAGGGCAGTTTCAGAATGAAAAAACTTATCGCGCTTCTCATCGCCGCGCTGACGGTGTTCGAGCTTTTACCCGCACTGTCGGCCTCGACAGCACATGTTCCTGCCGAATCATCCGATGAATACGACAATTCCAAATCCATCTCGCATCCGACGAACACACTTCGCGGATTCAGCTGTTTTTATCATGATTCAAAATTTATGGGCGGGCCTTACGGCTGGGTCTCAATGGCATCCGGCAATCCGGAAGGTGCAAGCTTCATATCCGACTTTGCAGAAAGCGGCTACGTTGCCGGTGAATTTTACAACGGCTACGTTTACTGTTATCGCTATGCGGAGGAAAGCAATTACCACTTCTGCAAGGTGAACGCGTTCACCTTTGAAGAAACAATCCTCGGCACATCCGAAGCCGTTGCCGCCGATATGGCATACGACTATTCAACCGATACAATGTATGCTGTAAGCGGCGATCTTCTCTGCACGGTAAATCTTTCAGACGGTTCGCTTACCGAGGTCGGTTTCGTCGGCCCTGATGCAATGCTTGCTCTCGCCTGCTCCACCGACGGACAGCTTTACGGTATCGGTGACGACTGCAATCTTTATGTTATTGAAAAAACCGAGGGCATGGGCGAAGTGTGCGGCTTTACGGGCATCATTGCGGACGGACTTCAGTCCATGGCATGGGATCACAATACCGACACGCTCTATTGGGCAAGCTGTGCAACCACTCCTCACCTTTTTACCTATTATACGACCATGGGCAGCCTCTGTGAGCTGAATACCATCGACGGAGCCGCAACCGTTATCGGCAACATTTACGGCAGCAAGATGCAGGTCACCTGCCTGTACGCCGTTCCCGATTTTTATGATGCGCCCGAATTCCCGCTAACGGATATGCACCTTAACCTTGACACTTCATACATGGTTCCCGGTCAGACCGCACAGCTTTCCGCGTATATGGAACCCGCAAATGCAGAGCGCGGAGTCACATGGGCAACGTCAAACCCCAACATCGTCCGCATTGACAATTGCGGCAGAATGACCGCATTTTCAACCGGAACGGCACTTGTAACCGCCCAAAGCATCGATGGCAGCAAGATCAAAACCTGCACTGTAAACGTTGTTTCAAATACGGACGGACTGACACTTGCTGATGCAATCAACGGAGCGGGTTCAAACTATACCTATAACAATGCAGCAAATTACCCCTTTGAAACAGAGATTCGCGACGGCAGGCTCTGCGCTGCTTCAACGATGACGGTTCAGGGTGAAGCCCTGCTTCAGGTTGACCTCGGCACTCTCACCGCAGGCAGTATTGTGCGTTTCGATTGGAAGACGGATACACGTTATATGTTCCACGGCTGGATCCTTTGGTTCAACAACGACTACGTTGCAAACCTCACCGGTTCAACCGGCTGGCTCACGTACGAATATGTCATTCCCGTAACGGGGCAATATGTCATCACATGGAATCTTCATAAGGACAACTCCCCCGTCGACGGCTCAAATATGAGCTGGGTCGATAACCTTGTTGTTGAAAGCCAAAGCACTTCACCGGTGGAAGGTGTCAACGTTACCCCCGAAACTGCCGAGATGTACACCGGCGGACAGCTTGCGCTGAACGCAGAGGTTTACCCCTCAAATGTAGCCGATGCAAGCGTCTCCTGGAGCAGCAGCAATGAATCCGTTGCAACTGTTGATGCCGACGGCGTTGTTACCGCCGTTGCACCCGGCACTGCCGATATCATTGCAGCAGCAACCGAAGGCGGCTTTACAGACAGCTGCTCCCTTATTGTCGTTGATTCCGCCGTTATTGATGCACCCATCAGCGATGCACTTAACGTTTCGGGCGGTTCACTCGTTTTCGCAAACGATTCCGCTCATCCATGGGCGGTTGACAGCGAAACCTTTGCAGGAAGAAAAGTTTCAAAATCAACCATTAACGGTATGGCAGGAACTTCAACAGGCATCAGGCTCAATGCCGGAACGCTCCATGCAGGCGACAGGCTCAGTTTTGACTGGCTGGCAAGCAGCGAGGGCGGCACTTGGGACTATGCGGCATTCACCGTCAACGGAAATGTTGAAGCAACGACGGGCGGCACCGATAATGATTGGGTGAACTATATCTATACGGTGCCCGCGGACGGTGAATACATCTTTGAATGGACATATCAAAAGGACGGATCCCGCGATCAAGGCGATGACTGCGTTTATGTTGACGAAGTGTGCGTTCTTCCGGCTGCCGGCGTTTGGGGCGATGTTGACGGGGACGGAACCGTTACAATATCCGATGCTCTCATGATAATGCACAATGCCATGCAGCTGCTTGAGTTCACTCCCGCACAGACCGCGGCTGCGGACATGAACGGCGACGGGCTTATCACCGTTGAAGATGCACTCACCGCACTCCGCGCGGCAATTACCGTGCGTTAACGAGTGCTTCCTCTCGCACTATACGGAGCGGCCGAGTTCGGAAAATTCCGTTAAACGGTATACCCGCGAAAAAATGCCGAAAACTTAAGCCTTTTTTCGCAATAAGCAAATTGTTCGGAATGTTCCCGGGCAAAAGAAGCGGATGCACCGAAAACGATGCACCCGCTTCTTTATAGATTCCAATCGATTGTGCAGCATTTTGCGCTTAATGTCCGATGCTGCGCCTAAGCTTCATAATCATTATCCTGAGCAGTTTTCCCGGAAAGATCTGCCACAGAAGAGCACCTGCGGCAATTGCAAACAGCGTGAACAGTCTTATCTTGCCGTGGTCGCAGCAAAGCAGTGCGCCCGCCGTGATGCTGATTGCAATTGCGCCGAAAAGTGTATCCGCCGCCGCTGTTGCAAATCGATTTCCCCTTATCCTTATCAATCTGAATAAATCATAAATGATGCCTGCTGCCAATCCGCACCAAAGACAGCACAGGAAAACAGGTATCTGGTTCAAGGTGTTCTGCATTCTGCACGTGTTACTTCCTTTCGTTTTCAGCCATTTCGGCATAAATTGCCCGCGGCTGTCGCGGGTTTATCTGAACATTCTTGAAAAAAACGAACCGCGCTGAACGGGAACATCATCATATTCAAAAGCAATAATCTGCCCTTCTATGATAACCTGTCCTTCATCAAGATTCAGCTTCGTAATATGGAGTTCGGTTCCCTCCACTGTAAGTCCTCCGCCCTCCGTCATAAGCACAACCATGCTTTCGTTGAAACTGCCTACATCCTTAACCCCTGTGATGCTTGCAAGTTCCCTGTTCTCAATATGCACGGAATGTGTGCGCAGCCTGAGCGTGCTCCCTTCGATACACGGTCTGTCATTCATTTTTGTTTCTCCTCTCTTTTCTATATGTTTTTTAATGCCGAAACTGCGGTTTATCTGCCGACAGGCTTCGGAACAACATCGACAACTCAAGCTTTCCTTTCGGAATGCACCGAACTGTTCATTGTTTTCTCGGGAAATCTTTAATCAGCTTCCCTCTTGTGTCCTTTACACTGTATGCATTCCTGCGCGGCATTATGCTGATGCCGATTACTCGGCAGAAACCTATTCTGTATTAAGCAGTTATGCAGTTCTGCAGCAAACAATCAATGTTCTATGTCGTTTTTCAATTCAGGTTATATTATTTGCAATGCGCACATAAATGTTATAAAAAGCATTCATGCTGCAATTTCGTCAGCCCGACCGGCACTGTATCGGCGTTTGTTTTTCTTTGCCGCCGCATGTTAAAAAATATATTTTTAGCTTTCCGGGTTTTTTGTGGGGAAAAAAGCAAAAACTTGCATCAAACGGCAAGATAACCCGCTCGGAACGGAAAATTTGCTCTTGACGAAAACGCATTTCGGGAGTATGATATAGGTGCGAGATATTGGTATGCTGAATTGAAAACAGATTGAATTCTTAGCTCCGTTTTTCACGTTCGTCAGAGCTATCGGAATATGTCATACCATTGATATAAAAAGACTAAACTTTGTGTGAGGTAATACTATGACCAGAGAGCAGCTGCTCGAAAAAAGCTTGGAAAGCTTGCGCGAAATTGCAAAAGCTCAGGGCGTTAAATCTATTACTAAATATCGAAAAGCAGAACTTGTTGAGATTATTATGAACGGCGGCATAGTCGCCAGAAACCAGCCGATTTTCGGCGCTTACAGTCAACTCAGTCAAATGCCTGATCCCCTTGCCGCCGCAAGAGCGAAGCAAGCTGCTCAGGCAGCAAAGGATGCAGGAGCTCCCGCCGCTGTTTCCGAAACTCCGCAGTCAGCTGTTAAAACGCAGCCCGCTGCCGCACCCTCGGAACCGCAGCCCACTGCCGCCGCCGCAAAAACATCACCGGAACAAATACCCGTTCCGACATTTGAAATGCCCAAGCCTTCCGCAGCTCCGCAGTTCCAGCCTGCTGCGCCGAAGCCCGCTCAGGGAACTGTTTCCGCGCCGACTCAAATGGCCGCTTCGATCCCAATGCAGCCTCACTCCGCACCCGCGCAGGAAAGCCCGCGTTCGGGCTTCACCCTCGGATACAACAGCTCACGGCAGCAGAGTTACGGCAGCCAACCTTTTTCAAAAGGTTATGATCGCAGTACTTATTCCTCTGTGCGTGACACCCGCAGTTACAGCCGCAGCGGGCAGAATTACCCCGCAGGCAATAACTCCGGCAGCTATCGTCAACCCAGAAACGAGCAGTATTCCTCCAACGATTCAAGCTATCGTCAGCAGCGCGGAAATGATTCTTTCCGTCAGCAGCCGCAGGATCCTTACCAGCAGCAAACTCTTTTCCCGCAGCAGGATTTTTATGCTCAGCAGGGTTATACTGCCCAGCCCCAGAGCGGTTTCCAGCCCGCTTATCCGCAGCAGGACAATGCCTATCGTCAGCCCGCAGCAGGATACACCAATCCTGTCATGCCCGGTGTGAACTATCCTGCAAGGCAGGAGGGCTACTACAACGCCGAATACGGAACGAGCAACCCTGCCGTTCCCGAAATGATCGAAGCCGGTGAATGCGATGATGCCGAGGGCATTCTTGAAATAATGACCGACGGATACGGCTTTCTCAGGCGCGACAACTACCTTCCCGGGACGAACGATGTTTATGTTTCAAACTCCCAGATCCGCCGTTTCCGCCTCCGCACCGGCGATCTTGTAACGGGCAAAACGCGCCAGACAAGAGAGAACAATCGCTATGTTGCTCTTATGTACATCACGGCAATCAACGGCATCAGTCCCGAAGAGGCCGCGCTGCGCAAGCCTTTTGAGGATCTCGTTCCTATCTTCCCGAACGAACGATTCACCCTTGAAACGCCCGGAAACAGTCAAAAGGCACTTGCAATTCGACTTATCGACCTGATCTCCCCCATCGGCAAAGGGCAGAGGGGTCTTATCGTTTCGCAACCCAAGGCAGGAAAAACCACCCTGCTTAAGTCCATTGCAAACGGTATTGCTCAAAACTATCCCGATGTTCATCTTATTGTTCTTTTAATCGATGAACGTCCCGAGGAAGTTACCGATATGCAGCGCTCAATTAAGGGCGAAGTTGTTTATTCAACCTTTGACGAACTTCCGGAGCATCACACCCGTGTTGCCGAAATGGTTATGGAGCGTTCCATGCGCCTTGTTGAAATGGGCAAGGATGTTGTCGTTCTTATGGACTCCATCACAAGGCTTGCCCGTGCCTATAACCTGACCATCAATTCCACCGGCAAAACCCTGTCCGGCGGTATGGATCCGGGTGCACTGCATAAGCCCAAGCGTTTCTTCGGTGCTGCACGCAACATTGAAGACGGCGGAAGTCTCACGGTTATTGCAACCGCACTTGTTGAAACGGGTTCCCGCATGGACGATATGGTCTATGAAGAGTTTAAAGGCACCGGAAACATGGAGATTCATCTGGATCGCAAGCTTTCCGAAAAGCGCATCTTCCCCGCCGTTGACATATATAAGTCCGGCACAAGACGCGAGGAGCTGCTGCTCACGGACGATGAGCTTGACTGCGTCACCCGTATGCGCCGGATGCTCTCCGGCGGAAATACAGCAGAAGTTACGGAACAGGTTATCAACATGCTTGAGAAAGCACCGACCAATGCTGAATTCTGCACGCTCTTCAAAAACTATATCGCAATGTATGAAAAGGATGGCTATATGTCCGCGGGAAGAACGCCGCTCAGACGGTGATCTGCCATTGAATTAACATAGCACATTATACACAAGCCCTCGCCGAATGCTGCGGCGAGGGCTTGCTTTAAAACAAAAAACATGAATAAAGCCTTTTGCTGATCGGCAAAAGGCTTTTGGCTCCCCCTGTTGGACTCGAACCAACGACACTGCGGTTAACAGCCGCATGCTCTACCGACTGAGCTAAGGAGGAATATTCTTTTCTCAACACTTGTTATTATACCTCCAACCGACTTAAAATGCAAGAGTTTTTGATAATATATTTATTTTCCGCGTACTTTGATTATCTGCTCAAAGGAATACTCCGCATACTCATAGATAATCAGATCCAGCTCTTTTCGCACATTGTCGGGCAGTTTAACTCTTCCCATTTGCGGCAGGGGCAGCAGAATCATGCGGCGCAGTGCTTCAGCCGAAAGCGCACTGATCACACGGCAGCCGACACCGCAATAATCGCAAAGTGTTCCTCCCTGCACTTTTGAAAATGCAACCTCCTTCTGCTTTCTCAAATCCTTCCCGCAGCGCACGCAATGCGTCAGGACGGGTTTATAGCCGGCAAGGCAGAGCATTTTGGCCGTGGAACAGAGTTCAATATCTATAGGATTGTTGTCTCCGTATGCAAGGAAGCTCAGTGCATGATAACACAAAGGAAAAAGTTCCGCACCGCCGTGATTATACGCAATAATTTCCGCAAAACGAAGAATCTGGTTTGCAGAAACAAGTCTTTCATAATCCTCTCTTATCGGATAAAACGATTCCTTAATTGTCGTTGACGATGCATACAATATTCCGCCGCGTTCATACACAACAAACTCACCGTAGCAGCATTGTTCCGAGACGGTATCAGTTGAAGCGGAGCTTTTTTTTCGACAGCTGCGCACAGTGACGGCGACAGCACCGCGTTCCTGCGTTAGGACAGTCAGTATGCGGTCGTTGTCGCGATAATTCGCATATCTCAATACTATTCCGTTCAGTGTTTCAAATGCCATGTTGAATCCATACCGCTGTATCACGTTGTTCCGCACACTTTGCGAACACAAAGATGCATGCTTGAAAGCTTATGTGTTTATTTTCGTTTTTCGGGAACACTAAGCTCACTTCGATAAGGCAGCTCGGAGTATTTCCAAGTATGTTACCGCAACGAAAAGGAGGGCATGATGAACAACCATTCAGTCACGGAAAGCGGCACTGCGGACAATCAGGAACCGCTCTTTTCCGAAACATTTCGCAAAAATTGCGACTGGGCTTCAAGCAGCGAAAACGTACAAAAATCTCTTTGGACAGATTTTGCCGCAACGGGAAATGTTGAAGCTTATCTCAGGTACCGCCGCGCTTCCGCGCAGCGAAAAAATGAATAATCGGCGAGTATTGCAAAATCAGCAATGCTCTTTCGCACGAATGCTGTCCGTCGTTTAAAAATCGGGCGTGAAGCCGAATTCCTTCAGCGCGGAAGCACTGTTGCGCCAGTCGGGACGAACCTTTACCCAAAGCTGAAGGTTCACCTTCGTTCCGAAAAGCCATTCTATATCGCGACGTGCTTCCGAACCGATGCGTTTAAGCATTCTCCCGCCGTGTCCGATTATTATACCTTTGTGTGTTTCACGTTCGCAATAAATGGTTGCAAAAACATCGTGTATCCCGTCTTCACGGAGCTTGATTTTGTCAATGCCTACACCTATGCCGTGCGGTATCTCATCCCGCAGCAGTTTCAATGCGTTTTCACGTATCATTTCGCCGCAGATCGCCCACATAGGCTGATCCGTCACCATATCATCAGGATAATACTGCGGACCTTCGGTCAGGTATTTGCAAAGAATTGCTTCAAGTTTATCCACATTTCGGCCTGTTTCTGCGCTTATTGCAACAATGTCCTTTATGTAAGGTTCTTTTTCAAGTCGTTCGCGAATCTCGTCGATATCTCCGAGACTCACAAGGTCGCTTTTGTTAATTGCGGCAACCACGGCTGTTTTTCCGCAGCGTTCGCCGAGTCCGGACAGAAGCAATTCATCCTTTTCGCGTATTCCGACGGAAGCGTCAAGCATCAAAAGTACCGCTTCAACCTCGTTCACGGCATCAAATGCGACTTTAAGCATGTATTCGCCCAAACGATTTCTCGGTGCCGTCACTCCGGGAGTGTCAAGAAAAATTATCTGATAATCCTTTCTTGATACAATGCCCGTTATCCTGTTGCGCGTTGTTTGTGCCCTGTCGGAAACGATGCTGATTTTTTGCCCGACCATGCGGTTCATCAATGTTGATTTTCCGACATTCGGAGAACCGATTATCGTTACGAATCCGGATCTGTACGCTGCTTTATTCCGTGTTTGTGTCATTGTTTACTCCATATCTTTTTTTGAGAATGCAAGGGGCAGCAGTTCGCCGAGAGAAAGAATTCTGTATTCACCTTCCCGATTTATGCATATAACAGGCATTTCCGCATCACAGAACTCCGCAAGCACCTGCCTGCACACTCCGCACGGAGACGTAAAATTATCGCTGTCCGAAGCGACGGCGATTGCGGAAAATTGACGCTCACCCTCGTAAACTGCTTTAAATACAGCCGTTCGTTCCGCACAGTTTGTCGGTGTGTAGCCTGCGTTTTCTATATTGCAGCCGCAATACAGCGTTCCGTTTTTTGACATCAAACAAGCCCCGACGCGGAAATGTGAATAAGGCGCATATGCGCGTTCGCGTGCATCGAGTGCAAGTTCAACAAGTTGATTAACCTTTTGTTCCGTCAGTTCAAAACCTTTCATATTCACTCCGTGCATTTATCAATTTGTTTTGCAATTGCGGACATTATTCTCCGCTGATGTTCAAGCATAACCGTTTCATCCTCCGGCCGCATATGATCAAAACCCAAAAGATGAAGCACTCCGTGAACGGTAAGGAACATCAGTTCGCGCTCCGTCGAATGCCCAAGGGCTGCGCCCTGTTCCGCAGCGCGCGGAACCGAAATCATAATATCACCCAGGAAATCATCCGGAATGCTGAGTATTTCATCCCCTTCATCCGCAGGGAAACTCAAAACATCCGTCACTCTGTCAACATTGCGATATTCGCGGTTGTATGCATGGATCGTTTCATCGTCAGTCAAAACGATCGAAACACCGCGCCCGGCAGCACCTTCAATCGCAAGAGCGGAAAGCACGGCCGTTTGCACCGCATCAGCATCCGGCTGTGCGGCGTCATAATTCATGGTTTCAATGCTCACCGCAGAGGATTTAATGTTCCGTTCGATTCGGTCTTCGCCGTCCTTTTTTGTTATATCTTCATGCTTGCTGTCCACTTGTTTTTTCCTCCAAAGGCGGATACTCCACCCGTTCATGATACTGAGCCGAAAGAGTTTTTAAAAAACTCTGCTCGATTTTCTTGATATCTTTTGCCGTAAGCGGAGATTCACTGAGCTGTCCGTCCTCACGCAGCCACAGGCCGTTTATCACTTCGTGAACTTTATCCGCAATCATCTCGCAAGTCGGATTTTTCATTGAACGCACAGCTGCCTCACAGCAGTCGGCAAGCATTATTATCGCACTTTCCTTTGTTGAAGGCTTGTTTGCTTTGTAACGGTAAGCAGCGGCATCAACCGCCTCGGGCGAACCCGCAGCATTCACAGCCTTGTTATAGAAAAAGCGTACAAACGAGTCTCCGTGGTGCTGAGCAACAATTTCAACGACTTCGGACGGGAATTTATGCTTCGTCAGCAAAGCGACTCCGTCACTCCGGTGAGCGATTATCCGCCGCGCACTCTCCTCGGGCGGAAGTTCATCGTGAATATTATAGTCACGCTGATTCTCTTTAAAGTGTGCGGGACTTGTGAGTTTGCCGACATCGTGATAATACGCTGCAACCTTGCACAAAAGCGGGTTTGCTCCCACTTCATCCGCCGCCGATTCCGCAAGCGCCGCAACAAGGATGGAATGATGATAAGTGCCCGGCGCTTCAAACATCAGCCGCTTCAGTATCGGATTGTTATTGTTCAAAAGGTCGTTGAGTCTCGCTTCTGTTGTTACATCGAAAATGCTTTCGCATACGGGCATCAGCCCGGTTGCGAGCACACCGCATATCACGGAACCTGCAAACAGACGGCAGGCATCAAGGAGCACATCTGCAATCGGGGCACCGAAGAAGGCTTGTACACATATCAGAATAAAACAGGAAACAATGCCGCCGATGACGCCGGAAACAATCGATGAAGTTCTGCCCTTGTTAATTTTGAGCGCAATTACCGCGGCAAAACCGCCGGCGGAAACAGCAGCGAGCATTGAAAACGGCTTGTATGCAAGAGCCGCATCGGGAAAACAGGCAAACAAAGCTGCATATACAGCCATCATGGCTGTACATGCGTATGCACAATGTCTTCCGACAAGCAGTGCGGCAAGAATAATTCCGAGGAATGCCGCTGTAAAAGCATATCCGATGCAGGTTGTAAACGCACTCAGCACCGTTGAAACGATAAGAAGGATTGCTGTTATCAACAGCTGCTTGAGATTCTTGGTTATGCGGTTTCTTTCCGCAAACAATAGCAAGCCGAATCCCGCCGTTGTTGCAAGTGAAGCAACTCCGCAAATCAATGCGCACATCACATACCCGCCGTGTGAAATTCCTGCTTTTGCGCCCGCATCCGCAAGACGCAGATAAAAGGCGAAATACTCTGCAATTGCCGTGCATGCAAGCACGATAAACGCGCTTCGCGGGGTGACGGCTCTTTTTGTTCCGCCCGCTCTGCCGACATTTCTGCTGCGTTTTTTTGCTTGTTTCTGCATTTTATCCTCCTGTTGCTTTTACCTGACAGTCAAAATCGGAGAAAGTCCCGATGTTTTCTTCCGCCGTACATTGCCTTAAAGCAAAGTTCTCACAGAGCTCTTCAGCGTTTCGACGGTTTGAAACCTTCGTCCCGTTCGCTTGGCGAACCGGAACGGCTGTACGCTCCGTTGCTGATTTGTTCCCCATCACGGACGGCGGCAGCGCGCTCCGCCGCACGTTCTGCGGCATGTTCCGCCGCTTTTTCATATGCGCGAACAATTCGCTGAACCATCTCGTGGCGAACAACGTCCCGCGCAGTAAGATAAACGATGCTCAAGCCCTCGACTTCATTCAAAACACGAAGTGCGTGAACAAGTCCGCTTGTTTTTTCCCGCGGGAGATCTATTTGAGTAATATCACCCGTCACAACGACGCGCGAACCCTCGCCAAAGCGCGTAAGGAACATTTTCATCTGTTCAACGGTGCAGTTCTGTGCTTCATCCAAAATAATATATGCATCGTTCAGTGTTCGTCCGCGCATATATGCAAGCGGAGCAACTTCAATAACCCCTCGCTCGGACAAAATGCGGAAGTTTTCCGCACCGAGAAAATCGTAAAGCGCATCATAAAGCGGGCGCAGGTATGGGTCGACTTTGTTTTGCAGATCTCCCGGCAAGAATCCGAGCTTCTCCCCCGCTTCCACCGCAGGCCTTGTGAGAATGATTCGGCTGACTTCCTTGTTTTTGTATGCAAGCACAGCCATTGCAACCGCAAGATATGTTTTGCCCGTGCCCGCAGGACCCACTCCGAAAACGACCGTGTTGTGTTTCAGCGCGTTTATGTAACGCTTCTGCCCCAGTGTTTTGCACTTTATCTGCTTGCCCTTGCTTGTGAATGCAATAACATCATCCGCAAGTTTAAGAATAAGCTCCGAATTGCCTTCCCGTGCAAGGTCAATTGCGTATCTTATACGCCCCCTGTCAATATTCTCGCCGCGTTTAATCAGCGAAAGCAGTTTTTCAATTACATTGCGCGCAATATTAACTGCGCTCTGCTTTCCGCCGATATTGATTTTTTCGGAATCGGCAAAGATATTCGCGCCGGTTTCGGCTTCAATTATTTTGAGATTTTCATCAAAGACGCCGAACAGTTTTATTATCTCGTCCATGGACTCAATCTCTGTAAATTCGGTCACGGTCGGTTCATCGACAGCCGCCTTGCCGTTGAGCATATTGTCCGCATCGGCAGTGCCTTTCGTATCCGTCAATTCGTTTATTTCGTATTTTTTCTCAGTTGGCATATATTTTTCCTTTATTTCACCCGTTTTGTTTTTTAATTAAAACCTCGGTCGGACTTTTTGCTTAAAAGCCGCAGGATCAATACACTTTTGCATCGACCGTATTGTTTAAGGCGTTTTCAAGTATTTTACTTCGTGCCTCATTAATTTTCAATCAATAATACCGAATGTATCCGATGTTTTCAACCGTTTGAACATTCAAAACGGCGATGAGCGTTCCGTCCGCCTGCTGTATGAAATCGGTTGATTTTGCAATTATTCTTGCATCCTTCGGAATCGATGATTTCATTTCGGCGTCAAGCTCCGCATTCGCTGCTGCTGTCATCTCATCGTAGGTAAGATTTTTTTCCGCAACAACAAGCTCATGCGCCCTGCCCTTGTAAACACGTACAGGCAGGAGCCCTGCTTCCAACGTTTCGCAGGATTCAAGCGTAATTTCAAATTCATCATAGAGCACATGGGATTCACGAGCGATTTCCTTTCCGGTAAAAAAGTTCGGAAGCCTTATTTGCGTGTATTCGCAGCTGTTTCCGCTTTTGCAAAGTTTGGGAGCCGTTTTGCCGATTTCTACAGAAAACCGATAAGCAACCTGACCCGTTATTGTTCCGCGGGAATGCACAAGCACGCGCTCCGATGAACCCTCCCGGGTTATATCCCCATCAATCAAAAGCTGTCCCTGTCGAACAGCTGCGCCCTTTCTGACGGCAGCATTACCTTTGTTTGCAACTATGCTGAGGATTACGCAGTCCTTGTCCGCATATATGCCGCAAGGTTCCGTGTTTTCTTCCGTCGAAGCAGCGGGATTATGTTCACTGACATTGATTTTCAGCACAACGCCGCAAATACCAGCATCCGCAAAGCTCAGCGTCGGCAGTGCATTCAAAAGTGAATCGGCAACGCGCTCGGCATCCAGCTTAGCCGCCGGCATTCCTATGCGTACTCCGCAATCCGCAACCACCGAAAGAATTTCGGACGGCTCCAATGCATCACATCCCGAAATATCAATCAGCAGCACTCTGTGCGACAGTATGCACATGGCCGCGAAGCCGATAATCAGCACCGCAATCAACATGAAGCGCGATTTAAGCGATCTCAGCAGAACGGGGAACCCGCGCTGTTCAAGAACGCATGCTTCACCGCCGTACAACTCTGTCAACTCAACAAGCGGCATACAGTTGCCTGTCTCTGTGACGGCTGTTATCGTGTTTTTGTTTTCGCGCTCGATATTGTGCAGAGATATGCCCTCCGCAAGCAGAAGATTGACCATTTTTTCCGGGCGCATGTACTTCAACCTTATTTTAACATATCCCCGAGTAAATTTCCACAAAAACATATATCCGCCGCTCCGATTTCCTTCTATTTTTCTTTGCAGAATGATGTATTCGAATCAGTTCCGGTACCCGCCGGCAGTTGTATTCGGCATCATTTTTCATATTCTACCGAAGCTATTTCGCCCGTGCATACGATGGTCTGCTTATCCGCACAGCAGATTCTGAGTTCGGTTCCGGCAATGTTCAATATTCCGAGTGCAGTATGCAGCCGAACCTTTGAATCCGAAAATTCCAGCACACCGCGGTGATTCTCTATTTCCGCAGTATTTCTTCCGAATATGCGTATGCACGGCACACTGTCAAGAGCACCCTCAGGCAGATCAAGCTTCGCCAGCAAAGCACCCGCTGCTTTGCTCATGCGATATTTTTTGCATTCTGTTTCGCTCCTCATGCAATAATAATATGAGCAGACCCGTGCATTATATGTTATTCTGCATAATTCGGCAGCATAAAACAATTATATATTGTGCGCGTGCGTAACAATTCGACTTTGAAAAAAGCTTTGAATTCATTGTTTACACGCAAACAGCTACCCCGAATCGGCAGCGGATTCAAAGCTGTTTTTTATTAAAAACCGTTGCCCCTAAACGGAAAATGTTGTAAAATAGGACTGCGGTTAGCCTATGCTTACGCATTATGTCTTGCATCGGGCGATCCGCAATTATGCTTACAGGAGGTTTTCTTTCTATGATAAAGGAATATTCAATCAGCGGAATGAGCTGCGCCGCCTGCTCCGCCTCGGTCGAACGCGCCGTTCGACGCATTTCCGGAGTTGACGCTGCAAGTGTCAATCTTTCAACAGAAAAACTCTTTGTGCGAAGTGCAAGTGACCTTTCCGATGAGATTTTTGCTGCCGTGCAAAAAGTCGGTTTCGGCATTGCGCCGGTCGTTTCAGCAAAGAAGCAATCCGCGATCGACGCCGAGCGGCGCCGGCTTGATATCAAAAAAAGGCGCAGCAACCTTATTCTTGCCGCAGTGTTTGCAATTCCGCTCTTTTATATTTCAATGGGACACATGGTAGGGCTCCCTGTCCCTGCGTTCATCACCGAGCCGCGGGCTTTCGCCGTTACGCAGATGGTTCTGCTGCTGCCCGTGCTTTTTGCAGGCAGAGCATTCTATGTGCGCGGAATCAAGGCGATATTCGGACTGCACCCGAATATGGATTCGCTCATTGCCGTAGGCACGATTGCATCAATTGCCTATTCCGTTTACTCAACCGTACTGATATTCAAAGGGCAGCATCATATGATGCATGAAGGACTGTATTTTGAATCCGCCGGCGTTATAATCACGCTCGTCATGTTGGGCAAATACCTCGAACAGCGTGCGAAATCCCGCACGGGCGATGCCATTGCAAAGCTCATCGGGCTTGCACCGGACACCGCATGTGTTGTTGCAAAAGACGGAAGCGAAAAGCAGGTTGACGTTGATGAGCTTGTTGTGGGCGAGATCGTCCGCGTTCGTCCCGGTGAACGTATCCCTGTGGACGGTGAAATAATCGACGGCACAACAAGCGTTGATGAATCCATGCTCAGCGGCGAAAGCATTCCCGTTGACAAACAGCCCGGGGATGAGGTCATCGGCGGCAGCGTCAATCTCAGCGGCAGTTTCACATACAAAACGCGCCGCGTCGGCGATGATACCGTTCTTTCCGGCATGGTTCGCATGGTTGAGCAGGCGCAGGGCAGTAAAGCTCCCATTGCCGGGCTTGCAGACAAAATCAGCGGCATATTTGTGCCCGCTGTCGGCGCAATTGCACTCGTAAGCGCAGTCATTTGGCTGCTTGCAGGGCAAAGTTTCGGTATTGCACTTAAGATTTTTGTTTCAGTGCTTGTTATTGCCTGCCCATGCGCGCTCGGGCTTGCAACTCCGACGGCTATCATGGTCGGCATGGGGCGCGGCGCATCACTCGGCATTTTTATCAAAAACGGTGAAGCTCTTGAACATGCCTGCAAAATTGACACGATTATTCTTGATAAAACAGGCACAATCACAGAGGGGCGCCCGGTTGTTGAAAAAGTTATTCCGCACGGCATTGACGAAAAAGAGTTTCTGCACCTTTTTGCATGCGGTGAAGCCTCCAGCGAACACCCGCTTGCGCGGGCAGTCACGGACTATGCTTCTGAAAAAAGTATTCCGTTCTCCGCACCGAAGGAATTCGAAGCCCTTGCGGGACGCGGTGGGAAAGCGATTGTCGACGGCAAAAGCATTCTTATCGGGAACGAACGACTTTTTTCCGAAACGGAAATCGAATACGATAAAGCCGCACTCGACGAGCTTACTTTGTCCGGCTGCACACCGCTGATGCTTGCCGTTGACGGCATGTACCGCGGAATAATCGGCGTTGCGGATGCAATAAAGCCTTCCTCTGCAAAGGCGGTTCAAACACTTAAAGCACACGGTATTGATGTTTGGCTCGTCACCGGAGACAACGTGCGCACGGCCGAAAGCGTTGCCAAGCAAGTCGGCATAGAGCACGTGAGGAGCGGCTGCCTCCCCTCCGATAAAAATGACTGCATTGCAGAACTTCAAAAGCAAGGGCATATTGTTGCAATGGTCGGAGACGGCATAAATGACGCTGCCGCACTCGCACTCTCCGATGTCGGCATTGCAATCGGCACCGGTACGGACGTTGCTGCCGCAAGTGCGGATATTGTGCTTGCAAAAGGCGAACTCACCGGAATCAGCGATGCACTTCTGCTCTCCCGCACAACGCTCAGAATCATTAAAGAGAACCTTTTCTGGGCATTCGCCTACAATTGTCTCGGCATTCCCGTTGCGGCGGGTTTGCTGTATGCGTTCGGCGGACCGCTGCTCAACCCCATGCTTGCTGCGCTTGCAATGAGCCTCAGCTCTGTTACGGTGCTTACAAATGCATTGCGGCTGAAAAGGGCGAAGCTTAAGTAGTTTTTTCTCCGATTCCGCCGAATGCGCAGGCAACACAATAATATTGTGTCTTCGGTATAAAATTGGTATAATATGCTTGGAGCAAAATCATGGAGGTTACAGCTTGATAAACAAAAGCATTTCAGAAGCCGTTCTTGAGACTGCACTCAGGACGGGCGGGGATTTTTCTGAGCTTTACATGCAGGACACCGAATTCAACACGGTAAAAATGGTTGACGGAGCAGTTGACAATGCAAGCTATGAGCGTAAAGCCGGCGCGGGCGTACGCGTCCTCAAAGGCACACGCAGCGGATATGCGTACACTGCCAACACAAGCGATAGTGCTTTAATTGCAGCTGCAAAGGCGGCGGCATCCGCACTTAACGAAGCTAAGGAATTCGAAGCAAAAACCGTCTGCGTTGAACGCATCGGCGGATACGAGCAAAAAATACCCTTTTCAACCATCAAAAACGCAGATAGAATCGCGCTTCTGCGCAGCGGCACAACAACAGCAAAGGTCTATTCAAACGAAGTCACTCAGGTTGTTGCAGCCTATATGGATTGCGACCATCGCATTGCGGTCTGCAACAGCGAAGGCATTTATGCCGAGGATCGCCGGCCGCGAACGAGGTTGATGATCCGGTCGGTTGCAATGGCAAACGGCGAAGCGCAGACAGGTCATGAAGGTTCCGGGCTTGGAAAAGGATTCGAAGCTTATCAGCAAATTGACCCGGAAGCCGTCGGTAAAGAAGCTTCACGCATTGCGGTAACCATGCTTCACGCACCCGAATGCCCGGCAGGAATGGTTCCCGTTGTTATCGACGGGGGCTTTGGCGGTGTTATCCTGCATGAAGCTTGCGTACATGGGCTTGAAGCCACCGGCGTCGGCCGCGGGAATTCTGTTTTTTGCAACAAACTCGGCCAAAAAATCGCAAGCGATATCGTTACGGCGGTTGACGACGGAACGATGCCCGGCGAATGGGGCAGCATGTGCTTTGACGATGAGGGGCATCCCGCTCAGCGCAACATTCTTATTGAAAACGGAATTCTCAAGAGCTATCTTGTTGACATACTCGGTTCACGCCTTATGAACCACCCTGTAACAGGCAGCGGCAGGCGACAGGATTATACATATGCGCCCACTTCCCGCATGACCAACACTTTCTTCGCCGAAGGCAATGACGATGAAGCGGCCATGCTTGCAACCATGGGAGACGGTTTGTTTGCCGCAAAAATGGGCGGCGGCTCCGTTAACCCCCTCACCGGTGAATTCAATTTCGCCGTTCTTGAAGGCTATTGGGTGAAAAACGGCAAGATTCTTTGCCCTGTCCGCGGTGCGACGCTCATCGGCAAGGGCGCGGACGTTCTTATGAAAATCGACCGCATCGGCAGAAGGATGTGGATGGGTCAGGGCATGTGCGGCTCATCATCCGGCAGCGTTCCGACAAACGTCGGCCAGCCGCGCATTCGCGTAAGTGAAATCACTGTCGGCGGCAAAGGAGGCGCACTGTAATGACTTTTGAATCTTTTAAAGAAGCCTGCTTTAAGTCGGCACTTGAGAAAGGCTGTGAAGCCGCTGAAGTTTTTTTTCGTGAAGATGAGTCCTTTTCGGTTAATGTGCTGAATTCCGAAATCAGCAAATACACCTCCGCACACGCTTGCGGGCTCAATCTGCGTGTTGTTTTCGGCGGCAAAACGGGTTATGCCTACACCGAAGTTTTCAAAAATGCCGATGCCCTTGTTGAAAGTGCAATCGACAACGCCCGCGTTATTGAAAGCAATGACGAAAACCCCATGCAGGGGAAATGCGAATATCCGACAATCAGCCAAAAGCAGAACCCTGTAGCGGACATGAGCGAAAGCAAAAAAATCGAGCTTGCATTGAAACTCGAGCGTGATACTCTCGATTTTGACGACAGAGTGAACCGTGTTGCCTGCTGCGCGGTTGAAACAGGTGTTGAGACTATACGCATACATAACACGTGCGGACTTTGTGCCGATAAAGAAAACAAATACTCTGCTGCGGTCATTGAACCGATTTTGCGCATCGGTGAAGATGAGCGCGAAAGCTTTGCTTTCAAATTCGGCTCAGGCATGTTGGATTGCGGGGACATTATCAAAGAGAGTGTCGACAATGCACTGATGCAGTTCCATGCTTCCGCCGTTGATTCAGGCGAATATCGTGTTCTTCTGCGCAGCGATGCAGCAACCGATCTGCTCTCCGCTTTTTCGGGCATGTTCTCCGCAGACAGCGTTCAAAAGGGACTTTCCCTGCTGAAAGACAAGCTCGGCGAGCGCATAGCAAATTCCTGCATTTCAATCATTGACGATCCGTTTGAAGAGGATAATCCCCGCGCATTCGATGCCGAAGGAA
>CALAXO010000122.1 GCA_937894955.1 uncultured Clostridia bacterium
GGCGGTTCAGGCTCGAACAGTGCAGAGTACGGCAGACCCGATTATGAAAGTCGCCCGGGATACGGCAACGCTCCTGCATATGACGACAACAGGGGCTACGGCAGCAGCTACGGCGATGAACCTCGCCCGGCAAGACCCGCCGAACCTTCCCGCAGAAGCGCTCCCCGCGATAACCGCGACAAAAACAGCGGACTCGATCTGCCCTATTTTCTCCGTCCCAAGAAAAAGAACAACTGATTCAATAATCTGAAAAAAACCGAAAGCATCCGAACATGCAGGCCGCATTCGGATGCCTTCAATTTTATTATGCAGTTCTATTAATACTGTCATTAATTGCACAAAGCGGCCGACAGCAAATTTCGTTGTTGACAATACGATGGGCTCTGTGCTATAATCACCGCAATCGGGGGTTTATCCGCCGAAATTCAAACAAAGGGGTATACCGGAGTGACCGTGATCGACTGAATTTTTATGCAAAGCAAACCTTTTATTTGTTGCGCTTAAAAATGTGCAAAAGAGTTTGCGCTGCGATTCGGTTGATAACATCCCGGTGGACTTCCGCATATTTAACAGGATAAATGCAAGGCAGACTTTGTGTTTCCCTGTATGAGCTTTATATTTCTGCTCAGAAGCGGATGTGAATGATGTTTCACGTTCCGTTTTTTATTTTCATAAAATGTGTTTTATGTGCACCTTAACGAAACCCTCCGAACCGCCCGCAGACTTCGGCTTTCAGCGCATTTATAACCCGCAGGCTTAAACAACAAGGAGGTTCATATGTCCATAATTTCAGTACACAATTTAACTTTTTGCTATGAGGGCAGTTTCGACAACATTTTTGAAAACGTAAATTTCACGATCGATACCGATTGGAGACTTGGCTTCATCGGACGAAACGGGCGCGGGAAAACGACTTTTCTGCGGCTGTTAACGGGCGATTATGCATACGAAGGAAGTATCACAGCAAGCGTTCATTTCGACTATTTTCCGTTTGCCGTAACAAATGAATGTCTGACTGCTGCCGAAATCCTTCTGACTGTTTCCGGTATTGCGGAATACGACTTTTGGCGCGCCGAGCGGGAACTCGGACTTCTCGGCGTTGATGAAAGTGTGCTCCCCCGTCCGTTTGCAACGCTTTCCAACGGAGAAAAAACCAAACTGCTGCTTGCCGCACTCTTTCTCAAGGAAAACAATTTTCTGCTCATTGATGAGCCGACAAATCATCTTGATCTTGACGGGAGACGACTCGTTGCGAAATATCTCAAGAGCAAACGAGGGTTCATTCTTGTGTCGCACGACAGGGCATTCCTTGATGAATGCATTGACCATGTGCTGTCAATTAATCGCAGCACGATAGAAGTCATTCACGGCAATTATTCATCATGGCAGCGTGAAAAAACTCGGCGTGACGATTATGAACGCAGTGAAAACTCCGCCGAAATTGCCAACCTGCGCAATGCAGCGGACAGAATTGCTTCATGGTCGGACAAAATTGAAGCAACAAAAATCGGCGGCGGTCCGTGTGATCGCGGCGCAATCGGCGCAAAAGCCGCAAAGATGATGCGTCATGCAAAGGCACAGGAGAGCAGACTTGAGCGCGAAATTGAAAAGCGGGAGGCACTTATGCATGATGTTGAATACGACGAGCAGCTGAAGCTGCATCCCGAGCCGTATTTCAGGCAGAATCTGCTTTTATCAAAAGACCTTTCCATTTTTTACGGTGACAGATGTGTTGCAAACGGAATTAGTCTTACACTCAACCGCGGGGACAGAATTGCGCTTGTCGGGCGAAACGGCTGCGGCAAATCCAGTTTGCTGAAGCTTTTAATCGGCCAACCCATTGCACATACGGGCACACTTGAAATCGGCAGCAGACTGACCGTGTCGTATGTGCCGCAGGATATGTCTTTTCTTTCCGGCAGCGCAGACGACTTCGCCGCAGAAAGCGAAATTGATATCACACTGTTCAAAACGATTCTGAGAAAGCTTGATTTCAAGCGCACGCAGTTCACAAAAGATATGTCGGAATTTTCCATGGGACAAAAGAAAAAAGTCTTGCTTGCCCGCAGCCTTTGCCAAAGAGCCAACCTCTATATCTGGGATGAACCGCTGAACTACATTGACGTTATATCAAGACTTCAGATAGAAACGCTGATACTTGAATGCAAGCCGACCATGCTGTTTGTTGAACATGATGAAGCTTTCGTCAACGATATTGCAACGGAAGTGTGCAGAATCAGTTTGAATCAATAGCGAGGTTTGCCGCTGCATCCCGGTTGCTCCGTGCATTGCAGCAGGGCGGCGAACTCAAAAACAGGAGCATGTCATACGGCAATGCTCCTGTTCGTTATTTTGGTTTAATTGTGTGCGTTGATTCCTGTTTATACCGCGGAATTATTTACTGCAGCAGCAACAGCAGGGATGATCAACGGAGGACATATGCTTGATGAGGTCAACAAGTTTGTTGGAATAACCCCATTCATTGTCGTACCAAGCAACAAGCTTTACAAAATGATCGTTAAGCATTATGCCGGCGGTTGCATCGAAGATGGAAGTTCTCTTATCGTGATAGAAATCGGAAGAGACAACAGCGTCCTCGGTGTATCCGATGATGCCGGCGAATTCGGGGCTTTCGCTTGCTGCTTTCATAACTGCCTTGATTTCATCGTAAGTTGCGGGTTTTTCGAGCACGCAGGTGAGATCAACAACAGAAACGTCAATGGTGGGAACGCGCATACTCATGCCGGTCAGCTTGCCGTTAAGAGCGGGGATGACCTTGCCGACTGCCTTTGCTGCACCGGTGCTGCTGGGGATGATGTTGTGTGCTGCCGCACGGCCGCCGCGCCAATCCTTGCGGGAAGAACCGTCAACGGTAAGCTGGGTTGCGGTGATGGAATGAACGGTGGTCATAAGACCCTCTTTGATGCCGAAATTATCGTTGATAACCTTTGCAAGAGGTGCAAGGCAGTTGGTTGTGCAGCTTGCATTGGAAACAACGTTCATGTCGGACTTGTATTCCTTGTTGTTTACACCCATAACGAACATGGGAGTTGCATCCTTTGCGGGTGCGGAGATGACGACCTTCTTTGCGCCGCCTACGAAATGCTGGCTTGCGAGTTCGGTGGTGGTGAACTTACCGGTGGATTCAACAACGTATTCTGCGCCGCATTCGCCCCAGGGAATCTCCTTGGGATCCATGCAGTTATAAACGCTGATAGCTTCGCCGTTGACAACGAGCTTGCCGTTTTCAACCTTGATTTCTCCGTCAAACCTGCCGTGAACGGTGTCATACCTGAGCAGATAAGCCATGTATTCAAGGTCGATGAAGGGATCGTTGATGCCCATTACAGTAACGTCGGGGTCCGCTGCTGCTGCGCGGAAAACGAGCCTGCCGATGCGGCCGAAGCCGTTGATGCCGATTTTGGTTGCCATGAGTGAAAAGCCTCCTCAAAAGATTATAAATGTTTGAATCGGAAGCCGGCGGCGAAAAAGAAGCCGGGCTTGACCTTATTATACCCCATTACGGGAAAAAAACAACTATATAATTCGGGATATTTTTTCCGAAAAAATAGAAAAAAAACTAACATGCCGACGAGCCGAACCGCCTGCCTTCGGAAGGTGTCAGAAGTTCAGCTCCTCCGCAACGATATAGAGCGGACGCTGCTTAAGCTCATCGTACATGCGGTTCATGTATGCGCCCTGAATGCAGAGGAAGAGGAAAGTGAGTCCATGAAGCAGAACAACGCCGTCAACTGCCCAAAGCCACGCGGGAAATTTGACTCCGCAGCAGGCAAGCACGATGAGCGCAATAAGACCGAGACCCGCAATGATGCTTGTGAACACGCCGAAACCGCCGCAAAGCGTCAGCGGGCGATCACTGAAACCAATGATTCCGTCCATTGCAAGGCGAATCATTTTTTTGAGCGTGTACTTAGTTTTTCCCGCAAAGCGTTCGTTGCGGACAAATTCAATGGGAACGGCGTCAAAGCCCATCCAGCCGCTCATACCGCGCAGGAAGCGGTTATGTTCACGCATTTTGAGGAACACATCCGCAACTTTGCGGTCGATAAGGCGAAAATCACCGGTATCAAGCGGAATTGCGGTTGCACTCATGGACTTCAGCAGGCGATAATATGCAGCGGCCGTGAGCTTTTTGAAGATAGTCTCGCCCTGCCTCTTCAGGCGTTTGCCGTATGCTATATCAGCACCGTTTTCCCATGCTTTGACCATTTGCTCGATGACTTCGGGCGGATCCTGCAAGTCAACGTCAATGATTATCAACGCATCACCTTTGGCCGCATCCATACCGCAGGTTACGGCAAGCTGATGCCCGAAATTCCTGCTGAAGGAACGTACCTTGACCTGAGGGTTGTTCTTTGCTATATTGCGCAGAATCTTCATTGAGCCATCACGGCTGCCATCGTTTACATAAATGATTTCGTAAGGATAACCGATTTTTTTCATGACCGCATCCATACGGGAAAATGAGGTTTCAAGCACCTCTTCTTCGTTATAAACGGGTACAATAAGCGAAAGTGTTTTTTCCATAATTATTAACCGTTGCCCTTTATTTTTTGTTGCTGCAGCGCAAGCCGCATTGCGATGATTCCGCAGCGGCGGATGCGCCGACGTATTGCTGCCTCCGCGAATCGACCGTTCCGGCCGGGTTCACGGGGATTATACAAATTATATCCTATTTTGCCGCAGATTTCAAGCAAAAAAGGAAAATAAGTCCGTGCGCCGCGTTCCGTCATCAATGCCCGGGCTGAACACCGACAGAAGCATCGAACTCAAGAGTAAAGGGTTTATCCGTCAGCGCCGTGTCTGTCAGCACCGTTGCAAAAAGCAGATTCTCCCCCGGCTCAAGCTTCAGCATAAACGAGCCGTCTGCCGACTGCATGCTGCCGGAAGCAATAAAGGCTCCGCTGCCGCCTTCCATCGTGTCCGTGAAGATTATGTTCACAGCACAAAAAAGGGTTTCGGGATAGCTGTTTATCACCATGCCGTCAACGAATGTGCCGTCACCCTCCTCGAATACGCGGAAGTTTGCAAATTGAAGGTATTGCTCAAAATGCTCCGTCCCGCGAATTTCTTTTCCAAGCGCATCATAATGCACTATGCCGCCCGTAGGCACCGCATCGATGGTCGATGCTGCATCGGCCGTCGGATATGATGTACCCGCCGTTGAATCGGTGCTGTCTGCCGGGAATCCATGAGGCGGCAATGTCACATCAGGCATAGTGCTTGAATTCTTGCCCTTGCAGCCCGCTGCCAAGAGCACTAAAGCCGCAAGCAGTCCTGCGGACAGGCGCAGTGCAAAACGCATACACCCGTCCGCAGTATCGTTCTTTATTTTGAAGTGTTCAAACAAGGTTTTACGCATTTGCGGGAAGTTTCCGATGTTCACGAATAAGCTTTTGACGCAAATCGTACAGCCCATCGGAATAGTCGACTTTATAAACATGCGGGTTCAGCAAACGCTTGCTTTCCTCCCAGAGAGTGTCAAGCTCCTGCTTTGCATATGCCTGAATCTGTTGAATCGTCGGACAGTTGTAAACCTGTTTTCCGTCTATAAAAATCGGCACAAGCAGCTCACGCATTGTGTAATCCGTCAGGGTCATGCGCTTATATGTCTGTTCGGGGTGATAAATCGTGAGTGGTTTTGTTGTGTCGAACTTTTCATCACGCAAAGCGATAAGGTCGGCAATCGCCATATGATCTTTGTCATACAGGCGATAAACTGTTTTAATGCCCGGGTTTGTGATTTTCACACTATTTTCCGACAGCTTGATTTTCGGATAAACGACGCCGTCAATAATCTCAGCAGACATTTTGTAGACTCCTCCGAGCGCGGGCTTGTCGTTTGAAGTTATGAGCTTTGTTCCCACACCCCAGGTGTTTATGCAGGCTCCCTGCATTTTCAGGCTGTTGATAAGCGTCTCGTCCAAGTCGCCGGAAACACAAATTTTTGCATTTTCGAACCCGGCTTCATCAAGCATTTTTCTTGCTTTTTTTGTAAGGTAAGCAAGATCGCCCGAGTCAAGACGGATGCCCGCCGGCTCATAGCCTCTGCTGCGGAGCTCGTTAAAGACTGTTATTGCATTCGGGACGCCGCTGCGCAGCGTGTCGTACGTGTCAACAAGCAACAGACAATTTCCCGGGAAAATCTCCGCATAGGCACGGAAGGCATCGAGCTCCGTCGGAAAGCTCATTACCCAGCTGTGTGCATGTGTGCCGAGAACGGGGATGTTGAAAAGCTGACCCGTGAGAACATTGCTTGTGCCGCAGCAGCCGCCGACAACGGCAGCACGTGCACCGTAGTTTCCTGCATCCGGACCCTGTGCGCGGCGCAGACCGAATTCCATTACGGCATCACCCTTTGCAGCGTAGCAGACGCGGCTTGCCTTTGTTGCGATAAGCGTTTGGTGGTTGACAAGGTTCAGCAACGCCGTTTCAACGAGCTGTGCCTCTATTATCGGCGCAATGACGCGAACGAGCGGTTCGTAGGGATAAACAAGGGTTCCCTCTTCCATTGCGTAAATTTCACCCGTGAAATGCAGTTCACGAAGTGTGCTTAAAAACGACTCGTCAAAAAGATTAAGTGAGCGCAGGTAAGCAACATCTTCCTCCGAGAAATGCAGATCATTGATATATTCAACGATAGATTCCGTGCCTGCCATTACCGCATAGGAAGAATTTGCTTTTGTATCGCGGAAAAAAAGGTCAAAAACCGCTTTGTTGCCCGCCATGCCCTTTTTAAAATAGCCATACATCATGGTCAGCTGATAAAGGTCCGTCATCATGGTCAGGTTGCGGCTGCTCATTATGCTCATTTGTGGTTGAATCCTTTCGGGGGTATTTATATGGTTAAAACTGTCGGAGATACACTGAATAATTCACTTTTCGGGAATCAGCAAATCAGTTCTCGTCAGTGCTGCGTTTTTGATATTTCTTAAAAACATCATCAAGCGTTTTTTCGTCATCGATACCGACAAGGGTTTTTTCCTCCCCTTCGCCTGTTTCACGCAAAATTACATATTCGAGTTCATCGCTGTCATCATCAACCGGAAGCAAAACATAGTAGTTTTCGCCTTTATGTTCGATAATGTCCATAATATCAAACTCTATTTCATTTTCATCCTCATCGATAAGGATAATGCTGTTGTAAAGCTGTTCTTCCAAACTCTGCTCTCCTGTGTTTGTATTTTGCTCCGCGGCGACAAATTCTGCCTAATAATGCAGTAATATGCAGCAAGCAGCACAAAAAGCCGTTTGATCGGCACAATGCACTGCCGCTGCATATATCGTACATTAAGTATGCACTGTTCGGGCATCACACAAATAGCCGCGTGATTGCTGCTTGAATGTGTTTTTTTGTTATGCCTTGCCGCTGCAGCCGAGAACGTCAACAATCTTGTGGCGAACCATCTCTTTGATGGCAGCGCGGGCAGGCTTGAGATACTGGCGGGGATCGAAATGAGAGGGGTAATCATCGAAGTATTTGCGGATGGTGCCGGTCATTGCAAGGCGAAGGTCGCTGTCGATATTAATCTTGCAGACTGCCATGCTTGCTGCCTTGCGGAGCATATCCTCGGGTACGCCGATTGCATCGGGCATGTTTCCGCCGTGTTCGTTTATCATCTTGACAAATTCGGGAACAACGGAGCTTGCACCGTGCAGAACGATCGGGAAACCGGGAAGACGCTGTTCAACT
>CALAXO010000123.1 GCA_937894955.1 uncultured Clostridia bacterium
AAGCAGTGAGATAAGAATGTTCAGCGTTACGGAAATTTTTGTGTATTCAACGTTGACATCCTCATTGAGCACGTTCAGTTTGCGGAACGCGGCAAGCTCCTTAAGCTCCTTCACGAATGCCTTTATAACGGCAAAACCCGAAAAACTCTCCTGTGCAAAATCCGAAAGATCCGAAAACGCCTGCTGGCGAATCTCCCATTTGCGCATCATGGATTTTCCGACAATCGTGCCGATGATGAGCAGAAGGACCATGGGAATCATTGAAAGCCCCGTCAAAAGCTTGTCCATGCGCCACATTTTAACGAGTGCAAGAATGCCGAGGAATGCAGCATCAAGGAACATCAGAATACCGTCGCCGAAACACTCCTGAATCGTATCAAGATCGTTTGTAAAAAGGCTCATGAGATTGCCGACTTTGTTCACCTGATAATACTGCTGAGAAAGATCCTTGCAGTGGTTGAACATTTTGTTGCGAAGACCCGTTTCAACGCGGATCGCCGAGCCGTAGAAACAGACGCGCCAAAGGAATCTGCCGATGACCATGACAACAATGATGAATATTATCGGAAGGCAGATATTATCAAGAAGAAAATCAAGGTTAAACGGAACATATTCCCCGTTCACAAGAATAAGTTCGCCGTTCATGCCGTTGATAAGCATGCGGTAAAGCTCCGGTATCCTGAGCTGAAAATAATCCACCAGGATAAGCGCAAGTATGCCCAAAATCAGCACGGGTGCATTTTTTAAATAGTAGCGATTGATGTGTTTTCCGAATATCAATTTTCCTGTTCCTCCTGCAACCGTTTCACTTTGATCACATGGCCGCAACCTCTCCCCGAGCGCAAAAAAACGGCTGCCAAAAGCCGATTCGGCAACACATCGGGGGGGATTCCCCTTTTTGATCGAAATGAAACAAGAATTCATCTTTTTACCTATGATTATACGTCCGTCGAAAGAAAAGTCAAGCCCGGAGTTGTAATAAGGCGAACCTTTTCGGGGCTTCCCCCTTTCCAAACAAAGCTCCACACCCCTTTTTCGGCAAAAAATGCGCCGCGGGAAATCTCCTGCGGCGCAATCCGTCGGTCGTGTTGTTTAAAATCTATTAATAATGAAGCTCTGCCGCCGTTTGCACGAAAAGCATGCAGAATCGAACTAATTAACAGAGAAACGGCAGCCTGCAAACACCTTTTTTAAAAGGCGGATGCTTTTCGGCTGTCCTCAGCCCCTGCGCCTTGCGAAGCAGTCGCTGCAATAGATGGGCTTGTCGGTCTTGGGTTCGAACGGAACTTTGGTGGGTCTGCCGCATTCTGCGCAGATTGCGTCGTACATTACGCGGCCTGACTCGCCGCGGGCTGCGGGCTTGCGGTTCCTTCTGCACGCTTTGCAGCGAGCAGGTGCGTTGCCAAAACCCTTTTCTGCATAGAATTCCTGTTCACCTGCGGTGAAAGTGAATTCTTGGCCGCAATCCTTGCAAACCAGTACTTTGTCTTCAAACATTTGGTATAATACCCCTTTTTGTATTTTGGCACATGGAGTCGGCTGACCTGGTTTTTGCCCCCACACCCGCCTGTCGGTGGGTTCGCTACTGAGCTTTACGCCGCCCACTACTGCCACTCTCGCACCGCATTCGGTTTTGAATGCCGCACGACAGGACTTACGTCTAAGCCGCACCATGCTCACGGGAACTTTGCCCCGCTTATGTGGATCGTTTCGCCTGCGACTGGCATCGACTTTCAACCACAGACCCGACTCCCCTGCCGCCCTTATTATACCGCCGTTCCAATCGGTTGGCAATATGTTTTTCCTGCAAAAAATAATATATGTATCGTGTTTTTTCGCATGTCATGTCGGTTCCGCAGCAAGAGAAAACCTATTTTTTGCTTTTTCCGGAATTATTTTGAATTTACCGGTTCTGCACCGTATGCTCACAAATGCGGTGTGCTTTGTTTTGAGCAGTGTATCCATTTCCTCCGCCGCGCTGTCGAACCTTGCATTCATATGATGAACGACAATATAGTCGACCTCGCGGATTCTTCCCGCAAAACGGCGGCAGAATTCGCGCACGGGCGCGGCAATTGCAAAGACCCATACAGGCGTTACGATCGTCACGTGTTCAAACTCCGCAGGATCCGCCTCCGGCGTTTGTATCGGCATTGCCCAACGGTGCATTCCGTATCTTCCGCACCACCAGAATCCGAGTGTGCCCTCCGTGCGTTCGGCCGCTTTGATTTCGCAAATCACGGCTCCGGTGCGGTTTGCCGCCTCATATGCCTGTTTTTTCACATAACCCATCCTTGAAAAATAGACAACAAGAGCCTTTTTGTCGATTCCGACGGCGGGATAGTCCGCAGCATTAACCTTGAACTCCTCCTGTTTTAAGAAGACCAGCGCAGCATAGCCTGTCGCAGCCTGAAGAAACCCGAAAACAAAGAAAGCCGTGGACATAAAGTTGAGCGGAAAGATAATGAACTGTATTACTATCCAGAGCATCAGCGTCACACCGAACAGTCCGCCGAGAAGAACTCCGATTCTCCTGTTTTTAATCAGAAGCACGGCGGCAGTGAGATTCGAGATTCCGTTCACGATTAAAAGCGCAATACCGGGGAAAATAAAGTTTTGAAACAAAACATCGGCAAACGGCAGCACCTGAAAAAAGGGCAGCATTCCGTCCATCCCCGTAAAGCTTCCGTCCGGGTTCAGAAACATCATTGCAGCACCGCCC
>CALAXO010000124.1 GCA_937894955.1 uncultured Clostridia bacterium
GATGCTTTTCAGAACTCTTTCCGCAAATGGGGACAAAAGAGCAAACGAATTGCGCGGTTATGAACGCGTGTCGGCATCGATAGGCAGTTTTTTTGCAAAGTTGTTCAATCGAATTAAAAATTTCTTTAAGAGGCATAAGCAATATCGGTATTTTACATGCCCGAAATGCCGCCAGCGTCTGCGTGCACCGCGCGGCAAGGGCAAGATTCGGGTTACATGCTCAAAATGCGGCACACAGTTTGAAAAGCGAACCTGACTATTTGCCGAGAGGTGCGGCCGACACCGAAAAAACAGGCAGTGCGGCGGTGCAGCGCATTCCGTTCCGAATCGGAGGAACATCGGTGATGCACCGAACGTGCCGAATTGCGTTATGAAAAATGTGATATTCAAATTCTGCGCCGCCGGACTATTGCGGCAGAAAGGAACGATATGCTTGAATTCAAATTTGACACCCAGCTGCTGATTGAGGGCAGAAATCTTTCCGAAGATGAAATTTTTGATTACATAACAAAAAATATTGAGGGCGACTGCCTGCTCGCAGTGGGCGATGAAAGCCTTATCAAAATTCATTTTCACACAAACACGCCGTGGAAAGTTGTTGAGCATGCCGCCTCATTGGGCGAAATCTACGATATAGTTATCGAAAACATGGAAAGGCAGGAGCAGGGGCTTCAGGGCTGAGCGTGTTCTCGAAATCCATTCAATGCGCAGCATTGATATGCAGGCAAAAAACAGAAAAGCGAACAACGAAATTATTCGGACAATGCCCGAACGGTCAGCCGGCAGCATTCACAACCCTATGATGAATGCTGCCGGTTCGCTGTTTAAGTTTAAATCGAATCAGCCGATGGGTTCAAAATCCGCCGCTCCGTGCTTGCAGATCGGGCAGATAAAATCTGCGGGAAGGGTTTCGCCTTCGTATACATAGCCGCAGACTTTGCAGACATAACCCTTTTGCACCGTTGAGCATGCGGGTGCGGTTTTGGGCTTTATTTCGGAAAGATACCGTTCATATGTCACGGATTTTGCCGTTTTATCAAGCACGACTGCTTCGGTCACTTCCGCAACAAAGAGAGTGTGCGTGCCGTGATCCTGAGCTTCAAGCACTTTGCAGCTGATATAGGCATTTGTGTATTTCGGAACATAGCGGATGCCGTTTGCGGAACGTTTTACACATTCGCAGCCTTCAAATTTGCTGCAATCTCTGCCGCTTTGGAATCCGAACCTTGAAATCACGCTCATCGGGACCGCATCCGTAAGCACGGAGAGGTTGAATTCCCCGCTTTCGCGAATCATTTGCTCGGTGAAGTTTGCCTTGTTGACGGCAATGGTCAGCGTTTTGGGAGAGTCCGTGAGCTGAACGGCGGTGTTGATGATGCAGCCGTTATCCTTTTCGCCGCTGCGGGCGGTCAGGACATACAGCCCATAAGAAAGTTTGAACATTGCATTGTTGTCGATTCCGCAGGGAAGCGCAGGTGCGTTTTTAACTGCCTCGGCTTCTTCTTTCTGCTTGCGGAGTTCATCCTTTTCCGCAATATCTGCGGCGATTGTGTCGGCAAGTGCGGCGAGTTCGGCCGCCTGTTCGGGCTTGAGCGCGGATTTAACGGAAATCAGGCCGTTAAGCACCGTTGTGTTGCGAAGCGGTTCAATGATTGCACGCATTTGCTTGCCGCTTGTGGGAGCCCAGCTCCCGTTCTGAATAAAAGCAACGGTGCGGTTCTGCAAGCTGTGCGCAGCAAGGTCGTGCAGAAAGGCTTCCATTGTTACAAATATGCCGGAATTATAGGTCGGAGCGGCAAAAACAATGTGACTGAAGCGGAAACATGCGGCGATTATGTCGGATGCGGGAGTGACGGAAACATCGTAAACGACGGTGCGGACGCCGCGGTCAAAAAGATACGCGGAAAGCACTTCGGCCGCATTTGCGGTGTTGCCGTATACGGAAGCATAGGCAATAACAACGCCGCTTTCTTCGGGCGTGTAACTGCTCCAAAGCAGATATTTGTTAATAAAACTGTCAAGGTTCCTGCGCCAAACAAAGCCGTGCAGCGGGCAGATGAGAGAGATTTCGATTCCGGATGCTTTTTTGAGCAGAGCCTGAACCTGTGCGCCGTATTTGCCGACGATGTTGGTATAGTAACGGCGGGCCTCATCCATATAGTCGCGGTCAAAATCTACTTCATCGGCAAAAATTGCGCCGTTCAATGCACCGAATGTGCCGAATGCATCCGCCGAAAACAGAATTTTATCCACGGTGTCGTATGTGACCATAACTTCCGGCCAATGCACCATGGGTGCGGCAATGAAGGTCAGGTTATGTCTGCCGGTTGAAAGCGTGTCGCCTTCCTTAACAATGAGTGCACGCGGCGTGATGTCAAGGTTGAAAAACTGCTTAATCATGTCCGCAATCATTTTGTTGCAGACAACAGTGGTTTCGGGGCGGCGGCGCAAAAGCTCCGCAAGCGTTGCGGAATGGTCGGGTTCCATATGCTGAATAACAACATAGTCAAGGCGGCGGCCGCTCAAAACATGCTCAACATTTTCCATAAATTGCTCGCTGACGGATTTGTCCACCGTGTCGAACAGAACGGTCTTCTCGTCAAGCAGAAGATAGGCATTGTAGCTCACGCCGTTCGGAACGGAATAAACACCCTCAAACATTGAGAGCCGGCGGTCGTTTGCACCGACCCAGGTCAGGTCTTCGGTAACTTTCTTGATGCAGTACATATCTTAAACCTCCAAAACAAAAATAAGAATCATTCTCAGTATTTGTATTTTAGCATATCCGACGGTATTTGTACAGAGCGAAAACGAATACAAACAAAATATATTTCTGCTGCTTCGGCCTTTGCGGCTCAACTCCCGAAACAGAGCAGCTCCGACAAAAGCTTTTCCGTGACAAACGGGGAATTTTGCTGTATAATACAAACATGGACGGAAGCGCACGAAAGTTCATGCGGTTTATTATGGTTCTTGCTGCGGCATTCCGTCAGCACACATTATCTTGACCGAAAGGACGCTCTTGCAGGGCAAGAGCGACAGTGATTAACATGACAGTACGCACACGTTTTGCGCCGAGTCCCACGGGGTACCTTCACATCGGCGGACTGCGCACCGCATTATACGCTTATCTGTTTGCAAAAAAGAACGATGGCGTGTTTATTCTCCGCATTGAGGACACCGATCAGGCGCGTTTTGTTGAAGGCGCGGTTGAAAAAATTTACAGCGGCCTGAGGCTTGCGGGACTTGAATGGGACGAGGGCCCGGACAAGGGCGGAAACTACGGTCCGTACGTTCAGAGCGAGCGGAAAGATATGTATCTGCCTTATGCAAAGGAGCTTATTGAAAAGGGCAAGGCGTATTATTGCTTCTGCACCAAGGAGGATTTGGATGCGCGCAGGGCGGAGGCCGAAGCACGCGGCGAAACCTTTAAATATGATAAGCATTGCCTGCACCTTCCAAAGGAAGAGGTTCAGCGCAGGCTTGATGCCGGTGAACCCTATGTAATCCGCCAGAATATCCCCGAAAGCGGTGAGGCAGGCTTTGACGACGTTATTTACGGACGGATCGATGTTGACTGTTCCGAGCTTGATGACGGCGTTCTTATAAAGGCGGACGGAATGCCGACTTATAACTTTGCAAACGTTATAGATGACCACACAATGGGCATCACGCACGTTATGCGCGGCAACGAATACTTAAGTTCCACTCCGAAATACAACCTGTTATACGAAGCGTTCGGATGGGAAAAGCCTGTTTACATCCACCTTACACCCGTTATGAAGGACGCGACGCGCAAGCTCAGCAAGCGGCACGGTGATCCCGGGTTTGAGGATTTGATTGCGCAGGGTTACCTTGCGGAGGCGATCATAAACTATGTTGCGCTTGTCGGCTGGAGCCCCGGAAACGATCGCGAGTTTTTCACTATGGACGAGCTTAAGGAAGCATTCAGCATTGAGGGTCTCAGCAAGTCTCCCGCAATTTTCGATGAAACAAAGCTCAGATGGATGAATGCGGAATACATCCGCAAACTTTCGCCAGAGGAATACATTCGCCATGCCGAACCCTATCTCGAAGCGGCAGGCTGCGGGCATATGGATAAGGCGATTTTTGCGCGAATCCTTCAGCCGCGCACGGAAGTGTTCACGGATATTACCGAAACGGTTGCTTTCCTTGCAAAGATGGACGAGGATTATTCCGTTGAACTGTACACAAATAAAAAATCCAAAACGAACCCGGAGCTTTGCCGCGACATTCTTGCCGCGGTGATTCCGGAGCTTGAGGCATTGCCCGAGTGGACGGAAACGGCACTGCATGATTTCCTTATGAATTATGCGGCGGAACACGGCATGAAGAACGGCACGCTGCTTTGGCCGGTTCGAATTGCAATGAGCGGAAAGACTGTCACCCCCGGCGGTGCGATCGAAATTGCTGCACTGCTCGGCAGGGAAGAAGCTCTGCGCAGGCTGCATCACGGCCTCGACAAATTAAACAACATATAAGTATAAATTCGTTTGAATCGAATCATTGTCGGCGGCTCAGACATGCATGCGTGAGCTGCCGACTTGCTGTTTATCGCAAGCAAAAAAGGGGAACATTGAATGAAAGTTTTGATCGGAACAACCAATCCTTCAAAAGCGGAGTGGCTCGGCGGGCTTATCGGCGCGGGCACGGAGCTTTTGACGCTTGGGGATGTCAATATTTCCGCCGAACCCTCCGAAACGGGGGCGACACCTGCCGAAAATGCCGCAATTAAGGCCGAATTTTACGGCAAAACATTTCAACCCGTTGTGTGCCACGATTCGGGGCTTTATTTTGCGGAGCTTGCACTCGATGACCCGCGTCAGCCGGGGCTGCATGTCCGTACTCCGAACGGAAGAGCAAGGTTTTGCAATGACGAGGAGATGCTTGCATACTATGCAGCGCTTGTACATTCCCTCGGCGGCGCGGCAACGGCGATGTATCTGAGCGGCTTTGCGGTTTTTGCAGACGGAAAACTCAGCACTTTCGCCTTCAGCAGAGAGGATGCCGCACATGCAGCGTTTATCATGACGGATAAACCTTCCGCTTCGCGTCATCCGGGTTGGCCGTTGGATTCAATATCGGTTCGACTCGATTCCGGACTGTACTTCACGGGCGAACCGTATTGCGGCAAACTGCCCGCGAACATTGCGCAAACGAAAAAAAGAACAAGCGAGTCCCAAAAATCGGCTGCCGATGCGGAATTGCGCCGCTTTCTGAAAAAAACACTCGGATTGTGAATGATGAAACAAAGGCTGCGCACGCGGGAACGTGTGTGCAGCCTTTTTATATGCCTGATTTTTATTGAATGTTCCGAGTTTTCAAGCTGAAACGCCGGCTCAGCTTTTTGTCGGCTGTTCCTTAAGAAAAACTCTCTTTTGCAGTTCGATAAACTCTCTGATGCAGTCCCTGTTCAAAGAATAATAAACCTTGGAGCCTTCGTTTTCAAGCTTCACTATGCCGTCTGCCAAGAGCAGGGACATGTGCTGTGATATGTTTGCAGGAGATACATTCAGCATTCGTGCAAGTTCCCGACCGTATACTGGGCCTTCCGCCAGCTTTGAAACAATGTTGAATCTGTTCTTTCCGCCGATTGCATTCAGATAAGAGGAAAGTCTTTCAGTATCATCGGATCTTTTCCCATAGTGTTCAGCCATGTAGTAATAAAGTGCACCAACCCCGAGTTTTGCGGTGCATCCGCCGTCAGTGCCGTAGTCAAACAGCACAAGGCGATTCTGATAATACGTTATCAAAGGGAAAACATCAACACTATCAAAATGATTCTGCGTTTCTCCGAAAATGTCGAGTTTATATTGCGACAAATCGGTGCTTTCATTGAAATTCTTGCTGTAAACGTCAATCAACGGATGAACAAGATCCGAACAAGTCTCGAATGCTTTTGCAACGGGCGAGACAGCGGCTTCAAGCATATCAACGTATTCACCATAGTGCATTGATATGTCAAGAAGCAAGAATTTTGTTTCTGAAGGCAATGGACTTGCTTTTATTGCATCAAACAGCATACGATTGTCAACGGCATTTTCATCCGCATTGAGATAGTCTGCATTGCCGTTGAGCTGGTTCATAATTGAATTATTAATAATTTTTTCGCCGCTTTCTCTTAATGCATCAAAACAGTTCTCTACATTGATATAATTAATGATATTTTGAACAATGATGTTAGCGGCAAAATCGGTGCTGACAATTCGCCCCGATTGTGTGCTTGTGAACGGTTCGAACAGCGTTTTGATAATTCTTTCTTCAACAGTGATACTCTTTTCAAGACGGCGCTCAAGCTCAAAGATCAGTTTCGAGTATTCGGCTGTCTGCTTGTTAAACGGACTGTTTGAATTTACAGTTTTTCTTTCAAAATAGGCTTTGCTTGTGTTGCCCGTCGCTTTACCGGCAAGAAAAAAACTTGCCTCAAGGAGCGGAAAGGGTGTTTTGATTATCATGCTTCACTCCGTAATAAATTCGATGCACGCTTCATCGAAGATAAAGCAATCAATTCAGCGCACTTGGTATTGCAAAAATTATATCACTTTTTCTTAAAAAAAGCTATTGACAAATTTGGAGTTATAAAGTATATTTATAATTACCTTAACAAACGGTTAAGGAAAGAATTAACTGTACCAAAAAAGGAGGACAGAATATGAAAAAACACGTTGCGGCCATGTTGGCAGTTTTGCTTGCGTTTGCAGGTATGGTTTTACCCGTGCGCCATTTTGCTGCACGGATTGAAGGCACGAGTGATGCGGCCTCGCTTGACGAAGCATTGAATTATCCGGGTGACACACTTCACTTTACTTCTCACGGCGACTACCCTTGGGTTGTTGACGGTGAACGTGCAAAGTCATCCAATCAGGGAGTTGACGGTTTCTATGACGGCGAATCCGGAACAATGGTTTATTGCGTTTCGGAAGTAAAGACAACTGTTGTTGCTCAGGAAGGAGATTATATCTCGTTCGATGTTTCGGTCAGCAGTGAAGAGTATGATAAATTCAGCTTTTATATCGACGGACAAAGAGTTGAACGTTGGTGCGGAGATGTTCAGGGCGAGGGCTTTTGCAGTGAACTGACGGCAGGCGAGCATGAACTTTCATGGCAGTATGCAAAGGACAGCGTTGTTTCGGGCGGTGAAGACACTGCATGGCTGGACAATGTTCATGTCGGCGCACCTATCGGGGTTGAAGGCGTTGAACTTACCTCTAATGTAAGCGTTCCTGCATGCAGGAAAGTTCAACTGGAATGGACAGTTTTGCCGCTTACTGCCGGAAACAAAAACGTCAGTTTTTCTTCTGACAATACAAATGTCGCAACCGTTGATGAAAAAGGTTTTATTCGCGGCATAAATGAAGGCACAACAAAGGTCACAATCTGCACCGAGGATGGAGGGTTCACTGCCGAATGCGAAGTTACGGTAACGGCGGCTCAATTGCCGGTTCAGCTTTTCGGTGTTTTGGCAGCAGAAAGTTTATATTACGGCTCCGGCGCAGGCTATTACAGATAGCCTTGCACATGGATAACCTTTGATGATGCGGAGCCGGAGAGTTCAGTTATTGAACTCGGAGAGTTCTTCGATGATGAGAACGAAGGAATACCGATTGGGGCAGCTGAATACTATGACGGTAATGTTTACGGGTTTACGGGTTACGGTGCTTCGCCCGAAGAATTTTTCTGCATAAGTTTTGAAGATTTGCAGGACGGCAGCATGAATCCGGAGTATTATGGCAAATACGGCCCTGAAGGCAGCATGATTCTTGATATGGCATACAACTATGCAAATCAAACAATGTATTACATTGCAATAAATAAATCCACAAGGGAAACAAGTCTCAACACCGTTGATATTTATACGGGTGAAAGCAAATTTATTGCTGACATCACGAATGATGATGAAAATGCAACATCAAGCTATTATTCGATCGCGATAAGCACCGAGGGCGTTGGATACGTGCTGCTTACCGGCATGGATGACATCAACTACGGTGAAGCTATGCTCTGCGAAATCGACCTTGAGACTGCTCACGTCATACGTAACATTGGACTTACGGGGAAAGCAAATTATCAACAGCAGTCTATGACCTATGACCACAACACGGGAAAAATTTACTGGGCACAGTGGCTTATGCCGTATGAGCCGGATAATACCCTCCGCTGCATTGACCCCGAAACGGGCGCAAGCGAATACATGGGCATTATAAACGGCGACGGCGGCTGCGAGATTCTCGGCATGTTCATTCCTTATGATGCAAATGAACCCGATCCAACCCCGGTTCCTCCGACGGAAACCCCGGAAGATCCAACTCCCACTCCGGTTCCTCCGACAGCCGACCCGACGGATACTCCGAACCCCTCAACGGATGTTCCGGAAAATCCGACAGGTGCTCCTTCGCCCACCGTTGAACCGAACACGCCCGATGTTCCTTCAACAGGCGCGGTAAGCATCATCGGCGCGGGTATTGCCGCACTGATCGGCGGGGCATGTGTCATGCTGCGAAAAAGAGAGGATTAATCTGTTTATCAACAAGTTAAAAAAACCGAATGGATTATGATTTCGGTAAAGGTAATGTGAAACGCTGAATTGCAGCGAATGCAGTTAAACCAAACAAAGCCGGCACTCAACAACGGGTGCCGACTTTGTTTGTTTTGTTTATTAATCACGCAGCGCATGAATTGAAGGAAAACATGCGCTGTCCGCCGTGCTTACGAAATCGCGGCGCGGAGAATTGCAAGCGCATCCACAGTGGTAATGCTGCCGTCGCCGTCCATATCCGCGAGTTCGGGATGTTCAAGCTCACCGACCTGCATAACGTGCCGCAGGACAAGCAGCGCATCCAAAGTGTCAACGGAACCGTCCATGTTTACGTCGCCGATGTCGGCAGGGGGAGCTGCATGTTCGTACAGTGCGGTAACGGTGATGTCGGAGTTTACGGGAGCGCCGTCATAATCCCAGCCGATGAACGTGTAGCCTTCATGTTCCGGTGCGGCGGGGAAGAGTTCGCTTTCAACAATTTCGCCCGCAGGGATTGCTGCCGTGCCGAGAGTTTCACCGGTAATGCCGTCTTCAAACGTAACGGTGTACTCTTCGGTTTCACCGCCTTCGTCCATAAGCCATACCTGTGTGCCGTAGAAGGGGTTTGCGGTGCCGATGGTGAGTCCGCTTGACGTTTCCGCAAAAACTCGGAGACCGTGATTATAGGGATCGCCGAAGCCGTTGGTTGTTACCGTTTCAAAGTTTACACCGTCGTCGGAAACATACATGTCAAAGCCGCGATCCGCATCAGTGAGATAGGAAGCGCAGGTCAAAAGGCTGCGAACGGTTGCCATAAGGCCTTCAATACCGCCAAGCTTTTCGATAAGATCACGAATGCTGCCGAAATCGGGAAGTGCATCGGGGTTCTGTGCGGATATTTCTTCTCGCATCAAATACGCCTTCACGGTTTCCGGTGCGATACCCTTTTTGTCGAGGTCGATACCGAGTTTCGAAACATCGCCGGTTGCAAGCATGTGCGCAATCTCGTCGTTATCGAATTCCGCAAGGAGTTTGTCCATGGCTTCCGTGCCGTCTTCGTCGCCGCTTCCGCTGATATTGATAAGGTTGCGTATGAACTCAATGAGCCTTGCCCATTCTTCGGGAGTCATGTTCATGATATCGCCGTTCACAAACTGCCCGACGGGTTCAAGCAGGCTGCTTGTGTCGAATGTGCCGATGCAGAGTTTGCCGTTGTACTCGGTCATTCTCCATATATACTGGTTTTCGTTCCTGCCGAAGCCGGAGCCGATGCCCGAAATGCCTCCGTTCGGGAACATCGCGGTTGCATCGCCGACAACAAGCTCAATGTTTTCGTCCGCATCCATACGGTAAAGATTTACCGACTGACGGAGATTTTCGTTCATGAAGTCGAAATTCGTGTGTTTAAGAACGTTGCCGAGAGCGATCTCTTCATCGTTGTATTCACCGATGTAGAGATAACCGTTATAAACCTGCAAAACGCCTGCGCCCGAGCGGGTTCGTTCGGGGTCAATGCCGAAAGTGTATCTTGCCCCGTCGTTTTCGGTGTCCCCGATTACGGGAGTCCAACTCCAGCTGCCGTCCGCCGCTTTATCACCGCGAACAAGCGCGAAGGACTGCATTGTGTTTTCATCGGGCATGTTATCGGGAGTGCCGGTGCAGATTGAGACGTAAAGCTTGCCGTTGAATTCAACAATTTCCCAAATGGAACCGCCGTAAATGCTGTCCGAGAAATGGTAAGCGGGATAATCAAACAGATCCTGCTGGCTTGCAATAACGGTGAAGCCTTCCCTCGGGTTGGAGGATGAAAGGATTACAGGACCGTCCTTTGTGACGCAGCTCAGAATCAATTCGCCGTCATATTCGCAAAGTCCGCGTATACCGGTGCAGATGCCGTTCATATAACCTTGATAGTAGTCCTGAAGGGTCATGCCCTGATAGACCATTACAATCTCATCGGTCTCGGGGTCAAGCTCATAGATGCAGGGAAGGTTGTTTACCGCACCGCAGAAATAGAACTTTCCGTTATAGGCCGTAACATTGCGGAACGTTGCATTGTCGCCGGTTGTGCATTTGGACATGAGAACGGTAACCTCGCCTGTTACTGTATCGATTTTCGTCAGAATGCCGCCGGCATTACCGCCGTCCTCCTCACCCGTAAAAAACGCGCCGTTGTAAAGCACGTTCAGAAGAGCTGTCAGCTTTTCCTGATCAAAATTGCCGCCGAGAACGTTGCTCATAAGGGTCAACGTGCTTGTCAATGCGCCGTAGCAGGTGCCGACGTAGACGTATCTGCCGTGTCCTGCCGCACACCATGAATAGCTTTGCCCGCGTGCGCCCTGTCCGGCGTCCGATGCGGAAATAACGCCGTTGCCGACATAGTCAACAATACCGTCGTTCTGCCCGGAACCGTTGTCGGGATGCGTGATTTTTTCAAAGCTCAGCGTACCGTCCGGCTGAGCATAGCTCAGTGCGGAAACGCCCGTGAAACAGTTTGCGCAAAGTGTCAGGCAAAGAATGAAGCTGACAATTGCTTTAAAAAGGCTCTTTTTCAATTCTGTACCTCCTGCCCGCTTCTTTGCGGGCTTTTAGAAATTTGAAAACAGGTAAGTTCTTTTCGCCCGTTTCATGCTGATTATATCTCTAAAATATGCGCATGTCAATACAAAAAACGGAAAGCACGAAGAAAAAAATGAAACCCGTTCATGCGTTCGGTGAGTGATAATCCAATTTTTGTGTTGACATTAAACCCAAGACGCGGTATAATATGCCTGATAACAAACAAGGGTGGAATATCACCCTCGAATATTTAATGTTTCGCGCGGGTGTAGCTCAATGGCAGAGCGTCGGCTTCCCAAGCCGATCACGTGGGTTCGATTCCCATCACCCGCTCCATTTTTTTACTCAATACGGCAAGACTTAAAAACAGTTGAGAATTATTTTATTGTTAAGCAAAAAAGAACAAGAATAAGCATCAATATCGCAGCAACGGTGAAAATGACTGCATGTTTTGAAGCGGCTGCATGCTTTGCAGTTTTATTGCCGGTGTTTTTGTTTACCGAAGGCTTTTTGAAGCTTTCAAAGGGATGGGCCGAAAGGGGGTACAGGTCATCTCGTCAATGTATGCGGACACACGTCGCTCATCGCGCATAATCTCGCCGCAAAGTTTTTCAAGATGTTTGTAAGAATTCATAAAGCTCATAATGATCGGTCTGATAATCTAAAGTATTAAAATAAACGGCTGTCGAATGTTTTTCCGATTTCGGCAGCCGTTCGTTTAAAGAAAAATGCAAACAATAATGGCATTAATGTTTCGATTATTCGAAACATTAGTCATTTGCGGAAAAGGCCGTTCACGACGGTTTATTCCGATTTTTTGCTCTCACCGCAATAAAGAAAGCGGTAAACGAGAACCGCGATGACTGCGCCTGCAAGCGGAGCGGCGATGAACAGCCAAACCTGTTTGAGCGGAACCGTATTGCCGAGCAGTGCGCTCACAAAAGCGGGGCCGAAACTTCTTGCGGGGTTGACTGAGGTTCCGGTGTA
>CALAXO010000125.1 GCA_937894955.1 uncultured Clostridia bacterium
GAATGCGTACAGCATTACCGTTGTTCAGCCCGCAAACGGCACGGTTTCGGCTTCCGCAACTTCCGCAACTGCCGGCACGACCGTAAAGCTTACCGCAAACCCCGCGGAAGGCTACACCCTCGATTACTTTACGCTTGACGGCGCAAGGATTAACGGAGATACCTTCTCCATGCCCGCACGAAATGTTGAGGTTTCCGCTGTATTCACCGCGAATGCGTACAGCATTACCGTTGTTCAGCCCGCAAACGGCACGGTTTCGGCTTCCAAGTTGTCCGCCCTTTTCGGTGAAACAGTTGAACTGACAGCCGTTCCCGATGAAGGGTATGAACTCAGTCATTACGTTGTCAACGGTGCGGAGAACAAAGGCGGCACCTTCACAATGCCTGCGCGTGATGTTATTGTTACCGCAATGTTCACAAAGATCACCGAACCTTCGGTAAACCTTGCGCTTAACGCCACCATTTATTACTTCAACAAGAAGTATCCGGATTATGCGAAGAACGGACCGCAGCACGCATTCGACGGAAAAATGAGTGATCCCGAAGCCGACAAGTGGCACGCTTCCGGCGTCAACGGTTGGGTTGCATTCGACATTCATACCCCCGTTGCAAATCCGATACTCAAGATATATCATGCCGGTTCCGCAGGTGAAGATTCCGGCCTGAACACCTACTCATGGGATGTTTATATCCTTAACGAAAGGTATCTCACTGAAGAAGCGTACTTCAATATAGACAGATCCACACAAAACCGAGTCTGTCAGATCGCATGGTTCTGGAAAAGGGTTCATGTTACAACCGGCAACACCGCTGACATATCTACCGACAGCATTGATATGCCCGAGGCAAGGCGTTTGTTCAAAATCAACATGCGCAAAACGAATCAGACCGGACAGCCCTATTATCTCAACGTTTACGAAATTGAGATGTATGCCGGCAACCGGTAGGCTCTCCGAACTTGCCTGCTGCCCTTGCCTTCTTTCGTAAGCAGCGGAACAAAAAGTGAAGCATAAAGCCCGTTCCTGTTCGAAATGCGGGAGCGGGCTTCGGTGCTATTGACAGCGGCTCACGGATAAGTTATAATAGCCGCATCAAATTTTTTTGCGGAGGGACGGACATTGAGTACCGATGACGACAACGGTAATCATGAGTGTCAATGGGCGGTAACATACTGCTGCGTTTCAGCCGAGCATTGCTCCGGCAGACATTTTCTGCCCGGTTTTTTCGTTATGTATTCCGCACATGCTCAAATGCGTATCCGAAGGTTTTGCGTTCGGAGCGTTTTTTTGTTGCCCGCGTTACCATCCCTGCCGATTCAACAAGGAGCAGTTTTGACCCAATGAACCACATTTCAACGATCGTTGCCATGCTGATATGCATTATTCTTTCCGCATATTTTTCCGCAACGGAAACAGCTTTTTCGTCTCTTAACCGCACAAGGCTGCGTGCAATTGCGGAAAAAGGCAACCGCCGCGCCGCACTTGCGCTGCATCTTTGCGATAAATATGACAAGCTCTTGTCCACCATTCTTATCGGGAACAATATTGTTAACATTCTTGTTGCATCACTCGGCACGGTGCTTTTCGTTGAATTGTACGGAAACAAAGGCGCAACAATTTCAACCGCTGTTATTACAATCGTTGTTTTGATTTTCGGTGAGATTTGCCCAAAAAGCCTTGCAAAAGAGAGTCCCGAAAAATTCAGCATGTTCTCGGCTCCCATAATCAACCTTCTGATGATTGTTTTTACCCCGCTCACCTTGCTTTTCACCGGCCTTAAAAAGCTGCTTGCAAAGCTGCTCAAAACTGACGGCGACAGAAAAATCACGCAGGAAGAGCTGCTGATGTTTGTTGACGAAGTCGAGCAGGGCGGAAGCATCAACGAAAACGAGGGCTCACTGCTCCGCAGCGCAATCGAGTTTAACGATGTGCAGGTTGAAGACATTTTGACCCACCGCGTTGATATTGAAGCGGTTGATGTTGATGAACCAAAAGACGAAATTGCAAAGATTTTTACCGAATCCGGGCATTCGCGCCTGCCCGTTTACAAAGAAACGATAGATGACATCATCGGCATAATTCACCATAAGGATTTTTACACGGACGGCGGCATTACGGAGCATTCGGTCCGCGAAATCATGACAAAGCCGATATTCATTCCGCCGACTCTTAAGATAAGCAACCTCCTTAAGCTGCTTCAAAAGGAAAAAACTTATATGGCCGTTGTTACGGATGAATACGGCGGCACACTCGGCATCGTCACCATGGAGGATATTCTTGAGGAGCTTGTCGGCGAGATTTGGGACGAACACGATGAAGTCGTTGAAAACGTGCAAAAACTCGGCGAAAACAGTTATGATATCAACTGCACGATGGATCTCGATGAGTTTTTTGATATGTTTGACATTACGGATGAAACCGATTCATCAACTCTTAACGGCTGGGTTATGGAACACCTGGGAAGGATTCCCGATGTCGGCGATAAATTCAGTACACACGGCCTTGAAATCACGATAAAGGCTGCGGACGGAAGACGCGTTAATGAAATCAATGTTGTTCACACACCCGTTCAACCCGAAAAGGACACAAAATAAAACGGGCTGCCTGTCAAATCAACATGAATTAAAATCGGAGGTAAAATCACAATGAAATATAAAAGGGTACTGTTAAAAGTCAGCGGCGAAGCACTTTCAGGTAAAACGCCCATTGATTTTGAAAAGGCAGCGGAAACCGCACTGCAAATCAAAGTGCTTCATGACGCCGGCTGCCTGTTCGGCGTTGTTGTCGGCGGCGGCAACATTTGGCGCGGACGCTCCGGCGGAACAATGGACCGAAGCCGCGCCGATAACATAGGCATGCTTGCAACCGCCATGAACGCACTCGCTCTTGAACAGGCACTCATCGACCTTAACGTTCCCGTTCGCGTGCTTTCCGCTGTTTCAATGGATATGTTTATGGACAGTTATTCCGCACGCGAAGCGAACAGATCCGTTGACGCCGGCACGGTTGTTATCTTTGCCTGCGGTTCGGGAGCACCTTTCTTTTCCACTGATACGGCATCGGCACTCCGTGCTGCACAGATTCACGCTGACGCGCTGCTGCTTGCAAAAAATGTTGACGGGATTTATACCGCCGATCCGAACGCATGTACGAATGCAAAGCGTTATGCCCGCATCAGCTACGATGAAGTCATTACAAAAAACCTCAAAGCAACCGACCTGACGGCAATGAGTTTTTGCCGCGAATACGGCATTCCGATGGTGCTTTTCAAAATGCACTCCGCAGAAGCACTTGTTGCTGCCGTTAACGGCGAAAACGCCGGCACGATCGTTGATGCGCAGCCCGGATTCGAACTTGTTTAAATAAAACGCTGCTTCAACGATGGCTGTCGAATCCGGAAGGAGCATCAGGCGGGCTGCCCTCGTGCAGTCAATTTGCGGCTTTTGCCGCAAAAATACAAAAAAACATCACCGACTGCGGTTGACAATGCTGCGGCCTTAATATAAAATAATACAGTTGATTCATTCTTCAAAAGGAGGATTTACCATGGATATTATCGAAACCGCACAGGATAAAATGAACAAGACCATTGCAGTGCTCAACAGGGATCTCGGCTCCCTTCGTGCAGGCAGAGCAAACCCCAAGCTGCTTGACCGCATAATGGTGGACTATTACGGCACGCCCACTCCCATTAACCAAATGGGCACCGTCAGCTCGCCCGAACCGCGCCTTCTTGTTATCTCGCTGTGGGATGCTTCAATGATCTCGGCCGCGGAAAAAGCAATTCAAAAATCCGATCTCGGCATCAACCCGTCGAACGACGGCAAACTCATTCGCCTTGTTTTCCCCGAGCTTACCGAGGAACGCCGCAAAGAGCTTGTTAAAATCGTACGCAAAAAAGCCGAGGAATCCAAAGTTGCCATCCGTGCAATCCGCCGCGAAGCAAACGAAACCATCAAAAAAGACTGCAAGGACGGCACTATTACCGAAGATGACCAGAAGAGGCTTGAAGAAAAGGCTCAAAAGGCCACCGACAATGCCATTAAAGAAATCGACCGCATTGCAAACGAAAAAGAGAAGGAGCTTCTTGCCGTTTGATGAACATACTTGGTTACCCGCTCGATCGGGCCGCTGCAATTCTCGAGCGTGCGGGCTACCGCATTGAAACGGTCGAGACCCGCTCACGCAAGGGTGTTAAAGGCGATTCTAAACGCGTTGTGCGCTGCCTTCCCCTGCCCGGGCGCAGCGTTCCGACGGTTCAGCTTGTGTTTTGTGAATTCAAGACAAACGTCAATTCCCTCCACGCAGAGGATGCGGCGAATGCTGAATCAACCCATTGAGAGCACGCGGCTGCTGCAGGTTCTCGGCTTGCAGCAGTCTTGTTAGCGTATTTTTTTATGATGCTGCCCGGGTATGCCGCCTGTTCCGGCCGCCTTTATGTTTTATGAATATTTATCCAAAATTCACAAATGAAGAACTTGCCGCGCTTTCACTCGGCGGCGAACTGCCGCACCATGTCGGCATAATTATGGACGGCAACGGCCGTTGGGCAAAGAAACGCCTGCTTCCGCGCAGTGCGGGACACCGTGCGGGAATGGAATCCCTGCATCAAATTGTTCGCACAACGCATTCTCTCGGGATCGATGCACTCACGGTTTATGCATTCTCAACCGAAAACTGGGCTCGTCCCGCAACCGAAATCGATGCATTGTTCAAGCTCCTTTCCGAATATTTTTATAAGGAAATCGATGAGCTGAGCCTGAACGGCGTCCGAATACGCACCCTCGGCGAGCTTTCGGCATTTAAGCCCGGACTCCGTTTCCTCATGGAAAATGCGGTTGAAAGAACAAAGCATAACACCGGCCTCTGTTTCAATATCGCCATTAACTACGGCAGCCGTGACGAAATCGTTCATGCTGTCCGCCGCATTGCAGCGGAGGGTATTGCACCCGATGCCGTCACCGAGCAAACAATCGCAGACAGGCTTTATACAGCGGGGCTGCCCGAGCTTGATCTCATCATACGCACCGCCGGTGAGGAGCGTTTGTCCAACTTTTTGCTTTGGCAGGCCGCATATGCCGAGTTTGTTTTTTCAAAAACACTGTGGCCCGATTTCACGCCCGAAGTTTACTTTGATTGTCTGCGCGAATTTTTGAATCGAACCCGACGTTTCGGTCGCGTGCTTTGATTCTTGCAGGAGTTTTGTTCAGGTTTGCGCCGGTTTTCTGCCCCTTTCGGTGCAGCTGCAGAATAATTTTTGTCAAAGGATTTTGTTTTATGAAAGATTTGCCCGTTCGCACTTTAATTGCTGCTCTGTTAATCGGTCTGCTCTGCCTCGTTGTTTGGTTCGGGGGCTGGGTTCAAGCGGCCGTTCTCGGACTTTTCACCGTTGCAGCTGTCTATGAAATGTTCACGATCTATGTAAAAAAAGGAATTCGCCCCGCCGTGCTTCCGCAATTTCTGCTCGGCGGCTCAATGTTTGCCGTGATGTACAAATTCGGCGCAAAATTCATCCTTCCGATGGCGGCTGCCGCATTCGTTGCAATCATGGCTGAAAGAATACTTAATGCGCGGCGCACAAATGAAGATCTTATCGCCTCGCTTGCGCTGCTTGTCTACCCCGTGTCTCTGCTTACCTGCTTCGGGCTTGTCGGGTTCGGTCGAAATGATATTTCGCGTGCAGCATTCCTTTGCATTTTTGCCGGTCCCTGCATGGCGGACAACACCGCATACATGGTCGGTTCACTGTTCGGCAAGCACAAACTCTGCCCCTATATCAGCCCTCACAAAACTGTTGAGGGCGCAGTAAGCGGCGTTGTCGGCGGCGCTCTCGGCGGCGTTATTGTCTATTTTGCTCAAAAAATCTGGGGACTTAATATTTCTCTCGGTGCTCTTGTTGCAGTGTGCTTCATCGCAGGCATCATCGGGCAATTCGGAGACTTGCTTGCATCCACATTCAAACGCTGGGCAGGTGTTAAAGATTACAGCAATATTTTCCCCGGTCACGGCGGCGTAATGGACAGATTGGACAGCGCAATGGTTGCCGCGCCCATCGTTGCGGTCGCATTTGCATTCTTCATTTAATTGATATGCATCAAGCGGATGCCGATCTGTCGGTTTGCCGATTGCCGCAGCCCGCTGCAGCATGTTCGCTCGGCTGCCGATTGCGGACTGGTTCATTAGGCTTAGCCGCAGATTCGGCGGCTCGCAGAAAAAACTTCTCGTTGTGCGGAGGATTAACGAATGAAAAAAATCGCTGTTTTCGGTTCAACAGGTTCAATCGGAACACAAACGCTCTCCGTTGCGGGATTTTACCCGGATGAATTCGAAGTTTATGCAATAGCTGCAAACAAAAACGCAGAGCAGGTGATTCGCAGCGCAAATAAATTTCATCCGAAGTTCATCGGCATGTATGACGAATCCGCCGCGCGGGAAGTTGCCGAACGCTGCCCCGGCATCACTGTTGTTTCGGGCAGCGAGGTGAACTCTCTTGCAGCTCTTTCCGAAGTTGACATTGTTGTGAACGGCGTCAGCGGCTTTGCGGGGCTGTTCCCGCTGCTTTCCGCACTCCGTGCGGGAAAAACCGTTGCGCTTGCAAACAAAGAAAGCATCGTTTGCGGGCATGTTGTTGTGAACCGCACTCTCGCTGAATTCGGCGGAAAAATACTTCCTGTTGACAGCGAACAAAGTGCAATTTTTCAATGTCTTGCCGCAGGCCGCAGTGAGGATGTTCGTTCGCTTATTCTGACCGCATCCGGGGGTATGTTCCGCAACGCTTCGGCCGATGAGCTTGCCCGTGTAACGCCGCAAACGGCACTCCGTCACCCAACGTGGAACATGGGCGGAAAAATCACGATCGATTCATCCACGCTGTTCAACAAGGGGCTTGAGCTCATGGAGGCCGGGTGGCTGTTTGATATTGAACCGAATCGAATCGAAATTCTTATTCACCCGCAGTCCGTTGTGCATTCGATGGTCGAATTTTGCGACGGTGCAGTGTTTGCGCAGATGAGCCCTCCCGATATGCGCCTTGCGATTCAGTATGCGCTCACCTACCCGCACCGCATCACATCTCAGCTTCCGCGGCTTGACCTTGCAGAGCTGCATTCGCTCACGTTCGAAAAACCCGACTGCAAACGATTCCCCGCAATTTCTCTTGCATATGAAGCTTTCCGCGACGGCAGCAGTCTGCCCATCGCCTACAATTCCGCCAACGAAACGGCCGTTGATCTGTTCGTTCGCGGCTGCATCGGTTTTACAGACATTGCAAAATGTGTTGAATATTCAATGGAAAGAATTCCCCGTGAAAAAATCGGCTCCGTTGACGACATACTTTATCTTGATAAAGAAGCCCGCAGGTTGGCCTGTGAATGCTTCAGAAAGGAAACATTATGACAATTGTTTACATACTTCTTGCTATACTTATTCTTGAGCTGCTGATTTTCCTGCATGAGCTCGGCCATTTTACGGCGGGCAAACTGCTCGGTTTCCGCATACTCGGCTTTTCGCTCGGATTCGGTCCGGCTCTTTTCAAATTCAAAAAGGGCGAAACCGAATACTCTCTTCGTGCGTTTCCCGTGGGTGGTTTGTGTCAGTTCGACGGTGAGGATGAAGAAGCCTTGGAGAACGACCCGCGCCGATTCAACGCCCAGCCTGTTTGGAAGCGTTTCATCGTCATTCTTGCCGGCCCGTTCATGAATATACTCACCGCTTTTCTTATTGCGTTCGTGTTCTATATCTGCAAACCGATGCCGGTTTATGCCGTTGACCCTGTTACGCATTACGAGATTCCGATCGTTGCTTCAGTTAATGAAAACAGCCCCGCAGAAAAGGCCGGACTGAAAAACGGTGATGTCATCATTGCAATTAACGGTAAATATCCGACCGAAACGGCTGACACGGACATCTACTCCTCTGTTTCCGCACTTATCAGTGCCGCAGGCAATGATTTTGTTATGACTGTTGAGCGCAGCGGCGCGCAGCTGGATCTTGCCGTCAACGACGCCTTCAACTCAGCTGAAAACAGAACCGTTATCGGCATAACAATAAGCGGACTTGTTGAGGACTATCGGCATTTGAACGTTCTTCAGGCGGCAGCAGGTTCCGGAGAATACCTTGTTCTCATCGTGAAAGCGACAGCTCAGGGCATTGCCGGCATGTTCAAACACGGCATCCACAGCGGAGATATTTCCGGCGTTGTCGGAACGGTCGGAATAATGGTCGATGTTGCGCGGGAATCAATGATTAATCTTGTCAACATCGCGGTAATCCTTTCGCTCAGCCTTGGGTTGTTCAACCTTATCCCGTTCCCCGCACTCGACGGCGGAAGGCTGCTGTTCCTTCTGATAGAAGCAATTATTCACCATCCGCTGAACCGCAAGGTTGAAGCAATCGTGAACGGTGTGGGGCTCGTTCTGCTGTTCACACTTATGATAATTGTTACCATCAGCGACGTTGTGGGACTTTTCAGATAATCAGATAATTAGGCTGAGAATGAAGTTCAATAAACAGAAATGCGACATCGGCAGCTCCCAAAACAGGAACTGCCGATGTTTTTATTTGTTTTATATGCAAGTCACACCGAGGCTTCGACAGCGGTCGCCGAGGAACGTGCCGCCCTGATTTCGGCAAACAGTTTTTTGAATGCCGCTGCCCTGCTTTCTTTTTTAAAAATCACTGCATTCATCCCATCCGCAACCGCGGTCACTGCATTTTTTGCGGTTAAAATCGGTATTTTGGGAAGTTCGCGGCTGAGACACTCCGCAAGGCCGAATTGCAATGCACCTCCGCCGACCAGGGTTATTCCGGTATCAAGAAGGTCGGCGGCAGCCTCCGGCTGCAAAGCCTTCACGGCATCTTTAACGAAACGAATGATTGCAGTATGTCCTTTTTGTGCAGCCGCCCGCAGCTCCGCACCGTTTGCGCGTACCGTTTGCGGCAAACCGTCGTCGGCCGAACGCCCCTCAATATCAAAGCTCAGTTTATTCAGGTTCTGTTTAATTATTTCCGCCATGCGCTCACCTATCAGCAGCCTGTGTTCATCGCGGAACCAATTTTGAATCGCCCTGTCCACAGCCGCGCTGCCCTCATCCGCAAACCCCTGCCAAAGCATTCCGCCGTTTGCGAATGCAGCGCAAGTCATTGTTTCCGCTCCGATGTTCACAATCATATGTGCCCTGTCCGAAAACAAATCCGCATCAGCCCCTATTGCTCCCATCAAAAGCGGATCGTGCACCCGAAGCGCACGAAACCCCGCAAGACGTGCCGCCTGTTTGAGTGCGTTTTGCTTAACTGCAGGCAGCATATGCGGTATCGCTGTATGCAGCTCAATCGATGCCGTTGTACGCTTGCCGGTTTTTTCACATGCAAGCCGACCGAGCAGCAGCGCAAGCATACGCGTATTTGCCGCCGCACCGTCGCGAACAGGCCGAATTACGCCGCTGCGATGCAGCAGTGCTGCATTGCCCGCCGCGGCAACCGTGAGTCTTGCGCCCGCTTCAAGAGCAATTGCCGTTTCCTCCGCCGTAACTCCCCCCCGTGAAACGCATTTTATGCATTTTGAACCTATATCCGCTGCAAAAACAGTTTTGAACATCTTTGAACGACCTCCGAAACAATTCCTTCTCGGCACGGAGAATGCATTCAGTCCCTGCACTCCCTGTCCCTATTAGAAATTATTCCCTTTTTTGCAAAGAATAACCCGTTCCGATTCAAAACTTTTCGGTTTTTTTGGCTTTTTACGGCAAATCAAAGTGTTCTGCACCGCCGAATCGCCGCATACGGCAGAGTTAACTCTCCCTCGCTCTGTTGGATACGTTCGTAAAAGCCGTGCGGTAATATTCCGATTTTTTTAAGCATTTTGTACAGCACAGGAATCGGCATGCCTATGACCGTGAAATAATTGCCCCGAATTTCGCGTACAAACATGCCGAACGGCCCCTGTATGCCGTAAGAACCCGCCTTGTCCAGCGGATCGCCCGAATTCACATAATCTGCTATCTCATCAGGAGACAGAGTTTCAAACGTAACCTCCGTAATGCTGCATTCAGTTTGGACTTCCGCCTTTTCCTGAATGCTGCATCCAGTTTGAATTTCCTCTCTGTTCCGAATGCTGCATTGAGCAGCGTCTGCGTTTTCATCGGAGATATCCGCAATCACGGACACTCCGGTGAAAACTCTGTGTGTTTTTCCGGAAAGCATTGAAAGAATGCGCACTGCATCCTTCGCATCTTTGGGCTTGCCGATAATCACGGGCTTTGTTTCCCCATCCTTTTGAAAAGCAACAACTGTATCGGAGCCGATAACCGCAAAATTCCGCCGCCCCGCGGCAAATAGACGGTCAAAGACTTCTTTCGCCTTGCGAAGCGAAAGAGCACGAACAAAACTTTCCGGGTCACTTTCATCAATCGTTTCATCAGCATTGCTGACAATAATCTCATAGTCATATCCGCACATTGTCAGCAGCTCGCGCCTGCGCTGTGAGCCGCTTGCAAGAACCAATTTCATAGTCGTTTTCCTTACGTTGCATTAATTTCGGAATACTGTATACGCAGTTCGCACGCATTTGCCGTATTTTACATTTTATTGTCAAATCAGACTTTTTCAATACGTCTTGTACTGCGTTTGCCTTCGGGCAGGGCTATAATACCAGTATTGCCGATGCATTTCAAGGTCTGATTCCCCGTTTTGAAAAAAGTTTAAAAATTTTTTCACAGAAGTGGTGAAAGGTGTTGATTTGTGGGGCGATTGATGATATAATCAGCACACATCCCACGATACGGGTAATGCATTACATAGTAAACACCGAATCAAGCTCATTCTGCGAAAAGACCATGAATTCCGCGCTTTTTTTGCAGAAATGCAGAATTTCGGTGTACTCAATCGAAATTAAGGCGGTGTCGGCATGCTGTTGGGGCAATCCAGAAACAATTTGGACTCCAAGGGGCGAATTTTCGTCCCCGTTAAGTGGCGTCCTGACACCTCCGATCACGTTGTTGTTCTTATCGGATTGAATCCTGCCGATGTCAAAAAGGAAGAAAGATTCCTTCAGATTCTTCGGTACGAAAAGTTTGTTGAATTCGCAAAGGATCTAACCTCCTCGCGTCCCTCCGATTTATCCCTTATGCGTGCAAAGCGAAAGATCTTTTCAAGCGCGGAAGAGTGTACCCTTGACAAACAGGGGCGCATACTGATTCCGCAATGGCTTCTAAAATATGCAAACCTTAAGGATGAGGTTCTGCTTTGCGGTGTTGAAGATCGCATTCTCGTTTGGAATCCCGATGATTTCGAAGCAGCGGAAGCTGACTACACGCTTAATGAGCTTTGCTCGGATGTTCAGAATTATTCCGATAAAACTCCCGGTAATTTTTCCGCAGCATCGCTCATATCATCCGCATTCGGAGGTTAATAAAAGATGCTCAATGATATAAACACAAGCTCTTATCACACCCCAATCATGCTCCCGCAGGTTCTGTCCCTGCTGCGTCCGGAACGCGGCGGAACATATATTGACGGAACACTCGGCGGCGGCGGTCACAGCCTCGGAATTCTGCGTTCACTCCCTGCCGACGGCAGATTGTTCGGCATTGACCGCGACGGCGAAGCTATCGCCGCAGCCTCCGCAAGGCTTTCGTTTTTTCCGAACTTCACGGCTGTTCGCGGCAATTTTTTTCGAATGACCGATCTGCTCAATGCCTGCGGTGTCAACGGCGCAGACGGAATCCTGCTTGATCTCGGCGTAAGCTCGCATCAGCTCGACGATGCAGAGCGCGGGTTTTCATACGGAAGCGAGGCACGGCTCGATATGCGGATGGACAAATCCGCTCCGCTCAGCGCACATGATGTTGTAAACGGCTATGATACAGCTGCGTTGACACGAATCATACGCGACTACGGTGAGGAACGCTTTGCCTCCCGCATTTCAAATGCGATCACCGCAGCGCGTGCGGACAAGCCCATTGAAACAACAACCGAACTTGCCGAAATTATCAAAAATGCAATACCGGCGGCGGCAAGGCGCGACGGGCCGCATCCGGCAAGGCGAACGTTTCAGGCAATTCGAATTGAGGTCAACGGTGAGCTTGCGGGACTTGAACAGGCGGTGCGCGATGCAATCCGTTTCCTGAATCCGGGAGGAATAATTGCTGTCATAACCTTTCACTCTCTCGAAGACCGAATCGTTAAGAACGTTTTTAAGAACCTTGCAAACCCCTGCACCTGCCCGCCTAATGCGCCCGTTTGCGTATGCGGACTTAAGCCCGAGGTTGCAATACTTACCAAAAAGCCGCTTGTTGCGGATGAAACCGAATTGGATTTGAACTCAAGATCGCGCAGCGCAAAACTCCGCGCAGCGCAGAAACTCATAAACACAACGGGGGACGAATAAAATGGCAAAGGATTCAAGATTTAACGGCAGAACTGTTGAGGAAATGCGTGTCTATGCGCCAAACAACGGCTCGTTGGCATACAAAAGCGATTATCTTTACGACACAAGGCTTGCAGCGACTCAACCCAAGCGCAGGCAGGAAACTGCCGCGCCCGCAGAAACTCAGCCCAAGATTCGCCCGCAGAAAACGCGCATTCCGCTTTCCGTCACGCTGCGTGAACGCAAAGTCGGAATTAAGCTGACCGCTTTCCTTTTTGTTGCGTTAATCGCGATGTCCGCGCTTTTGGTGGTTCTCCGTTTTGAGCGCATTGCCGGCGTTCAGCGCGACATCAACGAAATCAATGCCGGCATAGCCGCCGCTCAGCGCGGGTTCGGGGAACTTGACATGGATCTCAGCTCCTCCATCGACCTTGAAGCGGCACGACTCGCTGCCGAGTCCGCAGGTCTGCACCCGAAAAAATAGCGGCAAACAGCGGACGAAAGTGCCTGCCGGTAAACCGGGGTTCGCCGCGCTTAAACAAGCGGCGATAGTTTGGGAATAAAGCATATCGTTCTTTTTCCCGAACCTATCAACGTTTGCCATATATATTCGGAGGTAATTCTGTAATGAGCATCACAGCCGTTCCCCCCGGCAAAAAACACCGCAAAAAGAATAAAAAAGCACAAAAAGCCCTGAAACCGCAATGGTCAACATACAAGCGGATTACATGGCTTTTGCCTGTTTTCGCTTTAATTTTCCTCGCTCTTCTTATTCGTATTTTCCAACTTCAGGTTATTGACGCAAAAGAGCTTCAGCAAAAGGCATTAAGTCAATGGACGCGCCCGACAACCGTCACAGCGGAACGCGGCATGATAATCGACTGCAACGGGCAGACGCTTGCAAAAGACGGCCCCGTATACAAAATTGTGATATGGCCGAATTCCATTTCCGAAAGCGACAGAGTTCGTGTCGCCACGGAACTCAGTCGTGTTCTTGACCTTAACTACGAAAAAGTTCTTGAACGAGTTTCAAGCGAAAAACTTCGTGAGTTTACTCTCAAACGACAGGTGAGCAAAGAAGTTTGTGACGAAATACGCGGTCTGCAGCTTGGCGGCGGTGTCGGAATTTCTCCGGACACAAAGCGTTATTATCCGTTCGGCACGCTGCTTTCACAAACCATTGGGTTCACAAGCACGGACGGAACCGGGCAAAGCGGACTTGAACTGACATACAACAAGTATCTCACCGGCAAGGACGGCGAACGTATTGCCGAAACGGACAGCAGAGGAAACCAAATTGCCGACAGCATGATTCAGGAATTTCCTCCCACGGACGGTTCAACACTTAAGCTTACCGTTGATGCAAACATTCAAAGTTACCTTGAAAATGCGCTTGACGAAGCTGTTCAGGTCAACAATGCAAAAAATGCACAGGGAATCATCATGGACGTCAACACCGGCGCCATCGTTGCAATTTCAACAAAACCCGACTATGACCCGAACTCCCCTCCGAGGGACAACCTGCAAATGCTTGCCGAGCTTTCCCGCAATCGCATTGTGACCGATGCATACGAACCCGGTTCAACTTTCAAAATTCTTACCCTTGCGGCAGCTCTCGATTCCGGAAGCACTCATCTTGAGGACATTTTTTACTGCAACGGCGGACGCATCAAATGCTGGAAACATGCCGGCCACGGCTCCCAGAACCTGACGCGCGCCACGGAAAATTCCTGCAACTGCTGTTTCATGAAACTCGCCTTGACAATGGGGACCGAAAAGTTTTATGATTATCTTTATGCGTTCGGCCTTGGGCAAAACACGGGCAGCGGAATTGTCGGCGAAAGTGAAGGAATCGTAACTCACCAGAAATACGTTACCCCAAACGACCTTGCACGCATCGGCTTCGGGCAAAGCATTGCCGTGACGCCCATTCAGCTTGCAAGCGCGGTCTGTGCCGCAGTAAACGGAGGCGAATTGCACACACCCTATATCGTTGACGAAATCATATCAGCCTCCGGTGAAACGGTATTCAAGGCCGATACATCCCCCGTTCGCAGGGTCATCAGCGTGGAAAGCTCCGCATACGTTCGTCAGATACTGCAAAGTGTTGTTGACAACGGAACGGGCAAAAACGCAAAACTTGCAAACTACACCGTCGGCGGAAAAACGGGAACGGCACAGAAATACGACGAATACGGCCGCGTCTCCTCGGGAAATTATATCTGTTCATTCATCGGATTCGCTCCCGCGGACGAACCCCGTTACCTCTGTCTCATCCTTGTTGATGAGCCTCGGGTAAGTTCAATCTTCGGCAGCACGGTTGCCGCACCTTTTGTTCGCCGTGTACTTGAAAATGTGTTGACGCTGAAGGAAGTTCCCGGATTAACCCCTGAAACAAGCTATCAGACGGTTCAGCTGCCTGTTCTTGTCGGAATGTCCACGGCTGACGCTTCCGCACTGCTTGCACAGTACGGACTCGAGGGCATCTTCGAATGCGATGCGGTTGTAACAATGCAGGTCCCGGCAGCGGGCCAAAGCGTTGTTATCGGTTCGTCCGTTCTGCTGTACACCGGGCTTGAAGGTGTGAACACGGCTGAACCGACCGATGAACCGTATTATGTCACCATGCCGAGTCTAATCGGGAAAACTGCACTTCAGGCACATGATGAGCTTAAACAACTCGGACTGACAATGGTTGCCGATCCCGCCGATCCGTCCGGATATGTAATTGGGCAAAGCATCTATGCAGGCACGCAGGTTGAATTCGGCTCATCCGTAACGGTTTATTTCGATTATTCGACCACAGGCGGTTAATTTCCGCAACAGGCAGACTTTTGCTGCAAAATCAATACTTGCTTTATAACAGGAGAAAAGCAATGCTTATAAGTGAACTGACAAAAAATATCGACTGCCGCATAATCGGCAGCGACTGCAACATTAACAGAATCGAATATGACTCAAGAAAGCTCACCGGCGGCGAGCTGTTCTGCTGCATCCGCGGCACGTTCAAAGACGGGCACGAATTTGCCGAAAGTGCAGTTGCCTGCGGCGCAGCCGCTCTCCTTGTTGAACGGGAGCTTCCTCTTTCCGTGCCGCAGATTATCGTGAAAAATTCACGTCATGCAATGGCCGAACTTGCAATTGAGTTTTACGGTCATCCGCTTGACGGAATCCCTGTCATCGGCATCACCGGAACTAACGGAAAAACGACAACAACGTATATGATAAAAGCGATCGCCGAAAAGGCGGGCTATAAAGTCGGACTGATCGGCACGATTCGAAACCTTATCGGCGACAGAATCATCCCGACCGACCGCACCACGCCGGAAAGCGTTGAGCTTCAACGTGTGTTCAGGCTTATGCGTGACGAGGGTGTTCAGCTTATCGTAATGGAAGTCAGTTCGCACGCATTGGATCAGGACAGGGTTCACGGAATTGAGTATCTCGTAGGCGGGTTCACGAACCTTACGCAGGATCATCTTGATTACCACAAAACTTTTGAAAATTATCTTGCTGCAAAAAAGATTATGTTCACACGCAGCAAATTTGCCGTTATGAACGCCGATGACAGCCACAGCGCGGAACTGCTTCGCGGAATCAATATTCCAAGCCTCACATACGGCATTCGCTGCGAAAAAGCCGATGTTCGCGCTGCCGACATTGAAATCTGTGCGCGCAATATCGAATTTGAAATGCTGACGCCGAACGGAAACAAGCAAATCAACGTTTCCATCCCCGGGCTTTTCAATGTTTTTAATGCAATGCTTGCGGCATCGGTATGCATGAAGCTCGGAATTGATTTGGACACCATCGCGGAAGGGCTGAAAAGCGTTAAGGGCGTTTCCGGCAGGATGGAATCGCTGCCTACGGAAGGCTTTGATTTTTCCGTTATACTGGATTTTGCACACACACCGGACGGACTGTCCAACCTGCTCTCGGCCGTACAGGGTTTTGCCAAAGGACGCGTCATCGCCGTGTTCGGCTGCGGAGGCGACAGAGATAATGCCAAGCGCCCGATAATGGGTGCAACGGCGGCAAAACTTGCAGACTTCTGCGTTGTAACATCCGACAATCCGCGCACGGAAGACCCGGCGCGCATCATCAACATGGTGCTTGAAGGTGTGCGCAGCGAAAAAACAGAGTATGTTGTTATTGAAAACCGCCGCGAGGCAATACGTTACGCACTGAATATTGCAAAGAAGGACGATGTTGTTGTTCTTGCAGGCAAAGGTCATGAGAACTATCAGGAAATCAACGGTATCAAACATCCGTTCGATGAAAAAATAATCGTTGCCGAAATTCTTGAAGATATGCGCTGCGGACGCAAATAATTCCGCATTCGGCGCAGCTTTATGCATAGGACTGTTTCCGATTCCGTACAAAGAAAAAATATAAGAGGTTCGTATTATGCAAAAGATGATTTTCGCTTTCATAACCGCAGCAGCAGCGGTCATGCTCATTTCTCCCCTGTTCATTCCCATGCTCCGGCGACTCAAGTACGGACAGGTTGAACGCGCCGAAGGGCCGCACGCACATTCCGCAAAGGAAGGCACCCCGACAATGGGCGGCATTATGTTCATAATTGCAATCATTATTGCAGCTGCGGCATTCAGCATCTACGGCATTGCATTCGATTTTTCGGTTCCTGCCGTGCTTATCATGCTTGCGTTCGGGCTCGTCGGTTTCCTTGACGACTTCATAAAAGTCCAGCGCAAGCGCAATCTCGGTCTTCGCGCATACCAGAAAATTATCGCGCAGCTCCTTCTGTCCTTTGCAGCGGCGTACTACGCCTATAGAAGCAGTTTTATCGGCTCAACATTGTACGATCCGATTTTCGGCAGTATCGAACTCGGCGGGTGGTACATTCCTTTCACGATGTTCATGATAATTGCCGTTGTAAACAGTGCAAACCTAACCGATGGCCTGGACGGTCTGCTTTCCGGTGTCTCGCTGATTTACAGCATTGCAATGGGTGTGCTTTTTCTTTACTTTGCAAAAGTTTTCGACGGCAGCTTCATTAATGAACCCCGTTTCATTGCAAATCGCGACGGAATGCTTTGCATGAGCGTTTTTGCGTTTGCGGTCGCCGGCGGCTGCCTCGGCTTTTTGAAGAGCAACAGCTATCCCGCAAAAGTCTTTATGGGAGATACAGGCTCAATGGCACTGGGCGGCGCAATGTCCGCAATGGTCATTTACAGCCGTTCCCCGTTCCTCTTCCTCCTGATGGGCGTATGCATTGTTGCCTCCGCCGTGAGCGTTGTGCTGCAGGTCGGCTCATTCAAACTGCGCCACGGCAAGCGCATATTCAAAATGGCACCTCTCCACCATCATTTTGAGCTTTTGGGCTATCCTGAAACAAAAGTCGTTTCAGGATACATGATAGTGACCGCGCTTGCCTGCGTTGCTGCGCTCGCACTGTTTCTTTGATAAAGCAAACAAATAAAAGTCTGCTTAACCGTGCAGCATAACGCTGCATTGCAGAATTCCCACCATGGGTTCCTGCGGTTCAGGTGAACCGTTTTGAACACAGAGCCGCCGTTCGGCACCGGACGTCGTGATTTTTGTTGGCACTTGGCACGACTGATAATAATAATACCGGGTTTTTAAGAAGGGGCATCGGCACACTTCTCAAAAACCCTGCCGCTCCGAACGGCCGCATCTTAAAAGACCGCACTGCCGCAGATACGAATTTGTTCCGCAGGCAGTTTTATTCACCGGCTGGAACTTATAAACAACGAAAGGACGCGATTCGATATGAAAAAGACCGCACTGATCGTCGGAATGGCAAAAAGTGGCATTTCGAGCGCAAAACTGCTTTACAGAAACGGGTATAACGTCATCATTAACGATATGAAACCCGTCATCCCCGGGCTTGAGGAAGCCCTTTCCGGCATTGAATACACCGACAAACTCGGCAAGGCTCCCGAAACACTTTTGGACGGAGTGGATCTGATGGTTATTTCCCCCGTTATTCCGATTTTTGCGCCCTTTGTCCGCAAAGCACAGAGCCGCGGCATTGAAGTTATCGGCGAAATTGAACTCGGCTATCGTTATTGCAGCAGGGGAACGCGCTTTGTGTGCATCGGCGGCACAAACGGAAAAACCACAACCACTGCGCTTACCGGAGAAATATTCAAAGCGAACGGCGAAGGTCAAACGTTCGTTCTCGGCAACATCGGCATTCCCATTACCGAACATGCATCCGAAACGCGCCCCGGCGACACCGTTGTTGCGGAAACCGCCGCACTTCAGCTTGAAAGCATCCGTGACTTCCACGCCGATGCGGCCGGGCTCTTGAACATCACCGAGGATCACATCAATCGGTTCGGCTCGATGGAAGCGTACATCGCGGCCAAAATGCGCGTTTTTGAAAACCAGACCGAACGTGATTTTGCCGTTCTGAATGCGGATGATCCAATTGTTTCGGCCGCGGAAACAAAAGCAAAAAAGCTTTACTTTTCAAGGCTGCATGAGGTTCGGGACGGCGCCTTTGTTCGCAGCGGCATTATTATCTTCCGCATGAACGGAGTTGAAACGCAGCTTATTCCCGCAAACGAACTCGGCATCATCGGCGCGCATAACCTTGAAAACGCGCTCTGCGCGGTTTGCCTTGCTATGTCCATGGGAGTAAAGCCGGATGTCGTCTGCAATGTTTTGAAATCATTCAAAGGTGTTGAGCATAGAATTGAATACACACGCTGCCTGAACGGAATCACTTTTTACAACGATTCAAAAGGCACAAACCCCGAATCCACCGTTAAAGCCGTTGAAGCAATGACAAGGCCGACAGTGCTTATGCTCGGCGTCGGTAATTATGATAAGCAAAGCGATTATCGCCCCGTCTTCCGCGCCTTCAACGGAAAAGTTAAGGCTGTTGTTGTAAACGGTTCGAACACCGAAGCTATCATGCGTGCGGCCAAAGAGGAAGGGTTTAAAAACATCTGCCCCTGTTCGGATGATTTCCGCGCACTGATACTGAAAGCAGCATCCCTTGCCGAACCCGGCGATGCAGTGCTGCTCTCCCCCGCCTGCGCAAGCTGGGGCATGTTCGACAATTTTGAACAGCGCGGTGACATATTTAAGGAAATAGTAAACTCACTCTGAGGCGGTTTTGATTCCCGCCCAGCGGGTTTGAGTTTCCGCCGGAAAATGCCGCATTCTGCCCGAAACGGTCCCTCCCGTTTCGGAATAATTGATAAGAGAGGTTGAGATGGAAAGCAACGCAACACATATTCGTTCCGCCGAAAGGCGCGGCGGCAGTTCTCCCGCCGCTGCACCCATGCCGACAATGCGCCCGCGGAAACACGGCATGGACTACATGCTTTTTCTTACAGTTGCGGCAATCTGCGCATTCGGCGTTGTTATGCTGTTTTCCGCAAGCTATTATTATGCCCAGTCCTTTCATGGCGATGGGTATTACTACGTAAAAAAGCAGCTGCTCTTCCTTGCAATCGGCATCCCCGTTATGTTCGGGCTTTCGTTCGTGGATTACAAATTCTACCGACGCTTTGCGTGGATGGCATATCTGCTTATAATCCTGCTCCTTATTGCCGTTCTTCTTTTCGGCAAAAACCTGCAGGGCGGGCAGCGTTGGCTCAAAATCGGTCCGCTGCAATTCCAGCCCTCCGAACTTGCAAAGTTCATAATCGTTATTTGCATGGCAAAATACATGACGGATCACCATGAGGATATGCCGTCGTTCGTTCGGGGACTTTTGCCGATGGCGGCACTGCTTGTCATCCCTGCCGTGTTGATTTATTTTCAGCCTAACGTTTCCATGCTCATAATTCTTTGCATTGTGTTTGCGATCATGCTTTTTATCGGAGGAGCGAACCTCAGTCAGCTCGGCATTGCAGCACTTATCGGCCTTGCTGCTCTCGTTGTTCTTTTGATTGCTGCGTCATATCGCAAAAGCAGAATTACGGCATGGCTTGATCCTTGGAGCAACAAAAGCGATGCCGGCTATCAGATAGTTCAATCGCTTTATGCATTCGGCAACGGCGGGTGGTTCGGTCAGGGGCTTGATGCAAGCCGTCAAAAACTCCTGTTTTTGCCTTATCTTGAAAGTGACTTTATTCTTTCCATCATTGCCGAAGAACTCGGCTTTGTAACCGTTGCACTGTTAATTGCGGCTTACTGCTTTGTTATCTACCGCGGCATTCGAATTGCGCTCTCCGTTCGCGACAGGTTTGCTTCACTTGTTGCGGCGGGGTTCTCTTCCATACTTGCCGTGCAGGTTGCGGTCAACGTTGCCGATGTTACAAATTCAATACCCGCAACAGGGCAAACGCTCCCCTTCATCAGCTCCGGCGGTACATCGCTTGTTATATTCCTTGCCGGCATCGGCGTACTGCTCAATATTTCACGCTATACGGAACCCCGAAAATCACGCGGAGAATCATATGGAAAACAAAAAAAACAGAAACAGCGGCAGCAATAACGAACCCGAGTACGGCAGCAGAAATTCCCGCAATCGTTCCGCGGATGCTTCGGGCCATTCCGTACACGGTGCCCGCGGTGCGGCCGAAACACGCGTACGCAAGGCTCCGCACGGCGTTGAATCTGACGGGCTGGACACCCGCGCAGCAGCACCCGCACGAGGCATCAGCCACGAGGAGAAGCGGCGGAGGCAAAACAGGCGTGACATTTTCAGTTCGCTCGGAATTCTTCTTCTTATCGCACTGCTTGGGTTTTGCGGCTATACAGCCTACCGCTTTACCTGCGTTGACTCGTTCATTGTTTCCGGAAGCGGGCAATACAGTGCCGAACAGATAATCGGCCTTGCAGGTTTGCAGACGGGCAGACATATTCTTTCGTACAACACGGACGAAATATCAAAAAACGTATCAAGCATTCCGAATTTGAGCTGCACCGGCGTGCGCAGGGTTTTTCCGAATAAAATCAGTATCAATGTTGCCGATCACAATGCCGCGGCGGCCATACCCGCCGCAAACGGAACATATACGCTTGTTGACGCCGAAGGGCTTGTGCTTGCAATCGGCGCAGAAAGCAGCGGTGAACTTATCCTTCTCCGCGGCATGGCAAATATCGGCTTTGTACATAATACCGTGATAACCGAAAAGAACCATTGTCTCCGCACCGTCACGGCAATGAAGCTGCTTGCGGCAGTAAAAGAATGTGATTTTGCAGAAAGCGTTATTGCAATTGATGTGTCCAATGCTGCCTCGATAAAGCTTGAGCTTCAGCACGGCTACACTTTTGTTCTGGATGACTGGCGGTATGCGGAAGAAAATATTCAAACCGCAGAGAAGGCTTACAAACGCCTTCTCCCTGTCTATCCGAGTGGGGGGACGGTCAACATATTTAAGGATTCAACCGTTGTTGACTTCACTCCGCGCAGTTCGGCCGCATCGGTCCCGCCTGAAACGGATGCACCGCAGCAGGTGACTGCTCCGCCGAATTCAACGGACGAGCCTTGATGAAACATTGCGTTAGATTTTATAAAACAAATTAGGTTGTTCTATCTTTTTTACGCAAAGTCGCTGCCCGGGTGTTGCGCATATTATTGCATATATGCTATAATGAGCATACATATATGCACCGTCCGCACACATGCCGTTTTCGTTGTGAAAATGTGACATACCCCGCCGAAAACTGTTTTTTGCAGCGGATTCTGCATTTGGAGAGCTCAAATGAAACAGAGTGTAATAATTGACATCGGCAGCAGTAAAGTTCTTGCTATGGTTGTCTGCCCTGCGGCTGACGGCGCGATCATTGTTCAAAATGCCGAAGAACGTACCTATTCCGGGTATCGATTCGGTGAACTTCCGAACGCGGCCGCACTGAGCGATGCACTTGAAAGCATTGTCTCTGCACTTCGCCGCTCTCAGGGGGTCCGCCTTCGCAGTGCCTGCATCGGAGTTCCCGCACCATTCACAAGGACCCTGCTCAACTCCTGCCGACAGCCTGTTGAATCCAGATCGCACCGCGTCACGGAACCGGACGTCGATCTTCTGCTTGAGCAGGCGGCAGATTTCACCCCGCCGGAAGGCTTTACGCTGATGCACAGCTCGCTGTTCAACTTCGAACTTGACGGCATGGCGGCGGAGCATTCGTTTGTCGGCAAGGCCGCAAAGGAAATTTCGGCGGATGCGGCGCATACCTTCGTTGACTCGGCTTTCGCCGCAGTCGTTTCGGATGCGCTTCGCTCAGAAGGCATTGCTGCCGATCCGTTCGTTTCATCCCAATTAACAGGGGCATTGTTCACAATTCCCGAACCGGACCGCGAAAACGGTGCCCTACTAATCGATTGCGGCGGTCAGCATTGTGATGTTTCACTCATATATGACAACGCTCTGCTTTGCTCCGAAAGCATCGGAATCGGCGGCGAACACTTCACGCGTGATATTGCATACGGGCTGCGTCTTCCGTTCGGCACGGCGGAAAACATCAAGCGCAGGTATGTATTCGGGCTTGATTACAGCAACTCAGTTGAACGCGTTATGATTCCCGGAGAGGGACTTGCAACGCTCAGCTGCGGCGCAATTCAATCCGTTATCGAAGCCCGCACCGTTCAGCTTGCGGATGAAATTCAAAGCATCATCAGCGGCATTGAACAAAACGCTCGGGCGCACTTCCCCGTCTATCTCATCGGCGGCGGAATTGCGCTTATGCGCGGCGGCACGGAAAGGCTTTCACGACTTCTCGGAAGACGTGTGTATGTTTCCATGCCGCGGACAAGCCTTATGAACACCGTTAACTACGCACCGGCATTTGCGCTTGCGCATTTCATGCTTTACGGCAGCGGTTCGCTTGCTGTCTGCAGCAGACGACCGGTGGATAATATAGTCGGCAACATCAGAGATTTTTTCGCTTACCGACAAAATGCATAGCAATTATGCAAAGATTGACACAGTATGCACCGATTGGTTTTTGAAAAGAGCAAACCGTTCAATGCATTCTCAAAGTTTAAATCAACCGAAGACAAAGGAGGTTTTATCAATAATGGCACTTGATCTTGAACTCGATAACGAACAGGGCAATATTGCCCAGCTTAAAGTCGTCGGCGTCGGCGGCGCAGGCGGAAACGCAGTGAACCGTATGGTTGAATTTGGTCTTCGCGGTGTTGAATTTGTATCCATCAACACCGACAGACAGGCTCTATTCACCTCCAAGGCAGACATCAAGGTTCAGATAGGTGAAAAGGCAACCCAAGGTCTCGGCGCAGGTGCGGAACCTGCCGTCGGCAGGGCTGCAGCAGAAGAGAGCATTGATGAGATCAACGACGCAATTCGCGGCGCAGATCTTGTTTTCATCACCGCAGGTATGGGCGGCGGCACCGGCACCGGGGCAGCACCCATAGTTGCAAAAGCCGCCAAAGAACAGGGCATACTGACCGTTGGTGTTGTTACAAAGCCTTTCAGTTTTGAAGGCCGCTCACGCATGAGGAATGCACTTCAGGGCATACGCGATTTGCGCGAGGTTGTTGACACGCTCATTATCATTCCCAACCAAAAACTGCTTTCCATTGTCGGCAACGCACCCATTAACGATGCGCTCCGCGTTGCGGACGACGTGCTCCGTCAAGGCGTTCAGGGAATCAGCGACCTTATCACCTGCCACACAATGATCAACAGCGACTTTGCGGATGTTCGCACCGTCCTTTCCGCAAAGGGCATGGCCCACATGGGTATCGGCACCGCAAGCGGAGAAGATCGCTGCACGGAAGCTACCCAGCAGGCAATCAAAAGTCCGCTGCTTGAAACAACCATTGACGGTGCAAAGGGCGTTCTCATCAACGTTGTGGGCGGACCCACTCTCGGCATGATGGAGGTTGACAATGCAACCAACCTCATAACCTCGGCTGTGGATGAAGAAGCACGCATCATTTTCGCAATGGGCATTGATGACGCAATGGGAGACGATGTTCGTGTTACCGTTATTGCAACAGGCTTTGAGTGGCCCGCAGAACTGGATAGCGACCCTTCAAGGACGCGTCAAAATGCTGTAAATTCCGGCGTTCGTCCCGACCCCGACTCCCGCAACGGCAGGGGCATTCGTGTTGATACACGTCCCGCCGCTCCCGACCGTGAACAATATGATATCCGTGACGACCGCGTAAACACTCCGAACGCACAACGCGATTACGGTACCGCACCCATGCGTGACGAAACCGACAGGCGCGATTACGTTGACCACAGCTACAGCGACAGGCAGGAGCCCCGCCGAAACACCGCTGACTACAACGGCGGCATTCGCGGCGG
>CALAXO010000126.1 GCA_937894955.1 uncultured Clostridia bacterium
TCGGCACAGTCGGCAGCCGCAGAAAAAGCTCCTTCTCGGTCAATGCGGGCGCTTCTGCGGCAGCTTTCGGCGTCGATGCCCATCCCTTTAATTTGCCGACTGTTTCCCGCTTACTTATAGAAAGTATTTCCGCCGATGAACTCCCTCAGTATTGAAGTCGGGGGTATTTCATCATCAACTTCCGCTTCGGCAAAGTAATTGAGGAACTTAACGATGCTCCTCGCGGCACAGTAATGCACACTGTCCGGCGGAACAGCCTCAAGCAGCGGGTAAACGAATCGTTTCAGGACGGCAACCTCATAATGAAGAGTTGTGTTCAATATCCTGTCGGCGTTTTCCTGATAAGGGAAAATCCAGCGTGCTTCTCCGCGGCGAACGCTTGCCCACATTCCGAGTGTGTGTTCCATGCTTGCGTTGCGCGTTTCGTAATCGCGAACGAGGCGGCGAAGCAGGCGCAGATCCGTCGTGCGGATGCGGTTATGATCATCAAGGTTCAGCGTTGTAAGCGCAGAAACATATATTCTAAAAACAGAATTCGGATCGCAGCTGCCGAGCATGAGCGGATTGAGGGCATGGATGCCTTCTATTATGAGCGGTTGATCGCGATGAAGTTTCAGCACCTTGCCTTGTTTCTCACGCTTGCCTGTTTTGAAGTTAAACAGCGGAATTTCCGCCTCGCAGCCGTCAAGCAGAAGCGCAAGATCCTCGTTGAAGCGCGGAATATCCAAAGTGTTGATGTGCTCAAGATCCATTTCACCGTTTGCATCGCGCGGAATTCTGTCGCGGTCAATATAGTAATCATCCAGCGACAGCATAACCGGATCCAGTCCGTCGGCGCGCAGTTGGGTTGCGATCCTGTTTGCGGAAGTCGTTTTTCCCGAAGACGACGGTCCGGCAAGCATAACGGCTTTTGCACGGCGGGCAATAATCTCATCCGCAACCCGCGCATAAGTCTTTTCATGCAAAGCTTCATTAACCCGAATCAACTCGCGAATGGTTCCGTTTTCAACACGGCGGTTAAGGTCAACCGCATTTGCAACATGCATAAGCCTCCCCCAGCGGTCGCTCTCGGCGAAAACCGCAAGCAATTTCGGACTGTTTTCGTATTTGGCGGGAACAGCGGGATCTTCTTTTGAAGGAAGCAGCATAACAATTGCCTCCGGAAGCGTATGCAGTTCAAAAACATGAACATAATCCGTTGACGGAGCCATCTCGCCGTAAAAATAATCCATATAATCGCTGTAATCCGGGCAGGAATAAACATCAAAATAGCTGAACCGCCGGCAGCGGAGCAGCTCCGCCTTATCCTGCTGTCCGTCCTTTGTGTAAAATTCAATCGCATCGCGGACATCAAGCCTTCGCCGAACAAACGGATATGACGCCGCTGTTATCCGTTTCATTTCGCTGCGGAGCAAATCGGTATCCGCCTCGTTCAGCGGCGCACCCGTCCCGGCCTTCTCTACAGTAATATACAGTCCGTCGCCCGCCGAGTAACGAGTCACAAGCCTTGCGCCCGGAAATAGTTTTCGAACGGCAATAATGAGAACGAATTGCAGCGTGCGTTCATAAACGCGGCGCCCCTCATCATCGCAATACCGCAGCAGCCGTATGCTGCATTCGCGCTTGGGTGTGTAATTCAGATTGAAGACCTCTCCCCCTATCATAGCCGCAACAGGTTTTTCCGCCGGGCTTGAAAAATCCGTTCCCGCTCGGCGAAGTGCACAAAGAATGCTTTCGCCTGCCGCAATATCTATGTTTTTTCCTTCAACAGCAACATTCATCCTGTTCAATTCCTTTCACTTTCATTGTCCTCGCCTTTATCGCTCGAAAGCCGTCAATTAAGCGCGGTGTAAATATATTGTAATCGTTTCAGCGGCGGATTACAATCGACGAACGAGTGAATTTGAGACAATCTCCAAATATATTTTGGCTTTTGGCAAAAAACACGCCTCCGAAGTGTTGACAAGCGGAAGGAAAGTTGATAAAATATTTAAACGTCAGCGGGCAGGATACACGGTATGCGCCTGTAGCTCAGCAGGATAGAGCAACGGCCTTCTAAGCCGTAGGTCCCGGGTTCGAATCCCTGCAGGCGCGCCAATCTTCTTTTGGGCGGCGTTGTTTGACAAGCTAATATGGTGGGTGTAGTTCAGTTGGCTAGAGCGCCAGATTGTGGCTCTGGAGGTCGTGGGTTCGAGCCCCACCACTCACCCCATTTTCATCAAAACCCCTGGGATTATCATTGGGGTGTCGCCAAGAGGTTAAGGCACGGGACTTTGACTCCCGCACCGTAGGTTCAAATCCTGCCACCCCAGCCAGATTTGACCCGTTAGCTCAGTCGGTAGAGCACTTGACTTTTAATCAAGGTGTCCGGAGTTCGAATCTCCGACGGGTCACCAATCTTTGCATCCGGTCTTTGTTTCGTTTATTAATTTTAATGAAACGTTGCATTTGCAGAGGGCATCAGCGGGCGTGGCGGAATTGGCAGACGCGCCGGATTTAGGTTCCGGTGCCGCAGGGTGTATGAGTTCGAGTCTCTTCGCCCGCACCACTTTAAGGTTGATTTTAATATGCGGGAATAGCTCATTTGGTAGAGCGCCGCCTTGCCAAGGCGGAGGTGGCG
>CALAXO010000127.1 GCA_937894955.1 uncultured Clostridia bacterium
TGCCGCCTGGAATTCCTTTACGCCGACCTCCATCGCTTCGTCAAACCCGCCGTTGTCCGTGTCAATATAGCCGAGTTCGTAAAGCCTTTGCTTGACAGCAACAACATCCTGTCCCGAATCGCCGAGCATGCAGAGATATGCCTTTGCATCATTCGACATAAGCAGTTCGTATGTTGCGGGATCAAGCCTACCCGTGACTTCAAGTTCGTTCCTGCGTTGGAATATGCGCAATGCGTTTTTGGTGATATTTCCGAAATAATCCGTGGGTTCATCCTGATCCATGTACCAAAGGATCATGAGCCTTTCCTGAACATCCGGAATCACATCGTTGTGTTCCCCTGCTTTCGCAACATCTTTTGTTTCGTCAACGGGACGCATTGAAATGATCGGCACGGGGGTAACATAGATGTTGCGCGTTGCCTGGGGTGTTGTGGTTACGGCAGGGTCGGTATCACCGGGCGTGCCGGGCTGCTCCATCGCTGCACCGGGGTCAACGGTGGTTTCAGACTCGGTGTTCTGAGGGGATTTGGTAACTGCCGCCCAGCCTTCACCCGAGTGCAGAACCTGCCTGTCGCCTCTGAAAGTGTTTGAAGATTTACCGCCCAGCGCAACGCCGATAACGATTGCACCGATTATAACAACCATGATACATGATACTGCAAGTCTGTATTTCACTGCAAGCGCAGGCAGTCTCTTAAAGAATGAAAGCACCTTACCTCCCGCAGCGGAAACATGTTTGTCCGCTCCCCCTGCGGAGCTTTTGTCGTTGCGTGAATGCGTTGTTTTTGCTTCAGCGTTTTTGCTTCTTCGGAACGTTGAAAGAACCTTTGTCCGCAATGTGCCGAAGAATGATGCGATTGCAAGAAAAATACTCTTTGCACGAATTGCTGCTTCCGATAACAGCTTTTTCATACTGCCTCCTTCCCATCTGTCTTTCTAACAAATGCACTTGGTTTGCCGTTTGCACCGCGCATGATGCCCGATGCCTGCGGCTCCCCGCCCGATCGCACAAAAGCGGGGACTTCGTTTTCGGCGGCGGCTCAGCCGTCAGCCGTTTGTGCTTTTTGATGCGCTGCTCCGTGCCCCTGATTGCACCCCTTACTCAACGCATCGTATACATTATAACACATATCTCAAAAAATGCAACCCGAATCGCAAAATTTGTTGATTTCACCGCATTTTCAATCCGGTTGCAGCGGGATAAAATGACAGTGTTTTCCGTTTCGATTTTACTGTTTATTCTCGTTTTGCAATATTAACTTTGTTTTTACTCTGTTATGTTTTGTTTTCAAGTCGGTTTAACGATTGCTTTTTGATTGTGTTTGTTTTTTGTTATTTGCGAATTTGGCAAAAAATGGCGGCACGGGACGAATTTTATGGAATAAAGTGTTATAAGCGTAACTTAATCAAAAATTCCGCACAGTTATTTCTGCGCGGAATTTTCGCAATTCTTTCTGATTTCGATCATGTCTGCATTGCACGGCTTAATTGTCGGAGTTAAAGAACCTTTCAACGCCGTCCGCGACCGCCTGAGCAAGCTTTTCCTGATAGTTCGGGTTTGCAAGCAAACGCTCCTCGTTTGGGTTGGAAATGAATCCGCATTCAACGAGTGCGCTCGGCGCGACAGGCTCACGTACGACCATCAAGTCTCCGCTGTTTGTTCCTCGATTGCGCTGCCCTGTTGCTTTGCAGATTTCGTCAAGGATAATTGTTGCGAGCGTCTGCCCTTTCGTTCCCTCTTTGTAGTAGAAGAGCCGTGTGCCGTCAACGCTGCGATCGTCCGGGTACGAATTCATGTGAATGCTGATTGCAGCATCGAAAATATCGAGTTTCATGAATTCTTTGCGCAGGCGCATATCTTCGTTTTTGGTGTCCGCAACGGCATACGAGCCCATGCGCGTCATAAAGACGTAGTAACCCTTTTCGCCCAATTTTTGCGCAACGAACCGTGCAACCTGAAGGTTCAGTTCATCCTCGTGAACTTCTGTATCAAGTCCGATCGAACCGGGGTCAAATCCGCCGTGCCCAACGTCAAGCAGAATGATAGTTTTATCCGGAGAAAGAGTTTTCAACTGCTCCAGTCTTGCCATGACGTCATTCATATCGCCTTCAGTAACAACAAGCGGGATTCCGTCGGAAGGATCCGGGGTTTCAGTGTTTTGAATTGCGGTGGGAGTCTCCGGCTGCGGCGTAACTGTGCTCGCCGCGGACGGCGTCGCACTCACCGGGCCGTGCGAATCGCCGTGGTCTGCACATGTTCCGCGGCAGGCGATCGATATGCACACAACGATAATTGAAAGCAGCAGAACAAAAATAACAAGGCAGAGTATTCGCCTTGTTCTGTATACACTGTCATTTTTGAATCCCATCTTTTTCCCCGTTTCATCTTGTTTTTTGTTTTACTTTTTTGCCGCAGCTGCAAGGCAGAAGATCCGCTCACCGTAATTCGGACGTCAAAACCGCAGACCTTTACCTTATTATGCCAAACCTATGAGCAAAAATCAACAGTAATTCCGCTCGATTTATGTACAAAATGTGAATATTTTCGGTAATTTTCAAAGTCGAACCGAATGACGTCCTGTCTCAAAATTCGGGAATTTTCAGCTCAAAGTCATTCGTTCTGAAAACACCCGAACTTATACCTTTAATTTTGTGTAATTGAGTGTATTTTTTCAACGTTCCTCACGGAAATAGGATAAGCCTAGAGCTGCCGGGGGCTGATCCTCCTTTTTTCTGCGCAGCGAAACAATAATGAGTACGATTATTGTAACGATATAGGGCAGCATCCTGAACAACTCCTGCGACCGTCTTGTCAATCCGGAAGCGATCAGAAGGTATGCCCAGAAAAAGATTCCGAAAAGATAGGAGCCCCATATTGCACGGGTGGGTTTCCATGTTGCAAAAATAACAAGCGCAACCGCAAGCCAGCCAAGGTTTTCAATCGTTCCGTCGTTTGCCCATGTGCCTTTGATGTAATCCATAACATAGTAAACGCCGCCCAGCCCGGTGATTCCGCCGCCGATACAGGTTGCAAGATACTTGTAACGGGTGACGTTTATGCCGGCAGCATCCGCCGTTGCAGGGCTTTCGCCAACGGATCTGAGATTGAGTCCGCAATTGGTCCGTTTGAGGAATATCTGAACAAGTATTGCGATTATGATTGCAGCGTAAACCATAAAACCGTAATCAAAGAACATCTGCTTCAAGTTTTCGGGAAGCGGCAGCCAACCGAAAACCTCCGCGCGGAAGAGTCTGCTGGTTCTTCCAACGCTTATCTGACCGACACCGCCTGCAAGCTTGTTGAGGGAGCCGCCGAAGAAATTTGCAATGCCCGCGCCGAAAATCGAAAGCGTCAGACCCGTTACGTTTTGATTCGTGCGCAGCGTTGTTGTGAGAAAGCTGAAGATGAATCCGCCCGCTGCTGCCGCTGCAAAGGCACATATAAGCGCGATCAGAATCAGCATGAACGAACTCGGAACTTTGCCTGCTGCATCACAGGCACGTTCATAGAAAAACGAACCCGCGAGGCTTGCAATGCCGCCGAGATACATCATGCCCGGAACACCAAGATTAAGGTTGCCGGATTTTTCCGTCAGAATCTCGCCTGCGGAGCCGAACATTATGACCGTGCCGAACGATACGGCCGCCTGGATTAGCATAATCAATTGTTTCATTTTGTTTTGCCCTTTCAGTTTTATTGCCGTGTCTGCTCCGCGCGGCTCATTCCGCCGATTGCTTTGCGCCGTCCTTCTCACGCAAAGCAACCTTGTAATTGATGAAAAATTCACTTCCGAGGATGAAGAAAAGGATGATACCCGTGCTGACCTGCGAAAGATTATCGCTGATGTTGAACTTTGACGCTATTTCGCGTGCGCCCATTTCGAGGAAAACGATAAGGAAGGAAACAAGGATCATCACAAGCGTGTTAAACTTTGCAAGCCATGCAACGATAATCGCCACATAGCCGCGTCCGCCCGCAGTGTTCGTTGAAATCGTGTGTCCCTGTCCCGCAACCGCAAGGAAACCGGCAATGCCGCATACTGCGCCGGAAAGTGTGACCGTACGGACAGTGACGGCAGGAACATTGATTGCGGCATAGCGCGCCGTGTCATGACTCTCGCCGACAACCGCAATTTCAAACCCATGCTTTGTGCTTTTAAGATAGAAGTACATTGTTACGGCAAGAACAGCAACAATAATGACATTAAGTCCGTACATCTGGCCGAAAACGTCCGGGAACCACCCCTTGTGTGATTCAAGGTTGATTGTTCCGACGATGTTGGAACCATAGGAATTCTCCCAAAAAGTAACGAAGAATGACGTAAGCTGAATTGCAATATAGTTCATCATCAGTGTGAACAGAGTTTCGTTTGTGTTCAGCTTTGCTTTTGAAATTCCGGGAATGAACGCCCAGAATCCGCCCGCCGCTGCCGCCGCAAGGAACATCACAACAAGAAGCAGTCCGTTCGGCAGGCTGTCAAAATACATCATGCACGCCGCAGCTGCAATGCCGCCGAGCAGGATCTGACCCTCTGCGCCGATATTCCAGAATTTCATTTTAAATGCGGGAGCAAGGCCGATTCCGATACAGAGCAGCATTGAAATATCGCGAATCGTATTCCAGATTCTTCTTTCAGTGCCGAAAACACCGTTGAACATTGTGGCATACACCTTCACAGGGTTCATTTTTGTAAGCCCGTAAATAAGCACGCCGTTAAGAACGAGCGCGATAATTATTGCAATCGCACGAATAAGCCAACTTTTCCAAACCGGCAGCGCGGTTCTCTTTTGAATACGGAACATTCTGTTTTCCTGCCTTTCGTTATCTTTTTGCCGGAATCACTCGGCTGTGCCACCGGCCGAGCCCAGGTTTGTCATCAAAAGTCCGACTTCGTTTTTTTGAGTCTTTCTTGCATCAACAATCCCGCTGACCCTGCCGCCGCAAAGCACAAGTATCCTGTCGCATAGCTCAAGCAAAACGTCGAGGTCTTCACCGACAAAAATGACTGCACCGCCTCTTTTCTTAAGATCGTTCAGCAGACCGTAAATTGCATAGGACGTGTTAACATCCAGTCCGCGAACGACATATGCCGCCATAAGAAGCGACGGGTTAAACGACAGTTCGCGTCCGACAAGGATTTTTTGCACGTTGCCGCCGGAAAGTTTTCTTATCGGTGTATCAAGATCCGGAGTCAGAACGCCGAGTTCATCGACAATTTTCTGTGCCAGTTCACGCGGTTTTTCTCTGTCCGCAAAGCAGCTTTTTCCGTCCTTATAACTGCGCAGCATCATGTTATCGGGTATATTCATGCTGCCGACAAGACCCATCCCGAGCCTGTCCTCCGGCACGAATGCAAGGCTTACCCCGAGATCGCGAATATGTTCCGGCGACAGCCCGCAGAGTTCCTCCTCTTCATCGTTGCGCGGATTAACATACATAACGGAAGAACCGGGTTCAGTCCTGCAAAGTCCCGCAATCGCTTCAAGCAGCTCCTTTTGCCCGCTTCCGCTGATGCCCGCAACACCAAGAATTTCGCCGCTGTTGGCCGTAAAGCTTACATTGTCGAGTCTCGTGACTCCGAGGTTATCCTTGACGGTCAGATTCTTTACAAAAAGACGCGGGACGGAATAGCCGACTTCAGGACGATCGATATTCAATGTTACGGCATGACCGACCATCATATCCGAAAGGCTTTGAGCATCGGTTTTTGAAGTTTCAACCTCGCCGATGTATTCGCCTTTGCGCAAAACAACAACTCTATCGGAAATTTCCAAAACTTCATGCAATTTATGTGTGATGATAACAATGCTTTTCCCGTCCGCTTTCATTGCGCGCATAACTTTAAACAACGCTTCGGTTTCCTGCGGTGTCAGAACGGCGGTCGGTTCGTCAAGAATAAGAATATCCGCTCCGCGATAGAGCACCTTGACAATTTCAAGCGTTTGTTTTTCAGAGACAGACATTTCGTAGACTTTTTTGTCCGGATCGACTGCAAACGAATATTTTTTGCAGATTTCAACAATACTTTTGCGCACAGCAGGTATTTTGGCGTTTAGACCCAATTTAACGTTTTCCGCTGCCGTAAAAACATCAACAAGTTTAAAATGCTGATGAATCATGCCGATATGAAGCTTGAACGCATCCTTTGGAGAGCGAATATCAACACGCGTTCCGTTCACATAGATACTGCCGCCGTCCGGGTAATAAATGCCGGAAAGCATATTCATCAGGGTCGTTTTGCCGCTTCCGTTTTCACCCAAAAGGGATAAAATCTCTCCCTTGCGAATGTCCAAAGAAACGTTTTTGTTTGCAGTTATTGTGCCGAAATGCTTGGTTATGTCAACCATGCGTACTGCGAATTCGGTATCCACTTGCTCTTTCCTTTCTGTGCTGTGCTTTATGATCCGTCGTTGCAGCCGTATGCTGCGAGGCAGCCAAAAACGCACACCTGCTCTTGCATGTGCAGTAAGTTATTTATGCCGCACCTTTTATTTTAGCAGATTGAATCGTGTATGTAAAGCAAAAGCAGCGGTTTTTGACGCGGTTTTTTAAAAAATTTGTTTGTTTCAAAATCGGGATGCCAAGCGCATAAGCATTGAATTGCACGAATAAACGAAAAGAGGATGCCGAGCAAAAGCCCGGCATCCTGCTGAATTCACGGAAAACTTACAATCAGTCACATTTCCCGCAAACAATCAATTGAACAGAGTGTAACCCAAGCGATTATTTGAGCTCGAGCATGCAAACTTCGGCACCGTCGCCGCGGCGGGGTCCGAGTTTGTAAATGCGGACATAGCCGCCCTTTACACCATCGTACTTGGGAGCAAGCTCACGGAAGAGCTTCTCAACAACGGGATGGGGAGTTTCACGAACGCGTTTACGGAAATCCTTTGCTTTTTCCTTCGACTCCCTGGTAAGGGGGATGTCATAAAGGTAAGCCATGATCTGCCTGCGGGCGTGGAGCTTTGAGGGCTTATCAATAACCTTCTCGACTTCGGTTCGAGTGGTTTGCTCTTTGTCGTTGGTTTCAATCTTCGTCTTGGTGACGGTTTCGGTATTTTTATATTCAGACACTGCCAAGGTGATGAGCTTCTCTGCAATGGGACGAACTTCCTTTGCGCGCGATTCGGTGGTCACGAGCTTGCCGTTCCAAAGGAATGCAGTTACCATGTTGCGAAGCATTGCGTCACGCTGGTCGGTGGCTTTATTAAGCTTACGGTTAGGCATATTATTTCCTCCTATTAAAATCGCTGATGCTATCGTTGATCATATCAGCTTGCGAATTATTCTTCGCTTTCGCGCAGAGAGAGACCCAGCGCAGCAAGTTTGAGCTGCACTTCCTCGAGAGATTTCCTGCCGAGGTTGCGTACCTTCATCATTTCTTCCTCGTCGCGTTCAACAAGTTCCGCAACGGTGTTGATGCCGGCGCGCTTGAGGCAGTTATACGAACGAACCGAGAGATCAAGCTCTTCAATTGCCATGTCGTATATCTTTTCCTTGCCGTCAGGCTCTTCATCGCCGACAATCTCGATGTTCTGCGCACCTTCGGTAAGGTTCGTAAACAGTGAAAGGTGGTCGAACATGATCCTTGAAGAAATGCCGACTGCCTCCTCGGGGCGGATGCTTCCGTCTGTCCAGACCTGGATCGTGAGTTTGTCGTAGTCGGTAACCTGACCGACTCGGGTATCTTCAACGCGGAAGTTGACTTTGGTGATGGGGGTGAATATGGAATCGATCGCGATCACGCCGATGGGCATGTTCGGTTTTTTGTTCTTTTCGGCAGAAACATAGCCTTTGCCTTTTTCAAGAACAATGTCCATATAGAGGTTTGCACCCTCGGAAAGTGTTGCGATGTGCAAATCGGGATTGATGATTTCAACATCGGCATCGTGGATAATATCTCCTGCAAAAACTTTGTCTTCGCCCTTGGCGTCGATGACTACATGCACGCTGCTGCTTTCGCCGAGCAATCTCACACGGAGTTCCTTAATGTTAAGAATGATCTCGGTAACGTCTTCCTTAACGCCGGGAATGGTTGAAAACTCATGAAGCACACCGTCAATCTTGACGGATGAAGCAGCCGCGCCAGGCATTGAGCTCAGAAGAACTCTGCGCAGACAGTTGCCGAGAGTTGTGCCGAAGCCGCGCTCAAGCGGTTCAACAACGAAGCATCCGTAGTAGTCGTTCAGCTCCTTGCACTCGATCTTAGGTCTTTCAATTTCAAACATCAAATCTCTCCCCTCTCTTGAAAAAAAGTAACTGATAGATCAGGGTAGCCGTGATGATTACCTTGAATAGAACTCAACAATGAGGTGTTCCTCAATGGTGAGGTCAATATCATCACGCTGGGGCATTGCTGCCACTGTACCGCTGAGGTTTGCCGCATCAAGCTCAAGCCACTTGGGGATGGGCTTATCGGCACCCTGTTCCCTCACGCCCTTGAAGAATTCAACATCAAAGCTCTTTGAAAGAACGCTGATCTTCTGGCCGGGCTTCACGAGGTAAGAGGGGATGTCAACCTTATGGCCGTCAACAAGGATGTGACCATGGGTGATCCACTGGCGAGCCTGTGCACGGCTTGCGCCGAGACCGAGGCGATAAACAACATTGTCAAGGCGACGTTCAAGCAGGCACAGCATATTTTCGCCGGTTACGCCCTGCATGTTCGTTGCCATATCATAGTACTTGCGGAACTGGGACTCGAGAACGCCGTATGCTCTGCGGCATTTCTGCTTTTCACGGAGCTGAGTGCCGTATTCGGAAGCCTTGCGAGCCCTTGCCTGACCGTGCTGTCCCGGAGGGGTGTGACGCTTCATAACAGCGCACTTTGCTTCGTTGTAGCAGCGATCGCCTTTAAGAAACAGTTTGGTGCCTTCCCTGCGGCACTGTCTGCAAACGGAATCAGTATATCTTGCCATAATCGTTTGCTCTCCTTATACTCTTCTACGCTTGGGAGGACGGCAGCCATTATGAGGAATGGGGGTGACGTCCTTAATCATGTTGACTTCAAGACCTGCAGCCTGGAGCGCACGGATTGCAGATTCACGACCTGCGCCGGGACCCTTTACGTAAACCTCAACGATACGCATACCATGTTCCATTGAAGCCTTTGCTGCGGTTTCCGCTGCCATCTGTGCAGCAAACGGAGTGCTCTTACGGGAACCGCGGAAGCCAAGTCCGCCTGCGGATGCCCAAGAGATTGCGTTGCCGTTAAGATCGGTAACGGTTACGAGGGTGTTATTGAAGGAAGAACGAATGTGAACCTGACCGCGCTCAATGTTCTTGCGTTCACGACGCTTGCGGGAAGCAAGCTTCTTTGTAGTCTTTGTTGACCTTGCCATTGCTCAATTCTCCTCCTTAATTATTTCTTAGCCTTACCCGCGGAACGCTTGGGACCCTTACGGGTGCGTGCGTTCTGCTTCGTGCTCTGACCGCGGACGGGCAAGCCCTTGCGGTGACGGACGCCGCGGTA
>CALAXO010000128.1 GCA_937894955.1 uncultured Clostridia bacterium
TATATAGCCGCCCCTCATTGGCGACTTGCCGGAACCGTCGAGTTGAGGCAAATTCTGGCGTGAAAGCGCAATAACGGAGGGAGCCGCCAACCTAAGCGCACTGAGGTATGCTGCCGCCGTCTCTCTGCCGTCCGCAGGACGGAAAACATATGTGTTCGGTTCTGCGCGGAACATATCCAGCTGTTCTATCGGCTGATGGGTGGGACCGTCTTCTCCGACGCCTATGCTGTCGTGGGTCATAATGTAAAGCACACGCTGCTTCATCAGTGCAGAAAGACGCACCGCGGGCTTAAGATAATCGGAAAAAACAAGGAAAGTTGCACAGAACGGCATCAAACCGCCGTAAAGTGAAATGCCGTTGCAGATTGCTGCCATAGCAAATTCGCGAACTCCAAAGTGGATATTCTTTCCCTGCGGTGTTTCTTTGCCGAAAAACTCGAATCCCTTCAACTCCGTGTTGTTGGACGGCGCAAGATCCGCACTGCCGCCGAACATGGATGGGAAATACTTCACAAGTCTGTTGAGCACCGTACCGGAGCAGGAACGGGTCGCTGTTTTTTTGTTTTCAAACTCGAAAATGCTCTCATCGTTATAAAGTTCTTCCGGCAATTCTGCGGCGTTCCAGCGGAGCAGCTCGGCATAGAGTTCCGGATAACGGTGCTCATATTCCGCAAGCATCGAATTGTAGGCATTTTCACGCTCGCGATTATTTGCCGCAAAGTCAGCAAGATAGTCATATACCTCGGAAGGCACGGTGAAAGGTTCATAATCCCAGCCGATGGATTTTTTCCATTCGGAAATATTTTCTTCGCCCAAAGGCGAACCGTGAGAAGAGGCACTTCCCTGCTTGGGGGTGCCCTGTGCAATGTTCGTACTGACAATGATGATAGAGGGCTTTTTGGTTTCATTCTTTGCGCTTTCAAGAGCATCGGCGATAAGCGTCATGTTTTCACCGTCATCAACGCTGATTACCTGCCAGCCGTAACTCTCGAAACGTTTACGGACGTCTTCACAAAAAGTAATATCCGTGCTGCCTTCAATAGTTATTCTGTTGCTGTCATAAAGCGCAATCAGCTTGCCAAGCTCCAGCGTCCCTGCAAGAGATGCCGCTTCCGAAGCTACGCCTTCCATCATGCAGCCGTCACCCATGAGCACATATGTGTTATTGTCGTATACACGGAATTCATCGCGGTTGAATACCGAAGCGAGATGCTTCTCTGCCATCGCCATACCGACAGCCATTGCGAATCCCTGTCCGAGCGGTCCGGTTGTGGCTCCGATTCCCGCAATGCTGCCGTACTCGGGATGTCCCGCTGTTTTGCTGCCGAGCTGGCGGAAATTCTTGATGTCATCAATGGATACATCGTAGCCGAAAAGGTGAAGAATCGAATACTCAAGCATGGATGCATGACCTGCGCTCAGAACAAATCTGTCACGGCCGCGCCATGAAGGATTTTCGGGGTTGTGCCGCATTTGTTTAAAAACGGAAAGAGCCATCGGTGCTGCATCGATAGCAAGTCCCGGATGCCCGCTGTTCGCTTTTTGAACGGCATCTGCAACGAGAGTGCGGATTGTGTTTATTGTACGCTTGTCAAGGTTAGTACTCATGCTTTCGTGTCTCCGTGTCATGTTTTTTCGTCGCATTCTGCGGCAATTATAATTATACAGCCGTTTTCGTGCTTTTACAACCGAATTTGCGATATATTTATTTGAATATCGAACGCATCGCAGTCAAAGTACGTATATATTTCGGAAACAAATGTCTTATAAATTTATGTGAACATTAATTTTGAATTTAACTAGATGATATTTTTCCAACTTTCTTTATGCAGACACTGATTTCCGATTTCTTATGGAAAAAAGTGTTGTTTTGCTGTATAATAAAGACAATCAAACAAGAGATTCGAGGTGAATCTGCAAAATGAAAAAAATCAGGGATTCAAAACATTCTTTGCAAAAAAAAGCTTCCGTGTCTGCCGGCAGCTGCCTTCGGTCAGTGTGCCTTCCCGCCATGCTTGTTCTGTTTTTAATACTGTTCTCATTTATTTTTATAAGCGTAAACTACCGAAGCCTTGATGTTTCGGCTTTACCGAACACAACTTCAAATCCCGACAATGACCTTTCGTTTTTCGATACGATGCCTGCAACGCCTGCGCCAAACAATGCGGGCTCGGTGCATCAAACCAAATACGAAATAGTTCCGGGCAAGGTATACAAACTCGGAGATTGTGACAAGCATGTAAGTGATATGCAGCAAAGGCTTATGCTGCTTGGGTACTTGTCTTCCGATGAACCTTCTGACGTTTTTAATGAACCGCTCGAACAAGCTGTTAAGCTTTTTCAACGTGCAAATCATTTGGCGCAAAGCGGAGAGGCAGATGAGGCTCTTCTCCGTCTGCTTTATTCGGATGCACCCATCGAATATGTTATTGAATACGGCAACGTCGGAAACGATGTTCGAATGCTTCAGGAACGCTTGATGCAGCTCGGATACTATTCCGAAAAAATCAACGGCTATTTCGGTACAGCAACTCGGACTGCTGTTGAGCAATTTCGACTGAGCAACAATCTGCCTGAAAGCAGCGTTGTGGACACTGAAGCTTTTAATTTGATCTTTTCTGCTTATGCGGTGAATGACGGCAGCCTTTCCTTCGAGACCGGTGAACCGTATTATACCGTTTCCCCCGCTCCCTCCCCGGTTCCGTCATCATTGCCGACGCCCGCTGCTTCCCCAATTCCCACATCGCCTCCCGTTCTGGCTCCAACGCCATCGCCAAAACCAACGGCAATTGCAACTGATTCCGCCGCACCGACGGCAACCCCGACACCGTCACCGAGACCCACACCGGTTCCCACACCGTCGCCTGCGCCAACCCCGACACCGTCGCCTGCGCCGTCACAAGGACTTGAACAATTCATAGATGCATTATATTCGCAACTCGGCAAGCCGTATGTGTTCGGCAGCTCCGGCCCTGATTCGTTCGACTGTTCCGGACTTGTTTACTATTGTCTGCGCCGGGCAGGACTGAACATAGGCAGACTTAACGCCGCCGGTTATTCAAACTATGCAGGCTGGCAGCGAATCGACGGCAAAGAAAACCTTATTCGCGGGGATCTTGTTTTCTTTTACGATGATGCTTATTCCCGAATTTCACATGTAGGTGTTTATCTCGGAAACAACAGTTTTCTCCATGCTTCTGCAACAGCGGGTTCGGTTGTGATTTCAAATGCGGGCAATTGGTTCAATACCCATTTTGCATGGGGCAGACGGGTTTTTTAAGTTCCGCTGACATCGATATGCAGAAAACAATCCCTCCCCGAGTCGAAATGAATGTGCAGGGGTTGATTAAAATAAAAGAAGATGTTATACTTGCTTAAATAAGCGCACAGTCAGCTTCTGTCTGTTCTTTGTGTGCATAATGTTGATGAGGAATATTTAATATCGGAGGTATTCATGAACACGGCATTCACCGAAAAAGAACTCAATGAAAACTATCTTTTCCTTACCCAACTTGCAAAAACTTTTCCTACAGTCGAATACGCAATGACCGAGATCGTTAACCTCAGCTCAATTCTTGCGCTGCCGAAACCGACGGAGCATTTCATGAGTGATCTTCATGGTCAGGGCGATGCATTCGAACATATTTTGAATAATGCATCGGGCGTTATTCGCCGTGAAATTGAACGACTTTTTGTTGACAGGCTCAGTTATGATGAGCGTGAAACGCTCGCAACAATTGTATACTATCCAAAGCAGAAAATTAAGCTTGAACTTGAAAACGTTGAGGACACAGATGCATGGTACAAGGCAACGCTGCGCAACCTCATCGTTCTCGGACGCAAAATCAGCAGCAAGTATACCCGTTCAAGGCTGCGCAAAACGCTTGATCCTCGATTTTCTTATATCATCGAGGAACTTCTCACCGCACGTGTAAACTTCCATGATCTTGACGGCTACTACGACGAGATTTTCGACTCCATCATTCGCCATGCTTACGCAGAACGTGTAATTGTTGCTCTTACGGATGCCATCAAAAAGCTTGCCGTTGATAAACTTCATATAGTAGGAGATATTTACGACCGCGGAACAGAACCTCATCGTATCCTCGACCTGCTTTTAAAGCATCCGTCCGTTGATATACAGTGGGGTAACCATGATATACTTTGGATGGGTGCCGCACTCGGCGAAAAAACCTGCATTACCGGCGTGTTGACAAACAGTTTCCGTCACGGCAATCTGGACCTTATCGAGAACGTCTACGGAATCAATCTGCGTCACCTGCTGATGTTTGCACAAAGCACATATAAGAGCGCGCTGCATTTTCGTCCGCGCAAGACTTCATCGGAAGCATACTACGATAATCCCGAAGTCAATATCCGCGCAAAGCTGCATAAGGCGATTTTCGTTATCATGCATAAACTCGAGGGGCAGCTCATAATGCGAAACCCGAACTATAAGCTTGACCATCGCCTGTTTTTGGACACGATCGACAGAGTGAACAGCACAGTCACGATTGACGGCATCACTTATCCTATCAAGGACGCCGATTTCCCGACGATCAACCCGGATGATCCGTATTCTTTGACCGATGAAGAGGAAACCATAATCAACGAGCTGCGTGATTCTTTTCTCAACAGTCCGACTCTGCAAAAACACATCAAGTTCTTTATCGACAAGGGTGAACTCTATCGCATTGAGAACAACAACCTGATGTTCCATGCACTTGTTCCGCTTAATGAGGATGGCAGCTTTAAAGCAGTCGATTTCGGCGACGGTGTTCCCCGCAGCGGCAAGCAGATGTTCGATTATATTGATGCTGAAGTAAAGCGGCTTTATTTTGCCGAACCTTCGATGCGAAAAACCCATGAGCTTGATCTTTTGTGGTATCTCTGGTGCGGACCCGATTCCCCGCTGTTCGGCAAGAATAAAATGACAACTTTCGAGCGTGTTGAAATCGATGACAGCAAGTCCCACAAAGAGAAGCGCAATGCTTACTACAAATATCAGGATACAAAGGATCTTGCAATTCGAATTCTTAACGAGTTCGGCATCACGGATACGGATCGTGCTGTAATTGTCAACGGGCATATTCCGGTTGAAAAAATTAACGGTGAGAATCCGATTAAAGCGGGCGGAAGTCTTATTGTCATTGACGGCGGCTTCTCAAAGTACTATCAAAAAACAACAGGTATTGCCGGATACACACTCGTTTATGATTCACGCGGGTTGTATATCGTTGCGCATGAACCCTTTGTGAGCTTTGAAAAAGCCATTCGTGAAAACATGGATATCCACTCAACCACAGAGGTTGAAAACATCCTTGCGACAAAGGGTCAAATGCGTGTCAGCGATTGCGACAAAGGGATTGAACTTCGTGAGCAGATTCGACAGTTGGAAATGCTTATTGCCGCTTTTGAATGCGGCCTCATAAAAGAAAACAACCGCTATCGAATGGTAAAGGTGCCGCTGAACAATAACTAATAACAATTCAAATATTAATCATCGGGAATGCTCAATCGGCATTCCCGATTTTGGAAAGGAACATCATGTTTATCAACGACAGCATTCTGCATATTGCTATGCAGCAATCCGCAATTGAGTACAATTGCGCTATGGATGCTTTTATGCAGCAGCAGAGCATTATAACCCTGCCCTGCGCATCAACTGCCGCAAGAAAATACCTCGATGTACCGTTCCGCTGCTCGCTTGTTTCTTACGGAAAAAATGTCGTAGCTTGTGCGGAAAAAGTGCTGCATAATGAACTCATACAATATCTCGACAGGCATAAGCTCTATCGCTGCCTTACAAGCCCCGCCGTTTTTGAACTGAACGAAATCCTGGCCCCTGCGGGATTAAAGGTCGGATACATGAGCGAGTATTTCCTGCCCGATGTTTCCAAATTGCAAACTTTTCCGCCCGTTAATGACAATTTTGAATTGCATCGACTCGAGCAAAATGATTTTGCTTCTTTGTATCTCCCTCAATGGAGTCATGCTCTTTGCAGCGAACGCAAAGAACTTGATATTCTCGGCATGGCCGCGTATGACTTGAATACCCGTGATAAATTAACCGGCGAGCCAAAGCTTATCGGTTTAGCGGCTTGTTCCACGGACTGTGAAGATATGTGGCAGATAGGTATCGATATTCTGCCTGAATATCGAGGATTGAAGCTTGCTCCCGCATTAACAAGCCGGCTTTCGGACGAGATATTTAAATGTGGAAAGATACCGTTCTATTGCGCTTCATGGGCAAACATTCCGTCCGTTAGAAATGCTGCCGCAAGCGGGTTCCGTCCGGCGTGGGTGGAGCTTTCAACTTTGCCGATATCCGAAACCGTTTAAAAGCCTTTATTATATTTAAAAGTTAAAGCCGACCCGGGATTTTTCCGGGTCAGCTTTTGAAAAATCAATGTAGTTTCCAAATTCATTTGCTAAATAATTCGGGTTTTCTCAGCTATCGTCACGCTCTGCGTCTTCTGCGCCGTCCGCCTGTGGACCGGAAAGTCGAAGCTCTGCGGCGCCTGCCGCGGCGCCCCCCGCCTATACGCTGCGCAAGAATGCGGATGAAGATTATTATCACAAGCAGCAGGACGAACACAAGAATCCAGAAAATAACACCGCTGCCTGCCTTACGAGACAGAAATCTCGAACCGTTGCTTATGTAATATCCATTGCTTTGACTGTTAAACTGCCAGACCATCTTATCTGAAACACCGGTTGTTATCGTATCATTTGCACCGATTTGAACAGCGACCGCCGAGCGAGTTCCGTCTCGGCTGTCTGAACAAAGAGCCATGCCGTCCGAAACTATAACATATGATGCACCATCCGTTACAAAGTCGGTCAATACATAGTATGCAGAACCGTTGCTGTCGTAAAAACGACGGTAAAGATCGATGCGTGAAGTTGTGTCTGCGGTTGCCGCGGCACGAAAAACTCCATTGTCACAGTACAGATAATGCCACTCAATGTTGTTCATTGTGTACAATGTGTGGTCGTAATAAACCCAAACGCTGTATTGATCACTGCCCGGCGTGCGCTGAAAGCTGAGATTGCTGTTTTTGCCGCTTCCCGGCGGAGGCGTTGATGAAATAAACGCCGTGACATGCGGTTCGATTGTTGTTTCGGACGAAGCTGCAACGTCACGCATTGCGACAAGATCAACTTTTGTCGGGTTCTGCGCGTAAAAAAGGTATTCAACAAATCCCACAACATCGCCCGCTTTAATCGGAGCAACGGCCTTATCGGTGTTGATTTTGACGATAATGCCGGACGGATCGCTTTTTATTGCGTTGAGATACTGTTTGGAGCCTTTAATCATTAACCCGCTGAGATCAGCTGTTGCTTTCAGTTTGCCGTAGTCCGAGTCAAACGGAGAAAAACCGGCTGTTTGGATTTCAAACTCGGATTGCAGCCCGAATTCGGTTATGGGCATTGAGCAATAATTCTGATATCCCCAATCATAAAGCTTTTTTGCAACTTCATAACGATAAAATTTGCTTGTAGTGTTGTTGTTGTCGCCAAATTGAACGGCAATCAGAGTAATATCATCCTTTCGGCATGCGCTGATAAGGCAATAACCCGCATAGTTGGTCTCGCCTGTTTTGCCTCCGATGCAGTATTTATAAAGAAAACTCTGATTATCGCCTGTTTTATTTGAAATCAGTCTGTTAGAGTTTTCAAAGTGCATTCCCTGCGGGTGCTGGTTCGTGGGAGCAACATCGTATTCGGCCGTGGCAATTACCTTTGCGAAAACAGGGTTTCGCAGTGCATAGCGCATCAATACCGCAAAGTCATATGCCGTTGTGTAATGATTATCGTCATGGCGGCCGTCAACAGTAACAAAATGCGTTGAATTCATGCCGAGTTCCGCTGCCTTTTGATTCATAAGGTCAACGAATTTCGGAATTAACTCAGACGGTTCGGTATCCTGCCCGAAAACCTCATATGAAGTCTCCATTGCAAGCGCTTTTGCGGCATCATTGCCCGAACGCATCATCAAGCCGTAAAGAATATCCATAAGCGGAATAGTTTCATTCGCTTTAAGCCCCATTAAGGAGCTTGTGGGGCCAAAGCCCGAAACCGGACGCCAGCCAAGTGTAACAACACGGTTCATGTCTTTGATGTTTTCAAGCGCAACAATCGCTGTCATAACTTTTGTTGTGCTTGCAGGGAAAGCACGCGAATAGGCATCACGCTGATACAGCAAGGCACCTGTTTCGGCTTCCATAAGCGCAATATAGGGCGTTGTCACATCTGCAAAAGCATCCTCAACCGCTACAGGAACAGGAGTTGCCTCCGGCTCATCTGTTGCGGCGGGTTCTGTCGTCGGTGTCGGCGCGATTGTTGCTGCCGGAACATCTGTTGCTGCCGATACGTCCGTTGTCGTCGGCTCACCCGTTGATGCAGCAGCCGAAAACATCGGCAACGCAAAAGCAACCGAAATAATCATTGCAAAGCAAAGAAAAATACAAAAAAAACGCTTCATTTGATTTATAATTGATTTTCACTTCCGTCCACAGTGCAGGGAACAGAAGACTTCCTTTCAATTTAATTTGTTTTTGAGGATTCGATATGCAGCACAAATGCGCACATCATTTCCCTTCGGGCATTTGAAGCAATTATACCATTCGAAAAGCTTTTTGTACAGACCTAATCCGCCTTGTTTCGATATGAATTGTATGGATTCGGCAGAAACGGCCGAAGCAAAGTCGCTTGTGCATCATTTCGAAGGTTATACGAGTTTTGCTTTTGAACTGATCATATTGCGGCTTAAATATACTTTTTCCCGCTTGACAACTGTAAATCAGCGGCATAAAATCATGCTATATGTTTGCCCGGCAAAAATGCCGTAATTCAGCTGAGAGTTCTGTTTATCCGAGCTGCGGCTCGGATTTTTTTAAAAAAACAGATCTTTCAACAGAATCTTTCTATCAGCGTAAGATTAAATGATGAGGAGTGTTTTAATAATCAAAATGAATTTATCTTCAGTTAGTGCAGCAGCATCATCTGCCGAGAAAGAATACCTTTTCACGTCAATGCCTGTCAACAAGGCTGTTATTTCGCTTGCTGTTCCGACGGTTATAGGTCAGATTATAACCGTTGTTTACAACATGGCGGATACATTTTTCATCGGGCAGATGAACGATCCGAATCAGGTTGCGGCGGCAACAATATCCATGCCCCTGTTTATATTCATGACCGCGCTTGCAAACCTTTTCGGCATCGGCGGCGCAAGCTTGATTTCACGCAGTCTCGGCATCGGAAACAAGAAGAAAGCTGCATCATGCTCTTCATTTTGCATTTGGACGGCAGCAGGTGCCGCTTTGCTTTACGGAATTGCAATACTCTTTCTTCGGCCCTGTTTGCTGCCCGTAATCGGAGCTGATTCAAAAACATGGAATTATTGTTCCGACTATATCTTTTGGACAATATGCATCGGTGCAGTACCCACGGTTCTGAACCCCGCACTTGCGCATCTTATCCGTTCGGAAGGTTATTCAAAGCAGGCGAGCATCGGAGTTGCTTTCGGAGGTATTCTGAACATTTTGCTCGACCCGTTATTTATCTTTGTTTTTGACATGGAAATTCAAGGCGCGGCAATTGCAACCATGCTTTCGAATACGGCTGCAACCATCTACTTTATTTGCTTCATCTGCAATAAAAGAGATATTATCTCAATTCGCATTTCACCAAAATATTACACCCTGACCCAACGCATTCCGGCGGATGTGCTTTCCGTTGGCCTGCCGAGCTTTATGATTTCAATGATGGCAACTGTTTCGAACACGGCTCTCAATCGAATCATTGCCACATATTCCACGGAGGCTGTCGCCGGAATGGGTATTGCCAAAAAAATCGATTTGCTTGCGTTTGCAATGGGTCAAGGAATGTCCCAGGGCGCACTCCCACTTATCGGATATAACTTTTCTTCCGGGAATCGCACAAGGATGAAGTCTGTTTTGCGTGCATTGCTCATCGACTGTCTTGTCGTATCGGCTGCGGGCACCGTGCTGCTGTTTTTCGGAGCAAATGCAATAACAAAATGCTTCATTGATAACGCTGCCACCATTCATCACGGATGTGTTTTTCTGAAGATTATCTGTTTCACCTGCTTGACAACAACACTCAATTTCTTTGTGATAACCTTGTTTCAGGCAACCGGAAAAAAAATTCAGCCAATTATCCTTTCCCTGCTGCGCAAGGGCATAATCGACATTCCGCTTATGCTTCTGTTCAATTCGATTTGGAGCATCAACGGCATTGCGGTTGCAATTCCTGTTTCGGATTTTATAGCCCTTGTTGTTGCCGTGATTCTTGTTATGCCTTACCTAAGGGAAATATCCAGCGCGGCTTTGCCGCCCGATGAGACGACAAAAAACTTATCGCATCGGGGCTGAATCAACATTCGCAGCATTTAAAAAAAGCGGAGAGGTTTACACGGAACCATCTCCGCCTTTCTCATTTGAGATAGTATTGCTGACTGTACGCTCACCGGCTTAACGGCGGCATTTTATGCTTCGCCGTCATCCTGCATGAACGCGGGACGGCTGCGCTTGCGGAACAACATGGTTATGCCCCAGATGCCGGCAAGTCCAACCAGCGTGTAAATGATTCTTGAAACAACGCCGCTCATGCCGCCGAACATTGCAGCAACAAGGTCGAATTGAAAAATACCGACAAGTCCCCAGTTCAGCGCGCCGATGACAATCAAAATCAATGACAACGTATCCATTTTGCTTTTACTCCCTTTCTGTGCTCTTTATTGCGCACGAATTTTGAGCAGCCTGCGGATGCTCACACATAGTATTTGCTTATGTCTCACCGATATACGCGCTGCAATGCAGCATGGCTTTCAATGCGTTTTTTCCTTTTTCAAAAAAGCTTGACATACGGCGCAAACGGGATTATACTTCAACCCGTTCAAATATCTTAAGGTCGTGTATTCGATGAAGTGTGCAAAAATGCCGTCTTAATATTTATTTGATTTGTTTGTAACCGAATCAGATAAATATATAGAAAGGACGGTTTGAAACAGAGTTTTCGGCTTTATTATGAATAAAAAAATGAATCATCGGCACAAATTCGCAGATTGCTATGATATGGTCTGCCTGTTTGGAGGCCTTGTGTTTTTTGTACCCGTCGCACTTCTTGTCAGAACACAGGCAGGAGTAAGTGAATCTGAGTTTTTCCTGCTTCAAGCTTTGCTGTCATGCATAACGGCATTGGGCGAAGTTCCGTTCGGACACATAACTGACAAAATCGGATATAAAAATTCGTTGATTTTGTACCAAGCTCTGCTCCTTATCGCAAGAGCGCTGCTTTTTGCTGCATTCCTATCGCGCTCACTTTTTCTTTTTGTTGTTGAAGCTGTTGTTGAAAGTGAGGCCTTTTGTTTTGCTTCCGGAACAAGCAGCGCATATCTTTACGAGCTGCACGGCGAAGAAGGTTATCTTGCAAAAAGCACTCGTGCAGGTAATTTTTCGACTGCGGGCTTTATTATCAGCACTCTTTCCTATGTGTTCATATATGACGGCTTGGGATTACAAGGTTTGTTGGCTGCAACCGTAATTTCGGGTGCAATCTGCTTCACGCTTTCCTTCTTTATAGAGCGTGAACCGCAAAAAACACGCAATACCGGCGAACATGCCGCGGCAGATACAGAAAAGCCTTTGCCGTTTACAAAAAGCATTGCTGCGATTTTCAAGAACAAGCATGCTTTACTGTTCTCGTGTATGCTCTCGCTGTTCGGCATCGCATGGCTTTTGGTGAACTTTTTCTACGCCGACAAGCTTATCAAGAGCAACGTTCCTGTCGAATGGCTCTCAGCAATCATCATTGCATATTCCGCAATTCAAATGCTGGCCGAACCGATTATCAATCGAGCCGTTCGCCCCGGTGCAAAGCTGTCAAGGCTGCATCTGACAGTTCTTTCCGGCATTATCTGCGGTGCTGCATTCGCGATTTTCGGAGCATTGTCCTCCGTTGTTCTTGTGATCTCGGCGATGCTCCTGATCCCGCTAATGCTCAGCATTCCGGAATATCTTATCGGAGAACTTGAAAACAAAATCATTGATCAGCTTGAACTGAAAGACAACCGCGCCGCATCACTTTCCGTGATGAACATCGGTGTAAATCTCGTTCAGGTGGTTTCACTCTTTGCCGCTTCGGCATTGACAAAGATCGGAATCGGTTGGTGTTTTGCTTTTTGCGGGATATCTATCATTGCATGTTCTCTCGCAATGCTTTTGAACCGCAGAAAAAGTACAACAGGCACGAATGAATAAAGCTAATCGGTCGGATGTTCGATTTAGCATAACTCGATAAGGCTTTTTGCCTCTTAACCAAAGCTGAGGGCTTGTTCTGCCGCAAGCAGGGTTTTGAGGCATTTTTTTAATGTCTCTGCCGAACGTTTATTGCAAACTGCTGCGGCAAAAAAGCATCAACTTTTAAAAGCAAAAAGCGGATGACAAACACCTTCCGCATGTCAAAAAAGACGGGGTCCGGTTTCTTTCATCCGCTCTCGATTAAACTGTGAACGCAGAATCATCCTTACTGCGTTTTTGAACAGCGATGCGCCTATAGAAAAAACTGCAATTCAGTACGCACAAACATCAAAAGGCTCCGGTTGAAGCTTCCTCAGCCAATTGCAGTCATCACGGAGAACCTTTATCATGCTGAGCGGTTCAGCCTTTTCACTGCACGGAATCCCCAGTATGCTGCGGTCACACGGAAGCTCAACAAGGAATTCGGAGTAACTTGGCAGACGCATGTAAAGCACATTCAACTTAGTGCTTTCGTTTTTTCTTAAGTCGATCCCGTCGTTTACGAAAGAGAATCCAGAATTTATTGCTGAACAAATGTGTTACAGCATACCCGGCAGCAAGCAAGATAATAATGAAAGTTAATCCTTGCATTATTGCAATAGTTTTATTTGAGAAAAAAGAATTCCATGTTGCAATGTAATCATAAGCATCCATCCATGCTGAAAATACGGCCAAAAAAGAAATGATTGCTAATGATGAATCCATTCTTTTTGCGTCTTTTCTATCAACAATATCACATTTAGTGTCAAATACCAGCTGAAGCTGCTCCTGATTTTTCTTCATATCACCCAATTGCTCATCAATTCTGAAAGCAGTTCGAAGCATTTCAATTGATTTTTGTGACGTTGGGTAGTTCACCCGAATGTTCCAAAAGTCAATTGTTTTAGAATAGTTTGTAAGTATTCTATCCACAATTGAAAGAAATTCAACTGGTTTCTCAGCTGTTGGGGAGGTAAAAAGCGTTATAATTTCCCTATTAGCTATATTAATTGCTGCCTCTTGAAATAGGATAAGTTCAATATAAAACAGATTTATAGATTCTTCATACAAACGCTCCTTGATAAAACTCCCATTTGTTGCGCTTGAGAATTGAAGCACCGTATTCCGATATGCATAAACGAGTGCACGATCGTATTGACCCATTCCGGCTTCATTGTTAACAATACTAATTATTTCATCATCTGTAATTTTCCCGAAGTCTTCCCCATCAGGATATATCGTTTCGCCAGCCAACAGAGAAGCAAGTTGGTTAGTTGCTAATCCGTTTTTATTGCAAGGAAACAAAGCAAATATTTTTGGTGTGCCACGCCTTATTATCTCGAAACGGTTTTTTATATAGTCGTAAAAGTTAGTTCTATTGTTTGAATCAATTACCAACAATTGACTTCTAATAACATTATCAAAAAAATGACTAACCCAGAAAGGCATTGATAATGAGTACAGTGTCAATACAGCACATTCACTGCTGGAATCAATGGAAATGTACATATCAAGCAAAGCATTTGACCCAATTGGATTGCCAGACTTTGGATCCTCGTACTGTGTCGATTCAGTTGAAATCACTACTCTGATTTTTCCGAGATAAAACCGGCTGATTCTTTTTTTAAAGCATGACAAATCATCAACAGTTTCATCTATTGATGGGATCCCAGCTTCATAACGAGTACGAAATTTAAGATTATTTAATAGCATTTTGGGTGCATGCTCGCCAGGAAACGGTGCAATCCCAACAATTTTTTCCTTTTGTTTATATTGTACTGGTATTGATATATACACATCAGGTATCAACGACCACTCGACTTCGCGAAACGTAAGCATATCGTGGAGCGTTTTGTTCATTAATGGAGCTTCATCATACATTATTAAATGCTCATAACACAGATATTCTCCCGTAAAGTGTTCAACAACTTGTGAAAGATTTAGCAGTCGTTGGTATTTCAGCAAAGAATGATAATCAATCTCAACCATCACGCCATAAGAGACTCCAAATTCGTTCCTTACAAAGCAAGAGATTCCATTGCTATGCAAGATTTCATATTGTAAAATATAGTATCTTTTTTTCAAGGACACAAA
>CALAXO010000129.1 GCA_937894955.1 uncultured Clostridia bacterium
CCGGCGGGCAAAACGGCGCGTATCCTCGTCGGCGATGCCCACCAATAGTCGTGGTTGCCGCGGATAAGAATCTTTGTGCCGTTGAGCTCTGCAATTGAGTTCAAATCGTCAACGGCATCTTCAAGATACATTGCCCAGCAGATATCGCCCGGAACAAGCACGCAGTCGCCCGGGGAGATGAGACTCTGCCACGCGTCAAATATCTTTTCTCTGTGCCTATCCCAATTGGAACCGAAAACATCCATTGGTTTATCGGCTTTGCCGTTAAGATGCAGATCTCCGATTGCGAATAGTTTCATCAGAATATTTACCGTTCAGTCAGTCTGCTGCCGATAAGGCAGCAGGGTTGTTCGGGGAAGCAATACAATGCTGTCAATCATCACCGTTTTCGCGGTCATCGTCAATATATCCATCGTCATCGCCGAAGCTGCTGTCAAGCTCCGGAATCTCCGTTTCGGGAATTTCCGCTTCGTCAAGGGGAACACCGACGTCCTCCATATCGGAATTATCCATTTCGTCGAGTGCGGCAATGGTCTTATTCTGCTTGCCGAGCCTTTCTTGACGCAGGCTCTCTTTATAACATGCAGCACAAAGCTCCTTGCCCTTCATGGCGGGATTCTCGCCGCATTCAATGCACATCAAAACCTCGTTGTCATCATCAGAGGCTTTGCGCTTTCTTGAACAAACATCACAAAGCTGTTGGTCATCACGAATGTAATTCAACTCACATTTTGGACATTTCTTGTAGCCCATGGTTTAACCCTCGAAAAAATAATTAATTTATTGCCGATTTGATTTTATGAACACGGGTGCGGCAATCAGCCCGCATTGCCTTGATGATCGGTGATTAAGACGGATACGCTGTGTGCTTTTTGCCCGTATCAATCAACGCCTTCCATATTATGCTGACATTGCCCCGTCATGTCAATAGGCAATTGCATAAAAATTGAAAATTTGCGCCCCAAAAGTTTTTCGAAAATAAATCTGCGCCGATGTTTAAGCTGCCGCCGGATATGCCGGGTTTCGTTTTGCAAACGTTCAGAATAATCAGGCAGCAGGCAGAAAATGATTCTGCGCCCTGTTTGCCGAAACAAAACTAAACCGGAGTTTTTTCGAACGCCGAAATTGTTTCCGCTGCGGGAGCGGAAGGATTTGAATCAGCTTCCGTTTCGGAATCATCGCCGATCAAGTCACCGTAAGCAACCGCTTCGAGCCTTTCCAGCAGCTCCGACTTGCCGTCTCCGGTTTCACTCGAATATGCAATTGCATACGGAGGTGCACCGAGTTCGCGGGCACGGGCAGCTGCAGCCTGCTTGCGTCGCGTTTTTGCCAGTTTATCGGCTTTGGTTGCAATAAGCGTGTACGGAATCGCATAATAGAGTATGTACTTAAACATTTGTTTATCATCGCGAGTCGGCTCGTGACGGATATCCACAAGCATGAAAATATGCTTCACCCTTCCGGAGGCAAGATAGCTTTCGATGAGTTCGCCCCATTGTGCCTGCTCCTGCTTTGACGCCAGTGCAAAGCCGTATCCGGGAAGATCTACAATGTAGAAATCTCCGTTTATGTGAAAATAGTTGATAAGTCGTGTTTTTCCGGGTTTTTGTGATGTTTTTGCAAGTTTATTCATATTGCAGAGCGAATTTACAATTGACGATTTGCCGACGTTGGATTTGCCGACGATCGCAATCTCAGCACCGTCCTCGGAGGGATAGCCTCCGTTTTTACCGATGCTCGTTACAAATTCGGATTTTTTTATCCTGAGCATATTCAAAAATCTCCTGAACCGTTTTGCAAGGCATTTTAGCAGGATTTCATGAAAATGTAAATAAGAAAATTTTTATATACAGCACGCTGACGGTTCCTCACGTGTTTCCATCGGGGTTTTTCGCGGCGTTTTATCGGCATTGAACTTGATGTGTGGTTCCGGTGTGTGTAAATCTCAAAGAATGCTTTTACACAAAACAAAAATACGCTTTCTTGATAAGTTTTGTCGAATCAGGAACCATTTCAATTGTTTTTCCGATTTTCGCCGTAAAAGGGCAAAAAAACCTGAATAAATTATTCCGAAAATGTTCATTATTTGAATATAAGAAAAACGTTAAATAACAATTGTTTATCAAAGATTGGTTGTTTGACGTGTTAATCGAAAAACAAACTTGAATCGGAGGTCGGCAATGGCAACCAACAAAGTGGAAATCTGCGGCGTGGACACCGGGAAACTTCCGCGTATCAGCTATAAAAAGAGCACTGAGCTGCTCGAACGGATAAAATCAGGCGACGAATCGGCGCGCGATGAATTCATACAGGCGAATCTGCGGCTTGTGCTGAGCGTTATTCAAAGGTTCTCAAACCGCGGAGAACAGCCGGATGATTTGTTTCAGGTCGGCTGCATCGGACTGATTAAAGCAATCGATAATTTCGATTTGAGCCATAATGTTCGATTCTCCACATACGCAGTGCCGATGATAATAGGTGAAATCAGGCGGTTCCTTCGCGATAACAGCAGCATAAGGGTCAGCCGCTCTCTGCGTGACACGGCCTATCACGCAATGCAGGTTCGAAGTAGATTGGTTGATGAAAAGGGTTTTGAACCAAGTTTAAACGAAATAGCTGCAGAATTGGGCGTTCCCGAGAGCGATGTTGTTTTCGCGTTGGATGCAATTTCCGATCCGATTTCTCTCAATGAACCGATTTTTCGGGATGACGGTGATGCGGTCTATATTGTGGATCAGGTCAGGGATGATACAGCGGACGACAATCGCTGGCTGGACGGCATTGCAATTTCAACGGGCATGAGCAAACTCACGGAGCGGGAAAGAAAAATTTTGCAACTTCGTTTCTTTAACGGAAAGACACAAACGGAGGTTGCAAAATCGGTCGGCATAAGTCAGGCACAGGTGAGCCGCCTTGAAAAGGCAGCTCTTGCAAGGATGCGGAAGTTTGTTTGATTCGCTCCGATTTGCACAGTAAGTTCGCTTTGTGCACTGCGCGTTCGGCGAAAAAACATTCTGCGTCTTTTCAACATATGGTTAGCCTTGACTGCCATCTAATCAAGCTGACAATAAAATGTGGCAATGATGTGAACAAAACAAGTCGAAATGAGTACAAATGCTGCTTTGTGGCTTTTTTTGGTGCCAACGGGGCAATTTTTGTTAAAAATTCTTGAATGCGGTATTGCAATTTTTAGCCGGGCAGTGTAGAATATAACCAGTGAGTAGAATATATGTGAGGTAAAGACTATGATTATCAAAGATGTATCCGCTGCAGAACTCGAAGTAATGGAGATTATCTGGGCAGCAGGCAAACCCGTTATCATCACCGACATTTGGCAGGCAATCGAGGGTCATGACTGGACTTATCAGACCGTTCAGACTTTCGTTAACCGTCTCAACATGAAGGGCTTCATCAAAATCGTCGGCAAGAAGGTTCGCAGCTTCGAATATCTGCCCCTTCTTACCCGTGCAGAATATGTTGCACAGACCCGCGGTCATCTGCTCAACGGCAAAGAGGGCGCAAGTCTCTCCGATTTCGTCGTTGCAATGCAGAAGCTCGGTCGCTGCAATGCTGCCGATCTTGAAAAGCTTGCGGAAACCGTAAAGCTCCTCAGAGGCTGAAGAGACTGGTTCAATGATGCGGTAGGCTCTGCCCGAGCAGTTTCTGCCGGATGAAAACTCCTAAAGTATTTTTTACATTTATCTCCCAAAAACCGCAGAGCTTTCCGCTCTGCGGTTTTTTCGGGTGCGGACTCAGTGAATCGGTTTTTGACTCCGCGTCAGGTGTTCACATCGGATCGTTTCAGGTTGGATGCAGACAGCTGGATACATCAGAAAACATAAAACCCGCACGGAGGATATGACGTGCGGGTTGATTATGCATGGTTGGCGGCTGTAAGCCGCTCAAACTCAGAACTCGATTCTTTTCTCGATATAGGGAACAAGTTGTTCAATGGGCAAACGAATCTGCTGCATTGTGTCCCTGTCGCGGACGGTGACGGTGTCCTTCTGCATATCGTTGGCGGGATCGCCTTCAACAGTTTCAAAATCAACTGTTATGCAGAGCGGAGTTCCGATTTCGTCCTGGCGGCGATATCGCTTGCCGATCGCACCGGTCTCATCGTAATCGACCATGAAATGCTTGGACAGCATTGCATAAAGCTCTTTAGCTTTGTCTCCGAGCTTCTTTTGCAACGGAAGAACGGCGGCCTTGTAGGGAGCAAGTGCGGGATGCAGATGCAGAACATTGCGAATATCGCCGTTTTCGAGAGTTTCCTCATCGTAGCAATCGCAGAGGAATGCGAGAGCCATGCGGCCTGCGCCGACGGAGGGTTCGATACAATAAGGAATGTATCGGGCATTCGTGAACGGATCCATGTATTCCATGCTCTTGCCGCTGTGTTCCGCATGAGCTTTAAGGTCATAATCGGTGCGGCTTGCAATGCCCCAGAGTTCGCCCCAGCCGAACGGGAAACGATATTCGATATCGGTGGTGCCGTTGGAATAGTGGCAGAGTTCTTCGGTTGAATGTTCACGCCTGCGCAGCCGTTCTTCACTCATGCCGAGACTGCGGAGGAAGTTGTAGCAATAGCTGCGCCAGTAGTCGTACCATTCAAGTTCCGTGCCGGGTTCGCAGAAGAATTCAAGCTCCATCTGCTCAAATTCCCTTGTGCGGAAAATGAAGTTGCCCGGAGTGATTTCATTGCGGAAGGATTTGCCGATCTGAGCAATCCCGAACGGGATTTTTTTACGCATTGTGCGCTGAACATTTTGAAAGTTAACAAAAATGCCCTGCGCGGTTTCGGGGCGAAGATAAATCTCGTTTGCCGTGTTTTCGTTGACGCCCTGGAAGGTTTTGAACATCATGTTGAACTTGCGGATGCCGGTGAAATCGTGCTTTCCGCATTCAGGGCAGACAATGCCCTTTTCGTTGATGTATGCTTCCATCTGTTCGTTCGTCCAGCCGTCGGGGTGAACATCGTCAAGGCCGTTTGCTTCGGCATAATCTTCGATAAGCTTATCGGCGCGGAACCTTGCCTTGCAGGCTCTGCAATCCATAAGCGGGTCATTAAAATTGACAACGTGCCCGCTTGCAACCCATACTTCGGGGTTCATCAAAATCGCGCAGTCAACGCCGACATTATAAGGGCTTTCCTGAACGAATTTGCGCCACCATGCGCCCTTGATGTTGTTAAGGAAAAGAACGCCGAGCGGACCGTAGTCCCAGCAATTTGCTAACCCGCCGTAAATTTCCGATCCTGAGAAAATGTAGCCCCGGTTTTTACACAGAGCTACAATCTTATCCATAGAAAATTCTGTTCTCATAGCGATACCGTTGAATGCAGCAATCAGACGTTACGCTGAACCTTGCCGGAACGCAGGCAACGGGTGCATACATTCATCTTCTTAGGAGTACCATTGACGATGACGTTAACACGTTGTACGTTGGGAGCCCAGATACGCCTGGTCTTCCTGTTGGAATGACTGACGAGATTACCGCTCATTGCGCCCTTACCGCATACTTCACAAAACTTACCCATTTCGTTACACCTCCTTGCCGAATCTGCCGTGTATGAGGTTGAATGCGATTGAAGGAATAATCCGCAAAATGCGGAACATACCCTGCAAAACCGCATACGAATACACGGGACGAAAATCAAACATCGGCATTTTATCACCTTTTTAAGC
>CALAXO010000130.1 GCA_937894955.1 uncultured Clostridia bacterium
TTGACCCTGATGTCGGGGTTAACGCCGGTCTCGCGAAGGATGTTCTGAGCGGTGCTGCGACCGATACCGTAGATATAGGTCAGCCCGATCTCAACTCTTTTTTCCCTGGGCAGGTCTACGCCGCTTATACGCGCCATATAGAATTTTTACCTCCGTAGTTTGGTTTTTTAGGGGTTATTCTTTGTGTCTGCCGGTTCCCAATCTCAACTGCAGCCAACGCAACCTTGGCTTCATTTGAGATTGGGCAGCCGCACCGGCAGTGATCCGGTGACGGTTTGCCTGATGCTGATAGGCAAGAACCATACTGCTGTTTCGCCGGAGCTTCCTGCATTTTTTCGCTGTTTTGCCGCATGTGATGAACTTCACAAAGCGGACAGCGTTTTTCGGAAGCACTTTCCGTGCATTTGTTTCGGGACTTCAGCGAACGCCTGCATTCGCTTTACCCTTCGGGCTGCGGCGGGTTGGTTCCGCAGACCGGCTGCATTTCGGGGATTCGCATTCATCAAGCTTTTGCGACTCGAGCCTGTGCAGCACATTGCCGCCGCAGTGAACGCTCGTATCTCCGCTCCGCTCAATTCAAGCCAAATCAACCCTGCTTCTGCTTGTGACGAGGATTCTCGCAGATGACCATAACGCGACCCTTGCGCTTAATGATCTTGCACTTCTCGCACATCGGTTTTACTGAAGGCCTTACTTTCATTGTTGCTTCCTCCTGTGAAAATTTGGCATTTTAGCTGCACGCAAAACGTCAGTTCTTAGCGCGCCATGTGATGCGACCTCTCGTCAGGTCATAGGGCGAAAGCTCAACGGTTACTTTGTCGCCCGTCAGGACTCGAATGTAATTCATCCTGAGCTTGCCGGATATGGTCGCCAAAATTTTGTGACCGTTTTCGAGAGTAACCTCAAACATCGCATTCGGGTATGAATCCGTGACAACACCCGCAACTTCGATTACGTCCTGCTTAGACATTCAAATCCTCCTTGCAAAATGCGGTACTCATTTCGGCAGATTCTCGTTTGCTGCGGTTTGTGAAGAGCGTCGTCCGCATTCACTCCGCCGATTCACCGCCTGCCGACTGTTCGAACTCGGCAATGATTTTCCTCAGCTCCGCATTCGTCACGGGCATACCCTGCAAAATCTTTTTCGAGATTTTCGGAGAATATATATCTGTCCGCAAAACGTGCCTGAGCTTCTTTTTTTTGGGCTTTTCAACCGTTCGCAGCCTGCCATCGGCAACGAAAACGTAATTTTCGCCCTCGCGCCCTATGATAACAAGATGACTGTCTCTGTCATGTCCTGCGTTCGAAATTACTATTTGGCCGAAGACAATTCCATCTCTCGCAATGCATTTCTGCAAAGCAAGAATGTCGTTTTCAGTCGTTCTGCCTCGGGTCGTTGTTTCGCTTTTCAGGGACGAAACGCCCTCTTCGGCGAATTTACAGAATTCTTCAGGTTTTTCTGTGTTTCGACGCTCTTTTTTATCCATAAGTCGCAACCTTAACATTGTAGCACATTATTTTGGGTTTGTCAACACTTCCGGACCGTTTTCCGAAATAAAAATTGTGTTTTCATAATGCGCACTCGGCTTGCCATCGGCAGTGACGCAGGTCCATCCGTCATTGAGAACGCGAATGCGTCTTGTTCCGAGGTTTATCATCGGTTCGATCGCGATCGCCATGCCAGGCACGAGCCTTGCCCCCCGTCCGAAATGCGGAATAACATAATTCGGAACTTCCGGAGCTTCATGCATATTCATGCCGATGCCGTGACCGACAAGCTCACGAACAACACCATAGCCATGCGCCTCGGCGTGCTGCTGAATTGCCCGCCCGATATCGGAAATATGATTCCCGGCAACGGCCTGTTCAAGACCCTTAAAGAAGCACTCTTTTGTGACCTCAACAAGCTTCGCGACTTCGGGAGCGACATTTCCGACAGGAAAAGTCCTTGCGGCGTCCCCATGGAAGCCGTTAAGCAGCGCGCCGCAGTCAACGCTGATAATGTCACCGTCACGCAGACGGTCATGCCTGTTCGGAATGCCGTGCACGATCCTGTCATTGACCGAAGTGCAGATGCTTGCCGGGAAGCCCTCGTAATTCAGGAATGACGGAACAGCGCCGTGGCTTCGAATAAACTCCTCTGCCGCTTCATCCAATTCCTTTGTTGAAATTCCCGGTTTAATAAGCGTTTCGATATAGTTAAGCGTTCTGCCCGTCAGCTCACCCGCAGCGCGCATGAGCGCACGCTGGGATTCGGATTTAATTGTAATTTTTCCGTCACTCATTCTTTTCTCCTGAACTCCGAAGCGTCGATTTTCGGAAATATGCAGCAGTCTCCGCCACGGCATTTCGTCTGTTTTATTTAAGCCTTTTTATTCTTCTCGAATATCGGATCGAGAGCCGCAAAGATCCGGTTCGAAACATCGCCGATGCTCATTGCGCCGTCGATGGGAACGAGAAGACCTTTCTCGCGATAGAAGTTGATAAGCGGAAAGGTTCTGTCATAGTAGACTTCGAGCCTGTGCCGCATACTCTCCGGATTATCATCAGGCCGTCTGATAAGTTCTGCTCCGCACTTTGCACACAATTCCGGCTTGCCGGCGGCAGTTTCAGCCGCACTGACACACTGGGAGTGATTGCATTTCGGGCAGACGCGCCGTGAAGAAACTCTCTCGATAAGGATATCACTGTCAACATTGATGTCAATCACTGCATCGATATTGACCGCACCGGCAAGCGTCTCCGCCTGCGCAATGGTGCGCGGATAGCCGTCCAGCAAAAAGCCGATGCTGCAATCCTCGTGCTGTATGCGTGAGAGCACCATTTCGTTAATTATCTCGTCCGGAACAAGGTTGCCGTCGTCGATAAGAGCCTTAGCGCGCAAGCCGAGCGGCGTTTTTTTGCTGATTTCGGCGCGGAGCATATCCCCGGTTGAAATATGGGCAAGAGAGTAGCGTTCGGCAATGCATTCCGCCTGTGTTCCTTTGCCGGCGGCGGGCGGTCCTAAAAGTATCAGCTTCATAAATATCGGTTTTTAAAAACCTCCGTCAATTTGTCTCTTATACGCAGTTTAATCCAAGGGATAAAGGCAACGCAGCCAATATCCCTTGGACAAACATCGGGTCAATATAATCCTGTGAGATTAGTTGAGGAAGCCCTTATGGTTCCTCATGATCATCAGCGAGTCAAGCTGGTCGGCAATTTCGATGGACACACTGATCATAATCAGAATGCTCGTCGGGCCGAAAGCAGACAACACGGTGATGTTCAGCACCTTCAGGAGCAGAGTGGGGATGATTGCGATAATCATCAGGAAGAGTGCGCCGAACATTGTCAGGCGGCTGCACTTCTTCTGAAGGTAATCCGAAGTAGGACGACCGGGACGAATACCGGGAATAAATCCGCCGTTCTGCTGGAGATTTTTGGAAATCTCAACAGGGTTGAAGGTGATGGAGGAGTAGAAGTAAGCGAAGCCCACGATCATGATGGCATAAAGCACATAGTAAATGATTATGCCGGCGATATTCGTGGTTGCCGGGCTGAGGTAAGTGCTTACAAATGTATAGAACTTGCCCTTGGGCCAGAACTGACCGATCATGCCGGGAACCTGAAGAATCGTCATAGCGAAGATCAGGGGCATAACGCCGTTTGCATTCGCCTTGAGAGGGATATGCGTGGACTGTCCGCCGTAGAGTTTCCTGCCGATAACGCGCTTTGCGTACTGAACGGGAATGCGGCGAACGGCCTTTTCAACGGTAACGATACCAACGGTGAGGATAAGAACCACAAGGATAACCACGATTCCGTACCACCACTTGTACGCAAGACCGTTAGTGGTCGGGACAATGTGGAAAGTACCGTTGATAAGGTTGATAACAACATTGGGAACGGAGGAAACAATGGATGCGAAGATCAGCATTGAAACGCCGTTGCCGATGCCCTTTTCAGTGATGCGCTCACCCATCCACATCAGGAACGCAGTACCTGCGGTGCAGCAGATGCCCGTGATAACATAGGGCATAAAGCCGTTCATGAATGTGCCGAAGCCGCTTGTGCCGAAGATGGTGATCTTTTTGATGAGATCGCCGTTTGCGCTGTTGAGACCGACAACAATGCTTACGGACTGGATAAGAGCGAGAACGATGCCCACGATACGGGTGATTTTTTCGATCTTTTCCCTGCCGTCCTCTTCCTTGGAAAGTTTCTCAAGGGAGGGGAATGCAATGGTGAGGAGCTGAAGAATAATCGATGCCGTGATGTAGGGCGAGATACCCATTGCAAAGAGTGAGAAATTGTTCAGGGAACCGCCGGAGAAGAGGTTGAGGAAGCTGAGGAAGTCATAGCTTGCAATCAACTCTCCGAGTTTTTCACCGTTTACACTGGGAACGGGGATGAAGGAGCCGAGTCTGTAGACAACGATCAAGAGCAGAGTGTAGAGCATCTTGGTGCGGATGTCCTTGACTTTCCAAGCATTGATGATAGTCTTAAACATTCGGCACCTCTACAGTTCCGCCCACCGCAACGATAGCTTCACGGGCTGAATTTGATACCTTCGCCGCCTTAACAGTAAGGCGCTGTGTAAGCTCGCCACGGCCCAGAACCTTGAGGCCGTCCTTCTCGATTTTGCTGATGATGCCTTCTGCCTTGAGAAGCTCAGCGGTGATTACAGTGTCGTTCTCGAAGCGGTTGAGAGCCTCGATGTTGACAACGGAATAAACTTTCATGAAGTTGTTGTGGAAGCCTCTCTTCGGGAGACGACGGGGCAGAGGCATCTGACCGCCTTCAAAGCCGTTCTTCTTGCTTCCGCTGCGAGCCTTCTGACCCTTGTGACCGTAACCGGCGGTTTTGCCGATACCGGAACCGGAGCCGCGACCCACACGCTTCCTTGCACTTGTTGAACCCTCGGCGGGCCTTAACTCATGTAGATTCATGCGGTAACCTCCTTATGCGTCTGCTTCTTCCACCTTAACAAGGTGTTTCACTTTGAAGATCATGCCACGGATGCAAGCATTGTCGGGCTTGATGACCGTGTGATTGAGCTTGTGAAGACCGAGTGCCTTAACGGTCGCCTGCTGGTCTTTCAGTGCTCCGATGGTGCTCTTAACGAGTGTAACTTTCAGGTTTGCCATTATAATTCCCTCCCAATCAGTCAAGAATTTCGGCAACGCTCTTACCGCGCAGATGAGCAATCTGCTCCGCGGTGCGGAGCTGTGCAAGCCCATCAATGGTTGCCTTCACGCAGTTTGCGGGGTTGTTGGAACCGTAGCTCTTGGTGCGGATATCTTTGATGCCGACCATTTCGAGAACGCAGCGAACGGGACCGCCCGCGATAACGCCGGTACCGGGTTCTGCGGGGAGCATGCGAACATGACCCTTGGAGAACTTGCCTTCAACAGCGTGAGGAATGGTAGTTCCGACGATGGGAACGTTGATGAGGTGACGCTTTGCGTCCTCAACGCCCTTGCGAACCGCTTCGGGGATTTCGGCAGCTTTGCCCATGCCGACACCGACGCGACCCTTTTCATCGCCGACAACGATGAGCGCGGAGAAGCGGAAAATTTTACCGCCCTTAACAACCTTTGCTACACGGTTGACGGAGACGAGCTTTTCTTTGAATTCCGGTACTTCCGGGGTGTAATTACGCCTGTTTTGCATAGTATACCTCCATTAGAAATCCAAGCCGGCCTTGCGGGCACCGGCTGCCAGCTCGGCAACGCGACCGGTGTAAAGATAACCGCCGCGATCGAAAACGACCTTTGCAACGCCCTTTTCAAGTGCGCGCTTTGCAACGGTTTCACCAACGATGAACGCTGCTTCCTTCTTGTTTTTGCCTTCGATCAATGCCTTTACGGATGCTTCAACGGTGGAAGCTGCCGCAATGGTGTTTCCGACGGAGTCATCGATAACCTGAGCATAGATGTGATTCAGGCTGCGGTAAACATTCAGGCGGGGCCTTGCGGGTGTGCCGATGATATGCCTGCGGGTACGGTAATGACGTGCCTTGCGCTTTGCATTCTTATCAAGCTTACTAATCATACTGCTATACTCCTCCTGTTATTTACCGGTCTTACCTTCCTTGCGGATGATGACTTCATAGTCATACTTGATACCCTTGCCCTTGTAGGGTTCAGGCTCACGAACCGCGCGGACGTCTGCTGCGATCTGACCGACTTTCTGCTTGTCGATGCCCTGAACCGTGATACGGTTGGGAGCGGGAACGTCGAAAGTAATGCCGTCGCCTTCTTCGAATTCAACAGGGTGTGAATAACCGACATTGAGAACGAGCTTGTTGCCGTTCTTCTGAGCCCTGTAACCGGTGCCGTTGATTTCAAGCTTTTTCTCGAAACCTTTGGTGGTACCGACGACCATATTGTTGATGAGGGTACGGGAAAGTCCGTGCAGAGAACGGTCTTCTTTTTCATCGGTGGGACGTTCTACCTTGAGGATGCCTGCATCCATGGAAACCTTGATGCGGGGGCTGATCTTCTCGGAGAGCTGACCCTTGGGGCCCTTGACTGTCACGGTATTATCGTCAGAAACCGTAATTGTCACTCCGGCAGGGATAGTGATCGGAAGTTTTCCGATTCGAGACATTGTGCACCTCCAAATATTAATGCATTATCTTGCTTTCGCCCGTGCCCGGCCTGTTTTGTTCCGGGCATAGGCGTATCAGCTGTGTTATTTGCGTGAATCAAAGCCTGAGTGAATTCAGGTTTGATTCACGTTTGCGGGTTGTTACCAAATGTAGGCGAGAACTTCGCCGCCGACGCCCTGTTTCCTTGCTTCGCGATCGGTCATGATGCCGCGGGAAGTGGAAATGATGGCGATGCCGAGGCCGTTGAGAACCTTGGGGATGTTATCCTTGCGGGCATAAACGCGCAGGCCGGGCTTGGAAATACGCTTGAGGCCGGTGATAACCTTCTGACGGTTTGCGCCGTACTTAAGGGTGATGGTCATCATCTTCTGAACGCCTTCGCCGCCGACGGTGTAACCCTTGATGTAACCTTCGTTAAGGAGAATGTCAGCGATTGCGAGCTTCATTACGGAAACGGGAACGTCTACGGTGTCATGTTTGACGATGAGAGCGTTGCGGATCCTTGTAAGCATATCGGCAATGGGGTCTGTTACGAGCATTGAAATATCCTCCTTCTTACCAGCTGGCTTTACGAACACCGGGAATCTCGCCCTTGTAGGCGAGTTCGCGGAAGCAAACGCGGCAGATTCCGTACTTGCGGAGAACGGAATGGGGCCTGCCGCAGAGACGGCAACGGGTGTAAGCCCTGGTGGAATACTTGGGAGTAGCCTGCTGCTTGTTTTTTAATGATGTCTTTGCCATTATGAAATCCTCCCTCAGTCGTTGTTGCCAAAGGGCATGCCCAGAAGCCTGAGAAGCTCTTTTGCTTCTTCATCGGTCTTTGCGGTGGTGACAAAGATAACGTCCATACCACGAACTTTGTCAACATCATCATAGTTGATTTCGGGGAAAATCAGCTGTTCTTTAAGACCCATTGCGTAGTTGCCGCGACCGTCGAAGCTGGTGTCGGAAACACCGCGGAAGTCGCGAACGCGGGGCAGAACGATGTTCATGAGCTTGTCGGCAAAATAGTACATGCGATCACCGCGGAGGGTAACCTTTGCGCCGACGTTCATGCCCTGACGGACTTTGAAGTTTGCAACGGACTTCTTAGCCTTGGTGATGACGGGCTTCTGACCGGCGATGATGCCGAGTTCCTCAACTGCCGCATCGATACCCTTGGGGTTGTCCTTATCGGAGCCGAGACCCATGTTGAGAACGATCTTCTCAAGCTTGGGTACCTGCATGGGGTTTTCATAACCGAATTTTTCAACGAGCTGAGGAATGATCTCCTTATATTTCAGGCGGAGACGGGCGGGCTCGGTGAACGGAGCGGCTTCCTGCTTTGCTTTCTTCTTTGCGGGAGCCTGTGCTGTTTCTTTCTTAGCCACTATTATTTTACCTCCTCAATCAGTCGATTATCTTGCCGCACGCCTTACGCTTGCAAACACGAACTTTAACCTTTTTGCCATCCTTCTCGATGAAGGCGTGACCTACGCGAGTGGGCTTTTTGCAGTTGGGGCAAACGAGCATAACGTTTGAAACGTGAATCGTGCCTTCTTTTTCAAGCCTTCCGCCGGTTTCGCCCTGCTGACGGGGTTTCTGATGGCGGACGATCATTTTCCTGCCCTGGACGACAACGCGCTGTGCTTCGGGATAAACCTTGAGCACTTTGCCGGTTTTACCGCGATCTTTCATTTCGTCGCCGGTGATGACCATAACGGTGTCGCCGGTCCTGATGTTAAGCTTACTGCTCATAGATGTACCTCCTTACAGAACTTCGGGTGCGAGGGACACAATCTTCATGTAGTCCTTCTCACGAAGCTCCCTTGCGACCGGCCCGAAAATACGGGTGCCGCGGGGCTGTTTCTGGTCATTGATGATGACTGCTGCATTATCGTCGAAACGGATATGGCTGCCATCTTCACGATGAACGCCGGTGACCGTGCGAACAACAACTGCCTTAACAACATCCTTCTTCTTGACTGCGCCGCCGGGGGATGCGCTCTTTACGGAAGCTACGATAACGTCGCCAACGCTTGCGAATTTCCTTGAGGAACCGCCCAGAACACGGATGCACATAATTTCCTTTGCGCC
>CALAXO010000131.1 GCA_937894955.1 uncultured Clostridia bacterium
ATGTTGTGAACAATATAACGACCCTTTTGATGCAGTTTGCGCAATATGCGGGCACAATAGGGGCAGGTGTCAAAAACTTTGCTTATCCTGTTTACCTTTTCGGGCGGATGTCAGCGGGAAACCTTGTTTCCGCTCTGTTGCCCGTGTTCGGCACAGCCGCACTTGCACTGCTCACATTCTATGTTATGTCGAAGAGTTTTTTGAAGCTTGCAACCGCCTCTTCCGATACAGTAACCGCAAAGTATAATCGGAATGCCCGGCAAAAGGCAAGCGGCGTTTTTTCCGCCTTACTCAAGCGCGAGTTTAGCCGATTCACCGCAAACCCTGCATATATGCTCAATTGCGGTTTGGGCGTTATAATCATGCCCGTTGCAGGCATTCTGCTTCTCATTAAGGGTGCAGCTATTCGTTCAATGCTGTTTGAGCTTTTCGGCAGCGACACAGGAACGGTTGCGATACTTGCTGCCGCCGCTGTCTGCCTCGTGTCCACAATGAACGATATGACCGCACCGTCCGTCTCTTTGGAGGGAAAAACGCTTTGGATTCTGCGTTCAATGCCCGTAACCACGCAGCAGATCCTCCGTGCAAAGCTTGCAATGCAGTTCCTTCTCTCCGGAATTTCGGTGCTTTTCGCCGCAATCTGCATATGTATCGCATTTGCCGTGCCGATAGGTTCATCGATTGCAGTAATCCTTGCATGTCTTTCCCTCGTTGTTCTTCTTGCCGAATTCGGGTTGTTCCTTGATCTCAAAAAGCCGAATTTGAATTGGACGACCGAAATCACGCCCATAAAACAGAGTTCAAGCGTGATGTTCGCTCTTTTCGGCGGATGGCTGTACGTATTGCTGTTCGGTGCCGGTTGGTTCCTCGGCGCACATGCGCTCGGAGCGGAGCTTTACCTTGTGTTGTTCTTTGCACTCAATACGATTCTTTCCGCAGTACTGCGCTCGTGGCTCATGCGCAGCGGGGCAAATATTTTTGATAATTTGTGATTTTTTACCTTGCGTCGAGCTATTTCAAAAGGGCATTTCCAAACATGTTGGAAATGCCCTTCATCATTTCATAAACTGATGTAAACGGAATCAATTTCCCGGGAAATAATTATTCCGTCCGACCCGATCGGCTCTGTTTCCCGGGAAATAAAGCCAAAGAATTCTTCGGTCCCTTACCCGATATTTCGACTCAACCCGAATATTCCTGTTCAAGGTGTTTATTAAACAGATAGGATTCATAGTCACCGATTGAAAATGCACGTTCCGAGGCTGCATCGCCGTACCGTTCCGCAAGCTCCGCAAACGTGATTTTCCTTGCTTCGCGCTGTGCAAAAGTGTCTTCCTCGTTAATTCGGCGCATTATTTCCTCAATACCGTCAATTTTCAGGTTGCCAATTCTCCATTCAGGAGACATGTGCGTGTAATTATACCAAATGTCAAAGTTATTCGTAATATTAAGAACAATGAAATCTCCGTTGGAATAATCCGGATTCTCGCTGCGCTTCAGCAGGCTTTCGACACATTCCGCCTCGGTGCGCAATCCTTCATACTGCCAATAGTACGGCACAAGGCATTGCGGGATGTCGCTCTTGATGATGCGAATCGGATAGAGCTTGCGATTTTCACCGTCGCAGCTTCCCGCATGAACAAAGAATTTATAATCCTGCCCGATCTGCCGGCAGCGTTCGGCAAGGTTCAGCTTTTCCGCAAGTTTCGGAAGTTCCGCAACTTCATCCTTGTTCTCTGCATTTATAAACGCCTGCCAACGCGGTGCAATGCCGTTTTGCAGCAGAATTTCCGTCGCTTTCAGCAATTCCGAATACGCACCTTTTCGGCCGATGTACCTATCCGTCATTTCCTCTCCGCCGAAGAATGTGAGCTGAACGACTTTTACGCCGACTTCACGGAGGAACTTTACATACTCCCCGTCTCTGACGAGCCGCCAAAAACTTGCAAGCTCAAACCTTTGCGGTTCGCAATTGACGCTCAACGCCTTGTCGCGTTCCCAGCGCGCTCTGTATTCCCCGCAAAAATCCGGTTCGCGAAGCCAACTGTAATATTCAATTTGTTCAAAATACGGACGAAAGCTGTTCACAAGCATTTCATCCGCACCGTTTTCCTGCGGAATATTCGGCAATCGGCCGAGCCAGCAATGCCTGCATCGGTTCGGACATCCGTACATGTCAACCACCAAAGCAAGTTTTCTGCTTTTTTCAATGTTAATACTCATACGTTTTTCACTCCAATTACAGAGTCGGCACCCGCCGAACAACAGCGAGTGCCGATTTTTCTGCTTTATTCAGTTAATAAAGTGCTTTCGCAGGCGAATTATTTATTCCTGTTCTGCAAGCGAACCCGCAACGCGGACACCGGGAAGCATAACCGCAAACGGTCCGCTGTAGCCCTTGCTGTCGTAGCGTTCGGTTGTGAACTTCATCCCGCCGCTGCACGCATTGATGCTGCCG
>CALAXO010000132.1 GCA_937894955.1 uncultured Clostridia bacterium
ACAGAATGACATTGTGAAACTCATTGACAACAGCGGCAGCACTGTTGTAGAATATTGCTACGACAGCTGGGGCAAACTGCTGTCAACATCGGGCTCACTCGCGTCCACACTCGGAAAGAATAATCCCTTCCGCTACCGTGGATACGTGTTCGATGAGGAAACGGGGTTCTATTACCTCCAAAGCAGGTACTATGATCCCTCAGTCGGAAGGTTTATCTCTGCGGACGTCCTCCTGTCAACCGGTCAGGGCGTCCTGGGGCATAACGCTTATGCTTATTGCCTGAACGATCCGATAAATAGTGTTGACGGCAACGGCAACTTTTCGTTCAAGAGCCTTTTTTCAGGTGCAAAGCTTGTTTCAATCGGTGTAACTGCGATTGCGGCAGCAGCAACGATATTGACATGCGGAGCAGCCGCGCCGATAATGGTTGCGGTCGCAACAGCAACAGCTGTTGCGGGGACTGCAACGGTAGTTAACGGAATGGCAGAAATCGGTGAGGGGCTAACCGCATCGAGCGATACTTCAAATGACGGAACTAACTTTGTTCGCGACTGGATTATGGGAGGCAACGCCGATGCATATGAAAAGCAAAAAAGAATATTCTCTGCAGCAGCACAAGTAGGAACCGCGATTTGCGGAGCCTATACCGCCGCTAAAGGCGGCAACGTCTGTTTTGTTGCCGGAACACAGATCAAAACGGATGACGGCAGTACTGCCATTGAAAATATCAAAGAGGGCGACTGTGTTCTTGCAACAAACCCCGAAACCGGAGAAACCGAGTACAAGCGGGTTGTTCAAACCTTTGTGAACGAAACGGATGAGCTTGTTGATGTAACCATAGACGGAAAAACCATAAAGTCAACGCCTTCTCACCCGTTCTATTCTGCACAAAAAGGTTGGACAAGCGCAATCAACCTCCGTGCAGGTGATATCCTTGTACTCAATAACGGCGAGTATGTTGTTGTTGAGCAGATTCAGCATGAACTGCTTGAAAACCCCGTAACCGTCTATAACTTTGAAGTCGAAGACTATCACACATACTATGTCTCTGCAAATGCAGACTCGGATGAGTTTGTGTTGGTGCATAACAGTTGTTCGCATAAGTCTTCAGCTTGGCGCAAGCAAAAGTCATCATATTGGAAAAGTCATAAAGAAACAGAATCAATGTTATATGATCTGACTGAAGATAATGTTGCCAGAATGGCAAAAGGAAAAGCCCCTATAGGATTTGACGGTGATTTTATACAATTACATCATGTTTATGGAATTGCAAACAGTCCAGAAATTATTCCAATGACACGTGCATCACATGCAATATTGCATAAATTTGTGGGCTATACAAATATGCTTGATTATAAGTTTTGGAGGTAACCATGGAAAACTATATTAAGACAGCAATCCGCTATGCGGAAGGGAAAATGAGCGGCAGTGATTTTGAGATTGAACAGGCTTCCGAGCCCGAGCTTTGGCCATGGCTTCAATCGCTGCTGACTGAGGAAATGAAGACCGATCCCAAACATGAGTTTTGGAACATATGTCATTCCCGTTCGGCACTCGAAGCAAACAATTTTCGCGTAAAGGCCACTGCGCTTGCTTTCGGTTACGGATTCTTCGGCAATATGCATGACATAGTAAGCAGCCTTGTCAAGACAGTTTACCCGGATATTAAAATCAAAACACCCCCGTCGTACACAAAATATGATTTTATGTACGAAATAGGTATGGATTACGTCGGCGGAAAAGAAGCCGATATAATCGTTCAAGATATTCTGGACAAGCTGCCTTCGGATTTAAAAAAGAGTGAAAGGAAGCGCGAAGCAAAAAACGAGTTGCGCAAAGCTTTCCCTATCACAAAGAGGAAACCGCTGTGGGTTCAGGAACCTGAGTGGCCTGTATCCAACGGCAAACCTCTTAAGTTTATCTCTCAAACAAAAGATGGTGAGAAGGTATGCTACGAATTTTACGATGAAGCAAACGACTGCAAAACAATAATCGAGCAGCTGCTGTAACATTTCGGCGCTGTTTGATGTTGTTGCCAGAACCATGATTAAATTGTACTAACTATCAGAATACGAAGTATTCACATGCTTATAATTTGCCGGATCAGCTCACTTCGTACGATGGCGAAAGCATAACATATGACGCTTCCGGCAACCCGACGAACTACCTCGGTGCAACTCTGGTTTGGGAAGGTCAGCGGCTGAAGTCGTATACCCCGAAAGCATCATCCTCCGGACGCTCGAATTCGTATGTCTACAGCTACGATGAAAACGGCATCCGCACAAGAAAAACCATCGGCAGCACCGTTACGGACTATTACTATAACGGCACGCTGCTCATGGGCACCGTCAAAACCACAACGAACAGCGACGGAAGCACAACGACTTCAAAGCTCCGCTTCAGCTACGACGCTGACGGCAAAGTCGTTGCCGTGAACTATAACGGAAATTATTACTATTACCTCCGCAATGCCCGGAGCGATATCGTCAAACTCATTGACAAAACCGGAGCAACAGTTGTAGAATACCGCTATGACAGTTGGGGCAAACTGCTGTCAACCTCGGGCTCACTTGCGTCCACACTCGGA
>CALAXO010000133.1 GCA_937894955.1 uncultured Clostridia bacterium
TGTCGTAAGAAGGCCTGTCGCCCTGCGGTCTGTCACCGCGGGAATTCCTGTCGTAAGAAGGCCTGTCGCCCTGCGGTCTGTCACCGCGGGAATTCCTGTCGTAGGAAGGCCTGTCGCCGCGGCGGCCGTCGTTCGTTCTTTGCGGACTGCGGCTTCTGTCGGAACTCCTTCCGTTTTCGGGAGACTCGTTCTTCTTGGGCTGCTCTGCATTTTCGGTTCGTTCCGCAACACGTTCGGAAGAGTCGGACTTTGCGGAAATTTCGGTTTTTTCCGCTGTATTCTTAGTTTTTGCAGCCTGTTCGCTGTTTTGTTTTGTTTCTTTGTTTGCTCCGGGCATTTCTTTGTTGTTTTTATCCTTTGTTTCTTGCGCGTCATTGACACTGTCTGCGACCTTGTCAGCAACGTTATTCCGAACCGGTTCTGCCTTTTCGGGCTTATGTTCGGCGGGCTTATCCACGTTTTGTTCCTGTTCCCGTTTCGCCGCCTTTTCGGGTTTGTTTTCTTCGGGCTTAACAGGTTTTTGCCCCATTTTTTCGGATTCTTCGGGCTTCGGAGCGGGCTGCACCGGCTTTTGCTCGGGCGGTTCGGGCTTCCTGTCCGCATTTTCGGGTCTCGGTTCACCCTGTACCTTTTCCGCCTCCGCCTTTGGTGCTTTTTCGGCACCTGCATCAGCGGGAATTCCCGCCGCGGCATTTCCCGCAGCAGAATCGCGATCGCTGACATAAACGCCGCGCTGCTCGTCCGAATTGAGGTATTCAATTAAACGCTCGGCCTTTTCTTTTTCTCTGCGTTCCGCCTCTGAAGCGCGCTCCTTGCCGATAAGTTTGCTTTCATGGCGTTTCGCCGCTTGGAGAGAATTGCCGATGTCTGTTTTGAGGACGCTCGTTTTATCCAGCAATTCCTGTGCTGCGGCTTGGATCCTTTTTGCGTTATTCAATAATTCAGCCTTTGTCATCGGTCATTGCCTCCGTAAGTTCAGTCATTGCTTCATTGTTTTTGTTGAATTTTTTAATTATCATTGCCGAAAAACCTTCGTCCGTCACGGCGGCAACCATCCTGGCAGGTTTTCCGATCGCGCTGCCCATTGCGCGAATTTTTATCAGCGGAATGTTCCTGAAGCTGCACGCATCCCGCCATTGTTTTTTTGTGTTTTCGGACGCACTCTCATCGAGCATAACGAGCTTTGCCGTTCCGGATCTGACGGCTTTTTCAACCGAAAAATCTCCGGAAGCAATTTTGCCCGCTTTCATCGCCAAACCAATCGAATTGTTGAGTTTTACGTCAGTTGTTGTCAAAGCCGCTCACCCCTCTTTGTTGTTCGCGGATGATTTCAGCAAATCTGGTGCCGCTTCGCGCTTTTCTTCCGCCGAATTTTGCGGCTCGGTTTTTGCGTGCTCCACCTGCGCCGCAAGCTTGTCAAAGACTTCGGGTTCGATTTTTTGAGAGAAGGCCCTTTCAAGCGCACGTGTTTTAACGGCTTTTTTAAGGCATTCCTCCGTTGGGCATACATACGCACCGCGTCCTGCAGCTTTTCCTGTCAGGTCAACGGAAATCTGCCCGTCTTTGCTGCACACAACGCGCACGAGTTCTCTTTTGGGCCGCATCTCACGGCAGCCGACGCACATGCGCAGAGGGATTTTCTTTTGCAATTCGCAACCTCCGTACCAAAATCGTTTTCAGTTTGTCGAAAACTTCTGTTAAAATCTAAATCATGTTTGAAATTTTGTTTCGATGAAAATCAGATGTTCTGCCCGCCGAAATCATTAAAATTCATGGGGGCACCGTTGAAACCCTGCTCTCCGAATGCCGCGTCATTATTGAACATATCGCTTCCGTTTTCACCGTCGGAAATGCCGTCAGCGGAACCCATCTCAAGTTCCATATCCGCTTCAGCCTGGGAATGGCTCTTGATATCTATCTTCCAGCCTGTGAGCTTTGCGGCAAGCCTTGCGTTCTGTCCTTCCTTGCCGATTGCAAGTGAAAGCTGATTATCGGGAACGATTACCTTCGCTGCCTTTTCCGCTTCGTTAATGTAAACCATCAAAACCTTTGCGGGGCCGAGAGCTTTTGCGATATAAACCGCAATATCGGGATCCCACTCTATGATGTCCATTTTTTCGTTATGGAGCTCGTTGACGATGTTTTCGACCCTTGTGCCGCGTTGTCCGACACATGCACCGACGGCATCAACCTGAGGATCTAAGCTTGCAACCGCGATCTTGGTGCGCTGTCCGGCCTCACGTGCAACAGACTTTATCTGCACGACTCCGCTCTGAATTTCGGGTACTTCAAGCTCAAACAGCCGCTTTACAAGGCCGGGATGCGTCCTTGAAACGATAATCTGCGGGCCTTTCGTGTCGCGCTGTATTTTCAGAACATAAACCTTGATGTGGTCATTCGGCGCATAGTTTTCGCCGACGATAACCTCGTTGAACGGAATTATGCCGTCGGTTTTGCCGAGTTCAACATAAACACCGTTCTTCTCGACGCGCTGAACGATTGCCGTCAGCACTTCATATTCTTTGTCGGAATATTCCTCAAAGATTGCGCCCTGTTCCGCTTCGCGAATGCGCTGCATAACGACCTGCTTTGCAGTCTGCGCCGCGATTCTGCCGAAATTCTTTGTGTCCGCTTCCTCCTCGAGAACATCGCCGATTTCATAAAGCGGATTTATCTGCTTTGCTTTTTCAATTGAAATTTCCGTAAAGGGGTTTTCAACCTGTTCAACAACGGTTTTGGAAGCCCAGATTTCGATTGCGCCTGTTTCGCGATCCAGATTTGCACGGACGTTGCAGTTCACGTTGTAATTCTTTTTATAGGCACTTACAAGTGCTGATTCGATAGCATCCGCAAGGACGTCAACGGAAATCCCGCGCTGTTTGCTGATTACGTTAAGCGCGCTGATAAGCTCGGCATTGTTCTTCATTATATTTATACTCCTTAGAAATCACAAATATTTTTCGGTTTAAAAATTTTAATTTTTTGAACCCGCAGCCCCGGGAATGTTTAAAAATCTATGTGCGGGCGCACGAGTGCCGCCTGCCTGCGCCCAACGGTGACCGTTTCCGAAGCTTCGCCCGGTTTTCGGGGCAATGTGCGAACCGTAAATGATTCCGCATCAAACGAAACAAGCTCTCCGCAGAACTCCTTTTTGCCTTTCAGCGGCGCGTAAAGCTTCACGTCGATCGTTTTGCCGAGACTGCGCTGAAAGTCTTTGTCTTTTTCCAGCGGGCGATCTATGCCGACAGAGCTGACCGAAAGATAGTATGCCTGTTCAATCGGATCCGCTTCATCAAGAATCGGATCAACAGCATTGCTCACAATTTCGCAATCATCGAGCGAAATGCCGTTTTTACTGTCGATATAGAGGGTGAGAACCCAATTGTCGTATTCCTTTTGATATTCAACATCATAGAGCTCATAGCCCAATTCACGAACTTTTGATTCCGTGAGCTCAAAAATCCTGTCTGTCAGCTTCAACCGCAATTCCTCCGAAACGCAACGCATGCGCAAGGTTTTTTCAAAATTAAAGAGCGGGGTTTGCCCACTCTTAAATGCACGAAAACTCATGCCGCTCATCCGAAATGATGCATTTTAACACGATTTTAAGGCTTAAATGCATCAAAAAACTCATTACTGGGGTAAGCATACCATACTTTGCCTCAAAAAGCAATAGCTTTCCGAAAAAACATTGCATATATTGCGGAATTTTCCGAATATCGCGCGGTTCGGACGGTCCTGCCGTCCGTGCGGCGTCCCATCAGAACATTGAAACCTGATCACTGTCCGGTAAATCGTTAAGGCATCCGAGGGCATCCAACTTTTCCATCACGGCGGAATTTGCACGGGTACGCTTCACAAACTCCTCGCGGGAAATGAATTGTCCTCCCTCCGCACCTTTTTCAATGAGCAGGGCGGCGTTATCGCCCAAACCCGCAATGGCGTTGAACGGCGGCCGAAGCTTGCCGTCCTCGATCGTGAAGCGCGTTGCTTTCGATTTGTAAATATCTATCGGAAGCAGTTCGATTCCGCGCAGATTCATTTCATAGACCATTTCAAGGATAACTGTCTGTTCCTCGTCCTTTGTTTCAAGTTTATCCTTTGCCTTAAGTTCCGCAAGATTGCCGAGTACCCGTTCCGCACCTCCGAGGCACTGTTCGATATCAAATTTATCCGCACGAACCGTGAAATAAACCGCATAGAACGCAAGCGGGTAATGCACCTTATAATATGCTACGCGGAAAGACATCATAACATACGCCGCTGCATGAGCGCGCGGGAACATATACTTGATTTTTTTGCAGCTGTCGATATACCACTGCGGAATATTGTTCTCGTGCATTGCATCCTCCATCTCGGGTTTAAGTCCCTTGCCCTTTCGGACGCTCTCCATTGTTTTGAACGACAGCGAGGGTTCTCCGCCGTGTGCAATGAGATAATTCATAATATCGTCGCGTGTGCATATAACCTCCATCAGTGTCGCTGTGCCGTCCCGCACAAGATCCTGCGCATTTTTGAGCCACACATCCGTGCCGTGGGAAAGTCCGGCGATACGAACAAGCTCTTCCATTGTTGTCGGACGCGTATCCATCAGCATTCCGCGAACGAAGTTCGTTCCGAATTCGGGAATGCCGAGGCTGCCGACATCGCATTTCAGCTCCTTAAGGGATATTCCGAGTGCCTCATCGGACTTAAAAATGGACATCGTTTTTTCGTCATGCAGCGGAATGCTCTTCGGATCTATGCCCGTTATATCCTGAAGCATTCGCAGCGTTGTCGGGTCATCATGTCCGAGAATGTCGAGTTTAACAAGTTTGTCGTCCAATGCATGAAAGTCAAAGTGTGTTGTTATGCTCTCGGCATCGATTTTTTCCGCCGGATGCTGCACGGGACAAAAGTCAAAAATCTCCAAATCTTCCGGGACGATTACAATGCCGCCCGGATGCTGCCCCGTTGTTCGGCGCGTGCCGACGCAGCCCGTTGCAAGACGGTTTTTTTCCGCTTCGGAAAGGTTCAACCCGTATTCCTCGCAATAGTGCAGCACATAACCGTATGCGGTTTTATCCTTAACGCCCGAAATCGTGCCCGCGCGGAAGGCATGGCCCTCACCGAACATGACCTCCGTAAATTTGTGCGCAACAGGCTGATATTCGCCTGAAAAGTTAAGATCGATATCCGGAGTTTTATCACCCTTGAAACCAAGGAAAGTTTCAAACGGAATTTCATATCCTTCCCGTCGCAGCGGTGCTCCGCAGTTCGGGCAGTCTTTCGGCGGAAGGTCAATTCCGCAGCGTGAGTCATCGCCTACATCGGGAAATTCGCTGTATTTGCAATTCGGACAGCGATAATGCGCGGGAAGCGCGTTTACCTCGGTTATCCCTGCAAGGTGTGCAACAAAGGACGAACCAACCGAACCCCTTGAACCGACAAGATAGCCGTCGCTGAGGGATTTCGAAACAAGTTTCTGCGCAACCATATAGAGCGATGAGTAACCGTTGCCGATGATTGAGTTCAATTCCTTATCGAGTCTTTTTTGGACGATTTCCGGCAGCGGATCTCCGTAAAGCTCGTGCGCGGTGTTCAGGGCAAGGCTCTTAAGTTCATCCGCCGCGCCCGGAAGTTCCGGCGAGTAAGTCTGTTTTTCATCCAAAAACGGGCGGAGCTGAGAACACATATCGGCAATCAAATTTGTATTCTTAACAACAACTTCAAACGCCTTGTCGCTGCCGAGATATTGAAACTCCGCAAGCATGTCTTCCGTTGTTCTGAAATAAAGAGGCGGCTGAACCGCTGCGTCTTTGAAATTCTGAGAACACATCAGTATTGCGCGGAAAATCGAATCCTCCGGTTCGATAAAATGAACGTCTCCCGTTGCAACAACGGGTTTGTTCAGTTTTTCGCCGAGTGCAACAATACGGCGGTTGAAATCTCGAAGCTCTTCATCATCCTTTGCAAGCCCATCGCGCACAAGGAAGGCATTGTTTCCTGTCGGCTGAATTTCAAGGTAATCATACCATGAAGCTATCTTGAGCAGTTCCTCCTCGCTTTTTCCGCCCACCATTGCACGGAAAAGCTCACCGGCCTCGCATGCCGTGCCGATTATAATTCCATCGCGGTGCAGGTTCAAAAGGCTGCGCGGAATACGCGGCGTCTTATAAAAATGGTCAAGGTTTGAATACGAAACCAATTTATAAAGATTCTTAAGTCCGGGCTGCGTTGCCGCAAGCAGCACAATGTGGTTCGTTTTCTGCTTGTGAAGATTTTTTATCGTGCAGTCAATCAGCGGAACCGTCGAAACATTCAGCTCACGGCATTTGCTCAGCAAATCGGCCGTGTTTTTTGCTGTCCATTCCGCTGCCGCACCCGCATTCAGCTCCGGAAGCTGTCTTTCCTCCGCCTTTAAGTCACGGCGGAGATACTGCATCAGCATTGAGCCCGAAACGCAGCTTTTGCTGAGCCCGAGTTCCTTTCCGTGTCCTGCCGCGGCAGTCAGTTCATGCAGCAGATCAAGCTGTTCCGGGCAATGCAGAACAAGCGACGCCCCTCCCGCAAAATCCGAAAGCATATTCACCGCTTCGGAAAGCAGAGGTGCACCGTCGATATCATCATCCGTGTAACCCGTCAGCTTTGCAATGCGCGGAAGCTGAGGGACGCCGGGGTTCACCGGAGTTCTGAATGTTGAAATAACGCGCCCGAACGAATCGAACTTCACTGCGCCGATATCAAACACGCGCCCGTGAATGCCGCTTCCGAAATATGTCACCGCAACGGCACAATACTCCCTTTCAATCGAAACAAGTTCGCAATCGGGAAGCAGATAGCCTTCGCAGCCGAATATAACCTTTATGTTGTTCTTTTTGGCGGCTTTTTTTGCCTCCGGGAAAGAGTGCACAACGCCGTGGTCGGTTATTGCAATTGCCGTATGCCCCCATTTTGCGGCAAGCTCAACAACTTTGTCCAGATCCGCCGTTGCATCCATTGCGGACATCCTTGTGTGAAGGTGCAGCTCAACACGCTTTTCGGCCGATGCATCAGTTCTGCGTTCGATGGGATAACGGTTTATATCGTCCGCAAAAATACAGTAATCACGGGCATAATTATCGTACCTGAACCAGCCGCGCACCATCAGTGCCGCGCCCTCCTCCTTTGCTTTTTCAAGCAGCTGTGAAGTTCGCACCTTTGCTGCTTCATCGGGAAATATCTTTACCGCAACGGAGTTTGTGAGGTCGGTTATAAAAACCGTGATTATAACCGTTCCGCGCTTTGGTGAAACAAATGTTTCAATGCTCAGTATTGTTCCTTTTACAGTGACGCGCCCGGATTTATCGTCCAAATCCGCCATGTGCTGAACTTCGGGTTTGAGAATTTCTTTTCCGTAAACAATATCGCCGGGAGAAAGCTTTTTAATGTTCCGGCGCTGCGTTTTGACGGTTTTTTTAAAAGCTGCCGCTTTGCCCCAATCGCGCTTTACGACAGGTTCGGCAAGATCGATTCCGTCATCCGCATTTGCATCGGCAACAATGCGCAGCGGCGTATTCCAACCATAGCTGTGCGCAACAAATGCGCGGAAATCGCCTGCCGCCGCCTGAGACACTGCACGCGTGTACCGTTCCGGAACAAAGAATACATATTCGCCTCCGTGCCTTTCGACGCGTGAACGGCGCAGTATCGGTTCAAGCTGCGGTGCAGTTTCGCACCAAAGATCGCGAAGCAGCAGTTCGGGTTCACCGTCTTCGCCGACAAGCCGCGCAACAACCTCGGAATAGTCAAAGCTGCATTTGACCGTTTGATATTGAAGCTCCGCCTGTATGTTTTTTTCCAGCTCCTCCGTTTCGGCAGGCAGCAGCAGGCGCGCACACTCGATACCAACACTGATTTCGCCCGTTTTTTTGCTGCGCACGGCAGACTTTATTGAAACCGTTCCGTTTGCAAGATACTCAACGGCAAGGTTCTTTTTTGAATGTCCGCTGTTCTTTTGTTTTTCTGTCGAACTTTCTTTTTGATTTTTTGCTCGCACGGAATCGGGCTGCCTGCAATCATCGATGTATGGTTCATCGTCCTCCGAGTATGAATAAAACCCCCCGTCAGGAGGATCATCCCTCCACGGAACATCCGACGGCATTTCGGAGAAAGTGTCAGCCGGCGGAAGATCGTCCCACGGAACATCGGTCGGCGCAGCCGAGCCGGGTGTTCCTACGTACTCGTTTATGCTTTCATACATATTCAATTCTTCCGCACTGCTTTTGTTCATTTTCAACATGGCTTTCTCAACATTGAAAGCTTCCTTTCTTCCGTTTTCGGGTTAACTTAACTAAGCAAAATCCTTATCAATTGCAGAGCCGCGAAAGCCGCAATCGAGTCGTTTTGCTTTGATTCGGTTTGTTAATCAGCTCAAAGATTCAAGGCATGAATCAAGAATCATGTCATTTCATTTCCGTTTCATCATTTCCGATGCATCTGCGATGAACCTGTCCACCACTTGCGGCAGCTTATCCGAATAGATTATTTCGCCCTTTTTAAACACAACCGCGTTCACCGAACCGAATGCAATGCCTATATCGGCTTCGCGCGCTTCACCCGGGCCGTTGACAGCGCAGCCCATAACTGCGATTTTTATTGCATTGCCCGTATCTTCGGGCAGCGCAGCGCGAACCTTTTTGACTATTTCTTCAAGGTTAACGCGGGTGCGCCCGCAGGTCGGGCAGCTCACAACATCCGCCCCGTCATTACGCAGGCCGACAGCGCGAAGTATCTTCTTTGCTGCCTCAACTTCCTGCAAAACTCCTCCGGTCATCGAAACGCGCACCGTATCACCGATGCCGTCAATAAGCAGGCTGCCGATTCCGATTGCGGATTTCAGCAATGCAGTCTCGCCCATGCCCGCCTCTGTAACACCGATGTGGAGCGGATACGGCATAATTTGCGATGCCAGGCGATAGGCGCGTACAGTCGTTACCGGATCCGATGCTTTAAGCGAAACAACAATGTCGCTGAAGCCGCAGTTTTCAAGCAGTTCCGCGTGACGCTGTGCGCTTTCAACCATTGCTTCCGCGCATACTCCGTATTTTTGCAAAAGTTCTTTTTCAAGCGAACCGCCGTTCACTCCGATACGTATCGGAACTCCGTATGCCGAGGCGCATTCCGCAAGCTTCCGCACGCCCGCTTCCGAGCCGATGTTGCCCGGATTGATGCGGACTTTGGCAACACCCGCCTTGATTGCACCTATGGCAAGTCTGTAATCAAAATGAATATCCGCAACGAGCGGAATATGTATTTTTGATATTATTTGCGGCAGCACTTCAACACAGCGTTCATCATAAACCGAGGAACGGACGATTTCGCACCCCGCATTCTCAAGCTCCAGAATTTGTTTCACCGTTGCTTCAGCATTGCGCGTATCCGTGTTTGTCATGGACTGAATCGAAATCGGTGCGCCGCCGCCCATGCGAACCCCGCCGACATTTACCTGTATTCTACTCATATTCAAACCGCTTCGTGCCCGTTTATTTCTTCCGTTTCGGAGTAAACCGTCCGAAGCTGCCTCCAAACTTATTTCTTACCCCGTTTGCCTCTTTCGGCATTATCCGCACGGCAGGGATAAAGCACAGCCTTAAACAGCGAATTTTACATCTGTCCGGCATTATCCGCACGGCAGGGATAAAGCAGGACAAAACAGAATGAAAATTGAAACTTTCCCGTTCCGCCTGCACGTGCTTACCTGATATCAATAATATGACTGCAATCCCACTCATGCGGGGTTTTACTCATTGCAGCATGACCGACGGAAATTCCGATCATGAATTCGCGCTCCTCTTCTATACCGAGCAGTTTTTTGTATTTTGCCGCATTCGGGCCTTCAAAGGCGAGCCTCGGCAACCCGAGTATGACGGAATCCAAGCCGATGCTTTTTGCGGCAAGCGCAATGTTTTGAACCGCTATGCCCGCATCAACACCCGAAAATTTTGCCGGATGAGCAAAAATACCTACAAAGAGAGGTGCATCATACATGATTTTGCCGCCGCGCTGTTTTATTTTTTCGGCAAAAGCAGCATCGCCGCCGGCGCACGCCGCCTCAACAACGCCCGCTTCAAGCTCTGCAATGATTTCCGCATTCGTAACGAACACAAACCGCTGATCCTGTGCATTCATTGCCGTCGGTGCACTGAGTGCGGCATCCTGAAGCAGAGAAATCTGCTCTGGGGTAAGTTTTTCGTTCGTGTAAGCACGAATGCTGCTGCGTTCAAGCATCGTTTTAATAACATCGTTTACATATGCCTTTGAATTATTGTTCATTTTCTGCCTCCGATTTAATTTAATCATTTCAGTACCATTTTTACCGTTCGCGGCGCACTGCCGCACTTCAAGTATAATTCAATTTTAAAAAATTAGCAACCTATCGCAGCGAATAAATTGAAAAATTTGCCGCCGCCTTTTCTGCGCATGAGCTTTGCATCCCGTGAACAAACTAACAGAGCAACAGCATCGGCTTTTCGGCTGTTCAAAAAATTGCAGGAGGTACGCAAAATGAAGGCTATCGGTTTTGTCTCCGGAATGGCACTAGGCATGGCAGCGGCGGTTGCCGCCGTTTCGGCAGTTTATCCCGACGTTCCCAAGCGTGCAAAGCGCGACACGAAGCACATCTGGCGCAGCATGATGAGCAAGCATTGATCCCGCCCGCACAAGCTGTTACGGATCAGCGCTTTTGAAGAGGTGCATTTCTTCATGCATATTCATGCACAAAAGCCGCAGTCGATAAACCGCGGCTTTTTGTTTTATGTTGTTTTGTTTGCGCTCCGTCCGAATTTGCGGAGCTGTCAAGAATTCGCTCGGTGAAAAGCTCAGCCTGCGATTTCCTCGGGATAAACGCTGACGCACTTGCGGCCGCCGTGCTTGGTTTCGAAGCGAAGAATGCCGTCAACCTTTGCAAACAGCGTATCGTCCTTACCGATGCCGACGTTATTGCCGGGATGGAAATGTGTGCCGCGCTGCCTTACGAGAATGTTGCCCGCAAGAACGAACTGACCGTCCGCACGCTTGGGTCCCAAACGCTTGGATTCACTTTCACGACCGTTACGGGAGCTGCCGACGCCCTTCTTATGTGCGAAAAGCTGCAAATTGATCCTGAACATAGTTAAACCTCCCTCTCTGTCAGTTTAAGATAATCACTATAATCTTGTTCAACGGAACGAAGCCCCAAAAGCATCGTTCCAAGTATAAGCTCTGCCTGCTGCAATTTTGAACCTTTAACGGTTTTTTCAAGCATCAGATAGAGCCCTCCGTCTTCGATCTCCAGTGCGGCGGGGCAGCGGACAAGCTCCGAAATGCCCATTGCGGCGGTCTGCGTGATTGCCGAAACCGCTGCACAAACGATATCTTCTCCGCATTCGGCATAACCCGTATGTCCGTGTGCATCAAAGCCTATCGGTTTGCCGCCCTTCAAAAAAACGGTTATCTCGGTCATGCAATTACCTCTCAGCCGATGGAAAGGATCTTGACCTTGGTGTAGGGCTGACGATGACCCTGTTTCCTGCGATAATCCTTTTTGGGCTTATACTTGAAAACAACGACCTTTTTGCCCTTGCCGTGTTCGAGAACCTCTGCCTTTGCAGAAACGCCCTTAACAACGGGGGTGCCGATCTGAACGTTTTCGCCGTCAGCCATCATCAGTACATCGAAATTGACGTTTGCACCGATCTGCTCATCGAGCTTTTCGACCATGATCTCGCTGCCAACCTCAACCTTGTACTGCTTACCGCCGGTTACGATGATTGCGTACATTATAACAGTTCCTCCTCTTACCAGTCTCGCCCTTACGGTGGATGCCTTTGCATCACTTTAAACCGTTTTGGAGCGGCTCAATGAGTAATGTTACCATACTCCGGGTGTATTGTCAAGCATTTTTTGCTGCCGCGGCTGTATATTTTCGGCAAAACACTTCCCTTTCCGCGCAATCTGCCGTATAATCGGCATATGAAGTTCAAATATTTCAAAAACATGCTTGTTATCAACGGCACGAAACCGTTTGATCTTGAAAAAAGCTGCACCTGCGGGCAGGCGTTCCGTTGGGTCAAAACTCCCTTGCATATGCAGGCGGGCTTATTTGGCGAATGCGGTCTGCACGATGCCGAGGATCCTCCTGCGTTCACAGGTGTTATTCGAGGGCGCGCCGTGCTTGTTGTGCAATCCGGCAATTCGCTTATTGTAACTCCATGCGCAAAGGGGGAAGCGCAGCTTTTTATCGACTATTTTGACCTCAAACGCGATTATTACGCCGTTGAAGCCGCGCTTGCCGCCGATGAACGGCTTCGGGTATGCCTTCCCGGTTCATCCGGAATCCGCGTTTTTAACCAGGAACCGTTTGAAGCGCTGATCTCGTTCATCATATCTGCAAACAACAATATCAAGCGCATATCGGGCATTATCGACAGGCTCTGTTCGCTTGCGGGGGAAAGGCTGCCCGTGCGGTACTTTTCCGACTGCGCAGCCGACGGTTGCGGTTTCGGTAAAAGCAGCGAAGTTTTCGCTTTTCCGACCCCGGAGCGCATTGCCGCACTTTCCGAAGATGAATTGAAGCAAATCGGTGCAGGTTATCGCGCTTCGTATATAATCAAATCCGCCAAACGCATTGCCGATGGTTATGATCTTGAAAAGCTGCGGTCACTTTCGACAGTCGAAGCACGAAAAGAACTTTTGACATTTCCGGGAGTCGGCCCGAAGGTTGCGGACTGCATCCTTTTGTTCTCCCTCGGGCATGCGGATGCTTTCCCCGTTGATGTATGGATCGAAAGAGCAATGACCGAACTGTATTTCTCCGATTTTTTGATCTCGGACACCTCGGCCGCGCGCCCTGCACCGACAAAATCGGACATTCAGGCCGCCGCACGCAGCATCGGCAAACTTTCCGGAATCGTTCAGCAATACATCTTTTTCTATGCACGAAATCAAAAACTCGGCACATAAAGCATCCTATCCGAAATGCATGAGTGCCGAGTTGAATTCTGTTTTAAAGAACCGAAAACAAAGAGCTTTTGCTCTTATCCTCTGCCCGCCGCCGCGAAAACATTTGCATTGTGTTCAACATCCGGTAAGCTGCCCACATGGGACAGACTGCCTTCAAAGAACAGGCAGACATGCCCTTCCATGCCGTTATCCGCCACGGAATCGCTGCCGTGCGGATAGCATTGAATTGAGGCTGCGACTGCCGTTTCTCCGAGCATAACAACAACGGGACGTTTAAGAAAGTTATACTCGCTTCCGCAGATATAGTTGAAAGCTTCAAGTTCCGCTTCGGAAGCCGTCTCCGCCTCGGCATGTTTTTCCCCGCCGGTGAAAACAAGCTTGAATTCCTTGCCCGTATTGCAGTCAATAACCGTATACTCCTCGTTAACATTCAATTCCTGTTTTACGGTGTTCCAGCTTTGAACCTCGCCTTTAATCTTTAATGTGTCCGCAATCGGTCCGCGCGGCAGATGAACCGAATCCGGAATGCGGAATTTCGGCGCACTCGGTGCAAACAGTTCAAGCATGGACTGCTCCCCCATTCTTCCGTCAACGGCAAGCCTTTCACCGTAGGCAACACAGCGGGTTTGAAATTCCTCAACGGCTTTTACTGTCATTGCCCTGTAAACCCCGGTCGGCTTAAACCAGAGGTAGCCCAGCTCGCGCAGGCGGATCTGTATCCGTACAACCGTTTCGCCCGCAGAATTTTCGGAATAGATCTCCGTTTGGGTCTGCGGTTCCGCATATGTGGAAAGAAGACTTAATGCAAGCAGCATTGCCGCAAGAACCGCCGCCGTGATTCGTTTTGTTTTTCTCATAAAATTCAATCCTTCCGGAGTGTTTGATCTTGTGCTGCTTTCGCCGCATTCGACGGCTTTTGAAAGCCTCCGTAAACAGTATACCACAAGCATTCGACATGAACAACCGCAAAAATCAATTTTCCTTCTTTTTCAAAACCGATATTGATGAGTCCTGCTGCATTTGATATAATTAAATGCGGCGATTCAATGGCTGAATTTCTGCAATTGTATGCAGCAGACTTTCAGCGTTGAAAAGACTGCAAAGTTTTGAGTTCGAGGAGGAAATATGTTTAAGCTCAAACAACACAACACCACAGTTCGCACCGAATTGGTTGCGGGCATCACGACCTTTATGGCGATGGCGTACATTCTGATGGTCAACGCAGGAATGTTCTCCACGCTCGGAGGCGATGCACTCGGCGCAAGTTACTATAACGCCGTTTATATCGCAACCGCAATCTCCGCAGTGTTCGGAACGCTGCTCATCGGCCTGCTTTCCAACCTGCCGCTTGCACAGGCATCCGGCATGGGTCTGAATGCATTCTTTGTTTACTCGGTTTGCATCGGCATGGGCTTTACCTATGCAAATGCGCTCGTTATGGTTCTTGTGGACGGCATCGTGTTCCTTCTGCTCACGGTCACAGGCCTCCGCAGGCTTATCTTTGACGCAATACCGAAAGCTGTCAAGGCTGCAATTGCACCGGGCATCGGTCTTTTCATTGCATTCCTCGGGCTTCAGAATTCCGGAATCGTTGTTAACAGCGATTCCACGCTAGTTGACCTGCACTCGTTCAACCTTATCTTCGGTCACACCACATGGGCGGAAATAATGCCCCTGCTCATCACCATTGCGGCTCTCATCGCAATCGGCGCAATGTCAAAGAAAAAAATCAAGGGCGCAGTCTTCTGGGGTATCATCGGCGGCGCAGTGCTTTATTATGCACTCGGCCTTCTGACGATCGACGGCTTCTATGCAAGCAATGTTCAGAGCAAGCTCTCGCTCAACATCATCCAGCCCTTCCGTGATTTCTTCAACATTTCTTTCGGCAGAGTTTTCACCGAAGGCTTCAACTTCTCCGAATACATCGCTGCCAACGGCGTCGGCAGCTTTGCGGCAACGTTCATCGCTTCCATGCTCGCATTCTGCATGGTTGACATGTTCGACACTCTCGGAACACTCTACGGTGCATGTTCCGCCGGCAATCTGCTCGATAAGGACGGCAACGTTCCCAACATGAACAAGGCCATGCTTGCCGATGCGGCAGCAACATGTTTCGGCGCAGTCTGCGGCACTTCAACGGTTACCACCTTTGTTGAATCCTCCGCCGGTATCGCGGAAGGCGGCAAGACCGGCCTTTCCTCCGTTTTCACGGCTGCAATGTTCTTCATCGCAATGTTCCTTGCGCCCATTGCCGCGCTCATTCCGAGCTGCGCAACCGCCGCTTCGCTCATCTTCGTGGGCATTCTTATGATCGGCGGCGTCAAGGAAATCGACTGGAGCGATGCCTCTGCGGCAGTTCCCGCGTTCATGACCATGGCGATCATGCCGTTCACATATAATATCTCCTACGGTATTGCGTTCGGCCTTATCTCCTACATCTTCATCAAGCTCTTCACCGGCAAGATCAAAGATATCAGCCTCAGCACCTGGATCATCGGCATACTGTTCGCCGCAATGTTCTTCATTGCCCGCTGATAACGGAACGACGCATCGGTTGATTACGACTTAAGCAAACAAAAACGACCTGCCCGCTTGCCGGCGGACAGGTCGTTTGCTTTATCCCTACATAATCTCCTTGAGTGCTCTTCCGGAATCATCCATCCATTTAACATTACCGTTCAATGATGTTCCGCCGACAAACCCGGCAGCACCGGACGGACTGTCAAAAAAACATCTGCTGTAAGTTTGTTTTCCTCATTTATCATGTCTGCATATTTTTTTCTGTTTTTCGTAACATGAGATGGGCATTTTTTCGTCGTCTCAGGATTCACCGAACTGCCCTTAAAAACCACAAACCCCTCGCTTGTGCATTGACCTTTTGCAATTGCTCCCTTGTACTCCATGTGAAGGATCAGCTCACTGTTTCTGCTTTCCGCCGGCAGTGCAATCGGTTCAAAAACTCTGTGTCCTATTGCACCGACAGCGATCCTTGCATAATTGATGAATTCTTCAAGCTCACATTCTTTCTCTTCGGTAACGTTTCCCGGATTCGGATCGTTACTGTTTTTTACATCGTAGCGTCCCGCTTTACGAGCCATATTGAACAAACGATTTTCAAGATAACTGATTTCCGTCGGGCCAAATGAACCATCTCCGGTGGTCAATATTATCACTTCGCTCCAATAATCAATGGAATTGTGCGGTTCACAAATGCGTTGAAGCAATCCTCTGCCATTTTTTCTGTTCCCTGCCTGCCCGATATACACAACGGTATTCTCATCTTTATCGGTGCCGAACAAAAGATAAACACCGCTTTGAGTCAGTTCTTGTATATCATCACAATTATCAATGGATATCCTCGGGATTTTATAAACAATTCCCGTCCAATTCGCAATCTTGCATTTAATTCTTCCGATAGGATCTCCGTCCATTAAATACATAGTCAATACTTTTCCGCTCATCAGAACATACTCCAATCAAAGCCCCGTGCGCATTCGGGTGGCTAATTCAAATCATTCTCAGCAGATATTTTCATCCGCAACAGCATTATATCACATATTACGCCAAATATCTACATAAAAAAACTAAACCTTGAACACAAAACGGCACACCCTTTTGCGCGGAGCGTTTCGGGATGTGCCGTTAAGACTGCGTGAATGCGGGATGTTGAGTTCAGAGTTTTGCCTAACGGGTTACGAACATCGGTATACATCGATATTGATGTTAATATCAGATATCGATGTTAATAATATCAATCGAGGGTTTTTGAAGCGACCTCTTCATTGATTTTCTGTTCGAAAGCGTCAAGGGTCATTGTGCCGAGATCGCCGCCCTTTCTTGCGCGAACTGCAACAACGCCGTTTTCGACCTCTTTGTCGCCGACGATGAGCATGTAGGGGATTTTCTGCATTTGAGCTTCACGGATTTTGAAGCCGATTTTTTCGTTGCGGAGATCGGTTTCAACACGGAGACCCTGCGCTTCGAGTTTTGCGGCGATATCGCACACGGCATCGCGGGTGCGGTCGGTCATTGCCATGACTTTGACCTGAACGGGTGCAAGCCATGTGGGGAAAGCGCCGGCGAAATGCTCGGTGATAACGCCGATGAACCTTTCGATAGAGCCGAAAACAACGCGATGAATCATGACGGGGCGATGCTTTGCGCCGTCCGCGCCGGTGTATTCAAGTTCAAACCTTTCGGGGAGCTGCATGTCGAGCTGAATCGTGCCGCACTGCCATGTTCTGCCGAGACAGTCCGCAAGGTGGAAGTCGAGTTTCGGGCCGTAGAACGCGCCGTCACCCTCGTTAATGACGTATTCCTTGCCGAGTTCGGTGATTGCCGCCTTGAGGGTTTCGGTTGCGAAATCCCAATCCTTTACGTCGCCGATGTGGTCTTCGGGCATTGTGGAAAGCTCGATGGAATATTTAAGGCCGAAAGTGGAATAAACCTCGTCGAACAGGCGGACGACGTTTTTGATTTCGTCCTTCATTTGATCCCAAGTCATGAAGATATGGGCGTCATCCTGAGTGAAGCAGCGAACGCGGAAGAGGCCGTGCAGCGCACCTGAAAGCTCGTGGCGGTGAACAAGACCGAGTTCACCCATGCGCAGGGGCAGATCGCGATACGAACGCATTTCCGTTTGATAAACGAGCATACCGCCGGGGCAGTTCATGGGTTTTACCGCAAAGTCCACATCATCAATAACGGTGGTGTACATGTTGTTTTTGTAATGATCCCAGTGACCCGAACGCTCCCAAAGGCTGCGGTTGAGCATTATGGGCGTTGAAATTTCAACATAGCCGTAACGCTTATGTACTTCGCGCCAATAGTCAATGAGCTTGTTTTTGAGCACCATGCCCTTGGGCAGGAAGAACGGGAAGCCGGGGCCTTCGTCCATCATCGCAAACAGGCCGAGTTCCTTGCCGAGCTTGCGGTGGTCGCGTTTTTTTGCTTCCTCCAGCATGTGGATATATTCATCCAAATCTGCCTTCTTTTCAAAGGCGGTTGCGTAAATGCGCTTAAGCATTTTATTCTTTTCGCTGCCGCGCCAATATGCGCCCGCAACGCTCATGAGCTTGATATTTTTGCACTTGCCCGTGGATTCAAGGTGCGGGCCTGCGCAGAGATCCACAAAATCGCCCTGACGATAGAAGCTTATCACGGCATCCTCGGGCAGGTCGCGAATGAGTTCGACCTTGTAGGGCTCATCCTTTTCCTGCATGAAGCGGACAGCCTCCGCGCGGGGGAGTTCGAACCGTTCAAGCGGCAGGTTTTCGGAAACTATCTTTGCAATTTCCTTTTCAATCTTCGGAAAATCTTCTGGGCTGAAAGGAATATCCGTGTCAAAGTCGTAATAGAAGCCGTTATCGATCGCGGGGCCGATTGCAAGCTTGACTTCCGGCCAAAGGCGTTTCACGGCCTGTGCAAGGATGTGCGAACCGGTATGGCGATAGGTCCATTTGCCGCCGTCATCGGCAAAGGTGAGCAGCCTCAGTGTGCAGTCGCCGTGAATGGGCAGTGCCGCATCATAGAGCTCGCCGTTAAGCTCTGCCGCAAGCGTTGCCTTGCGAAGGCGCGGGCTTATGCTCTCTGCAACAGCATATGCGTTCACGCCGTCTTCAAACCGGCGGACGGAACCGTCCGGGAAAGTGATGTTGATCATTTTAAATCTCCTTTATACGTTGATATTATAAGCAAAATCAGCGGTGTTATGTTCACTGCCGCCGTGCAGGCCGTTTTTAAGCTCTGCTGCCGAAAAACAAAAAACCGCCCTGAACAAAAGTTCAAGGACGGCAAACATAATACCGCGGTTCCACCTTGATTGCGGAAATGCGCCAGCACTCCGCCGCTCAAAAACAGTTGTAAGGCACTGCTGCCGCAAGCGCACATCGGGACGGTTTTCGGTCTGCGGCAGGGATTGACTTTCAGCCCGAGGTCAATCCTCTCTTAATCTGCATTGTGCAAGCCTACTCTTCCCGACAACCTGCCGATAAAGATTTTTAACGAATCGGTTTTTTTGAAAAACAGGAATGCTGTTCTTCGCGCACAAAAACCTCGTTCATTAATTACGGCAAGAATTTTAACGCAGTTTCAAGAAATTGTCAAGCACCATTTTGCACGGTCTGCACATAATACAATGTGGATTTTATTGCCGGCGTCCGCTTTTCCCGCCATGCGTGCGCAGGCAAGCGAAAAAGGAGCTAATATGCAAACCTATTCCGTGCTTACCGACGAATATGCATTCACTGCCGCAAAAACGGATTCATTTATTCCCTCCCCCGTTTTCAATTCAGCCGATAAGACGCCGACAGAGGCAGAAAATGAGGATGGAAACAAAGTTGTTAAGGAATCCGAACCGCTGAGTATACGCGCACTGCTTGCGCGGCGGATGCGGCTTTGCGGGCTTGGGCATGTTGAAATCAGCTGCCGTTCGGAATCACGGCTGATGCTCAGCATTGCGGACGATGACGAGCTGCACCTTTTTGCAAGAGCCTTGAGTGAGCTTATGCTTGTTGACCTCCGTTATTTCGAATTTGCAAGAATGGTTGATATGCTTCCGTTTTCCGTTGATGAAAAGAAGAAGATACTTCCCTGCGCCCTCGGTTCTGCACCGAAATCGGATCCGAACAAAATCTCCGAAAGGGTCTTTGATTACCTTTGCGATAATTCACTTCTTAACCTTAACGGATTTTTGCGGTTCAGGCTTCAGGATGTTATCGAAAACTGGCGGGTTTCGGTTGATATTGCAGTCGAAGAGTTTCTGCTGATCGAGGAATACAACGAGCTGCTTGAAATACTCGGTTTGTTTTCCGATGTTCGCCCGACGGACGGGACGGATGTTCTCGTGATACTTCAGCCGGACGGCAGCTGCACCGTAACGGACGGAGATAAACTCCGAATCGACTGCGCACCTGACAGCAGCGAAGGCGTGCTGAGTATGCTCACCGGCATGGCTCCCTCCCATGTTACACTTTTTGATTTCAGCAACGGCGCATGTGATAAGCTCTGCCGGGCAATATGCCTTTTGTTCGGAACTCATGTTGAAAAGAATTGACGCCTGCGCTTCAAAAAAACTTATACGTAAAACAGCTCACGGGCACAGTCCCTAATCAACCCAAGAAGTGCTTTCCCCGCCGCACAGCCGCAAAACACCGCCGTATGCGGTGTTTTTATGCCGTTCAAATTGTTCCGTATTGCGAAACCGCCGCAATTGGTGTATAATTCATACTGATAAAATATTGACTGACGGCGGAGTTCTCCGTGTGTGATACGCGGAACACGCTTTTTCGGAGGATAAATGGCGTACCCAAAGGAACTAATCAGGAATTTTTGCATCATTGCGCATATTGATCACGGCAAATCCACCCTTGCGGACAGGCTGATGGAGCTTACGGACACCGTTTCGAGCCGCGACATGGAAGAGCAGCTTTTGGATTCCATGGACATCGAGCGCGAGCGCGGCATCACGATAAAATCCACCGCCGTACGCATGTTTTATACCCATACCGACGGAAAACGTTACATGTTCAACCTTATAGACACTCCGGGGCATGTTGACTTTACTTACGAAGTCAGCCGTGCGCTTGCCGCCTGCGAGGGAGCGGTGCTTATCGTTGACGCAACGCAGGGAATCGAAGCACAAACTCTTGCAAACGTCTATCTTGCGGTTGATAACGGACTGGAAATCCTTCCTGTAATCAACAAAATTGACCTTCCGTCCGCCGATGCGGACAATGCGATTCAGGAAATCGAAGACATTATCGGCATTCCTGCCGAGGATGCTCCGCGGGTTTCCGCGAAAACCGGTCTGAACGTTGAGCAGGTGCTTGCGCGCATCGTGACGGATTTTCCCGCGCCGAAGGGCGATACCGAAAAGCCGCTGCGTGCATTGATTTTTGACAGTTTTTACGATAATTATAAGGGTGCGCTGAGCTATGTGCGCATCATGGACGGCGTTGTGCGTGCAGGCGACAGGATTCGTTTCATGCACACGGGCAATGAATTCGACGTTACAGAAGTCGGAGTGTTCTCACCGAGCCTTAAGCCCACGGACGAGCTTTCCGCCGGCGAAGTCGGATATATTTCCGCATCAATAAAATCCGTTGCAGAAACCAAAGTCGGCGACACGATAACACTTGCGGCGAACCCCGCCAAGGAGCCGCTGCACGGCTATAAGCACGCGAACCCCATGGTATTCTGCGGAATTTATCCCGCCGACGGTGCGGATTACGAAAACCTGCGCGATGCGCTTGAGAAGCTCATTCTGAACGATGCTTCCATCAGTTTTGAACCCGAGACCAGTCAGGCACTCGGCTACGGCTTCCGCTGCGGTTTTCTCGGGCTTTTGCATATGGAAATTGCACAGGAGAGACTCGAACGCGAATTTGATCTTGATCTTGTTACCACTGCGCCCAGCGTAATTTACCGCGTTATCATGACGGACGGCAGCGAAGTTTGGATCGACAACCCCGCGAACCTGCCCGCACCTACGGAAATCGAACGCATGGAAGAACCCATGTGTTCCGCGCACATCATGACCCCGCCGGAGTATGTCGGCACGATTATGGAGCTTTGCATCGAAAAGCGCGGTATCTTCATCGATATGGTCTATCTTGACCCGACCCGCGTAAAACTTTCCTACTCCATCCCGCTGAACGAAATCATCTTTGACTTTTTCGACAGTCTGAAGAGCCGCAGCAGGGGCTATGCATCGTTTGATTACGAAATCAGCGAATACGTCCCCTCCGATCTCGTTAAGCTCGATTTTCTGCTTAACGGCGATATGTGCGATGCGCTTTCGACCATTGTTCACCGCGACAAGGCGTACGCAAAAGGACGTGCCGTCGCCGAAAAGCTTCAGGAGGTCATTCCCCGGCAGCAGTTTGAAATTCCGATTCAGGCTGCGATCGGCGGCAAAATCATTGCCAGAGAGACCGTGCGTGCTCTTCGCAAGGATGTTCTTGCAAAGTGCTACGGCGGCGATATCACGCGCAAAAAAAAGCTGCTTGAAAAGCAAAAAGAAGGCAAAAAGCGCATGAGACAGATAGGTTCCGTGGAGCTGCCCAGTGAAGCATTCATGAGCGTTCTGCGCATTAATTGACGGAGAAAAGCATGAGTGGATTATATATTCACATTCCGTTTTGCAGGAAAAAATGCGCATACTGCGACTTTGTAAGTTTCGGCGGATGCGAACAAGACGCATTTGAGCAATATTTCAAAGCCCTTTTCAGGGAAATCGACCTCATTTCGCCGATGCTCCCGAAAAAGGAATTTGAAACTGTATTCATCGGCGGCGGAACGCCGAGTCTTTTGCCTGCCGGAATGATTCCGCGCCTTGCGGCGAAGCTTCGCGATAACTTTGTTTTCCCTGCCGATGCGGAAATTTCAATCGAATGCAATCCGGAATCCGTTTCACACGAAAAACTCGTTCAATATCGTGCCTGCGGAATCAACCGTATTTCACTCGGACTTCAGAGCACCGATGACGCCGTTCTCAAGGCAGTCGGACGCATTCACACCGCTGCAGATTTTTTCCGTGCGTTTGAACTTGCGCGGCAGGTTGGTTTCGACAACATCAATGTTGATATCATGCACGGTCTGCCCGGGCAAAGTTTCGAATCTTATCTTGACACGATACGGCGCACGGCGGAACTCGGAGCGGAACACATTTCATCCTATGCTCTCATTCTTGCCGAAGGAACGCCCCTGTTTGAAGCAGTGCGGAACGGGTCAATCGAGCTTCCCGACGAAGATGCCGTTGCTGATATGGAAGATGCCGGTTTTGACCTGCTCCGCGGCTTTGGTTACGAACGCTATGAAATATCCAACTTTGCCCTTCCCGGCCGCGAATGCCGCCATAACTTGAACTATTGGGCAAACGGAGACTATCTCGGCCTTGGGCTGAATGCGCACTCCGCACTTCATGTCAACGGTAAATGGATTCGTTTTGCGAACAGAGCGGAGCTCAGCGGTTATTATACCGCTCTTAACGACGGCAGACTGCCTGTTGAAACGACCGAAGAGATTTCCCGCGGGGATGAGATGTTTGAATGCATCATGGTCGGTCTCAGAAGGATAAAAGGCATTGACCGCGCGGAGTTCACACAACGTTTCGGCATTGACCCCGTTGAGAACTATGCCTCCGCCGTAAGCGATGCTGTCCTTGCGGGGAATATGGAAGTTACGGATAATTCAATGCGGCTTACACAGCGCGGACTGGATTTTCAAAACGAAGTGCTTTTGGACTTCATGTAAAATTCAATTTCAAACGTTCAATTAAAATTTAACCGGCGCAAGCTTCAGACGGTTGATAAAACAAAAAACACCGAGTTCTCGGTGTTTTTTGTATGGTGGAGCATAGCGGACTCGAACCGCTGACATCCACACTGCCAGTGTGGCACTCTACCAGCTGAGCTAATGCCCCTTAGCGGGAGTTATTATACAGCAATCTGAGCCGTTTGTAAAGCGCAAATTCAATATATATTTCTTTTTCTGTACGCTTTGAAAAAATGTGGCTTAATATACTTAATATACTTAATATATTTGAAGGAATATGACAATAAAACAATT
>CALAXO010000134.1 GCA_937894955.1 uncultured Clostridia bacterium
TGTTTCCGTTGTGATTACGGTTTTTTTCAACAAAATCTTCGAACCACGCTTTGATTCTGTCAAAAAAAGCATGGGGACTTTCGCCGCCCGGATAAGGCTCGTCGAAACCGAGGGTGCTGAAAAAAACGCCCGGATATTCGCGCAGCGCGTCGGTGTTCAGCATTCCGCTGAGTTTGCCGTTGTTGATTTCGCGCAGGCGCGGTTCGGGATGCACGGGCAGCCCGAGTGCATCCCCTGCAATGCCGGCGGTCTGCATGGTGCGCGGAAGATCGCTGGCGACTATTTCGGTAATGCCGCAGGATTTAAGCTTTTCGGCCATTTTTTGCGCCTGCAATACTCCGGAGGGCAAAAGCTCAAGATTGCTCCACCCGCCGCGATAGCGTTCATCGTCCTTTCCGTGCCTTGCGAAAATAATTCTCATAAATTTCTCCGTGTTTTCAGATTATTTCGGGGAGTTTGCTTACACAATTTCCCAAACGAACGTGACGGTATCGCGAGCTTTTATGTCTTCGGGTTCGATGCAGTCCGGGACTGCTGCCGGCCGCTTGAAAGAAGCGCGCTCAATTGCATAACCGGTGGGGGATATTAAATCGATTTCACTCCAATCGTAGTTGACGGTGAGCAGCCTGCCCAATTCAACACCGGAGGCACGGCAGAGAATCTGCGCTTTTTCGCGTGCGTTTTCGGCGGCGGACTCAAGCAGAGCGCTTTTTACGGCAGAGTCATCGCGCACGGTGAAGCGAATCGAAAGCTCGGGTTCGGCCTTGCTTTCGGCAATTGCATTCAATGTTCTTTCAAGCATATCCCTGTCAAAATCGAACGACAGGCGAGTGTTGTACGAACAATTGTATCCGATAAAAACGCGTTGATAAGTTCCCTTGGAATTGCGAACGCTGTCATACTCGGATGAAACACCAAAGTTTATGGTTTTGAGCGCATCTTTTGAATGCCCGGCCGAAACGGCGGCATTGCAAACGGCCTCGACCGCTGATGAAGCTTCGGCCAGAGCTTCGGAATAGTTTTTGCTTTGACCCCTGATATGCATTTCAATAACGATGAAATCGGGTTTTGCGGAGATATTGCCGACTCCGCGGACGGTAATGGTTCTTTCCATAAGCTTTCCTTTCCGTGACTGGAAATATCACGATACATCAAAAGTTGAATTTACAGCAGGAACATCTTTGTTTAAAGTACGGCACATGTAAAAGTTTTCAAGCGGTACACCGCGCCGCACAACGGTGTTGCTTCGGACGGTTTGCCACCCGTTTTTTTCAAAAAAAGGTTTTGCCGTCAGTGAGGCAAAGGTTTGCAGCCGAGAAAGGCCGCATTTGCGGGCGTGTGCGGTAAGCGCCGCAAGAATTTCGGTGCCTATGCCGCAGCGAACGGAATCGGCACGGACATACAGCATGTCAACCGTGCCGTCGCATGCAAGGTTGCCGAAGCCGAGAATTTCGGCATCGGATTCGCAGATAACGGTGAAAGACTCCGTGAACCTCGGCACCCATTGCGGAACGCTCACGCCGGCAGCCCAGGCCGCCGTTTGTTCTTCGGTGTAGTCTGCGCGGTTCACGGTGCGGACGGTGCGCTCAAACAGCTCCGCCATGCGCGGGGTATCCTCTGCCCGAAAAAAGCGGAGCTTGCGGGTTCCGTTGGGACTGTTCGTCTGATTGCAGCTCAAAATCAACCTCGAAAGAATGCTGTTAAGACTGCCGAACGAATTCATCCCATTGAAAACTTCGAAACAGACTTAAAAACAGCGTTTGTTTTATCGGTGTTCCATAGTTTACCACGAATGCGCAGATTTTTCAACGTGTTTTCATAAAATTGTCGAAATTTTGTGCGCCTTAAGTGCTTGACAACCGATTTTCGCGGATTTATAATCCGAATGCTTCGCAGACAGCGAAAGCACTTCGGGCAAACCCGAACCGAAGAGCTTTCGGATTTTACATGCCTGCGGATGCAGTTTTTGCAAAATCCGGCATATGGGGGATAAAACAGAAATGGAAGAAAAGGCATCCTTTCAAAATAAAGCTCAAAACAAGGGCCAAGACGCTGAGTTCGAAAAAAAACCGCACTCAAGATACCGTACGGCACGGGGCATATTGATTTTTTGGACTC
>CALAXO010000135.1 GCA_937894955.1 uncultured Clostridia bacterium
CGAATTTAATCTCGCCAATTTCCGAAAGCTTTTGAACAAGTTGTTAAAAAAGCTCTTCTGCACATCCGTTTATGTTTTTTTCAAGAAATCTTGCTATCGTGGTATGATCCGGTGCCGGTTCATATTGCAGCAGCCGCATAAACCTGATGTCAGTTTTGCACGCTTCTTATATAGCTCTGCTCGAGAAAATTCCCTCGCATGTTTGCATATATAACAATCGAAAACATAACCTCAGGGTCAATCTTTCTCCACCGCCTGCGATAACCGGAATGCAGTTTTCTGTAATCTATTTTTTCCGGAATCTCGGTCATTTTAAATACCGGATCTTTTTCGTCAATCATTGTTGCAACATTTATCGGCATGACTGCTTGATTTTTGCTCGTTTTCATTGTATAATCAGCTCGCTTTCTGTTGGTTTTTGAGCAATTTAATTATACACGAAAGCAGCAAACCGGACAACCCTTCTTGAGTTGCCCGGCTTTGTTTTGAGGACTAATGCAACAGCCGCTTTCCGAGAAATTTGATTTTACTGTCTTACCAGCAGGGGCCCATTCGGCTGTTTTTTGTTTTTCGGCGGCGTATTTTCGGCACATAATATGTGCAGTCGTGCCCGTCTTACGTTATTGTAAGGCATGCTGAAAGCTGTTCGTAAGGTTTTTAATTTACAATAAGGGGTATAATCAGCAGCAAAGCGGACAGCGGGCGGAAAACTGCTGTCGGATCGGAGGCAAAAATGGAGTGTTTGAAGCTTGCGTGGCAAAGCGTTTGCGGGAAAAAGCGCAGCAGCGTTCTTATGAGCGTTATCTTGGCAATATCGTTTGCATTTGCGGTTATCACGCTGTCCGTTTCGGGAAGCATGATAAAAACGAATGATGTGTTCAGAAAAACGACCTACGGCGAGTGGCAGTTGATTCTGCCGGGCATCAATTCAAAGCTTAAAGGTGCAGTCGCAAACAGCGACTGGCTGGATGAACTCGGCGTCATGAATGTTTACGGCACGATCGGGGAGGACGGTATCGGCACAGTGGACGAAACGCTGAAAAAACTCGGCCATATTACGGTGAACGAAGGCAGATTTCCCGAAAGTGACGGCGAAATTGCGATGGAGGCGGATTTTTTGAGCAAACTCGGCATCGATTACACCCTTGGGCAGGATGTCACCGTATCCGTCAGCGTTGCGGCGCGGGAGAACTCCGCATTGGGAACGTCACACCCCGTCAGCGTTGTCAGAACATATCAACTTGTCGGCATTATTAAAGAATACACGGATGTTTGGACTTGGGCAACGAAGGCCGTTGACGAACTTGACAGCACAAGTTCACGCGTCGAAAGCAAAATCCCCGCAACCCTTTGCAGTGCGCTCCTGACGGAAAATGCGTGCGCGGAAATTATGCAGCAGGCGCAATTGAAGGCGGAGGCCTTCAACAATGAAGAGAAGGAGCAGGGTTCGGATCTGCGAATAAAGCTTTGCGATGCACCGACAAGCAATTTTTTCTGCACCGGGTTCGACACGGACAAAACAAACTTTATTGCAAGAGTGTATCAGACCGTGGGCAGCGTGCCTCTTGCATTCAATGCAACAAAGTTTGCGGAACAGGAAAGTCAAACATATAATATTTTCTTCACGGCATTGATTTTTGCCGTCACGCTGCTTGCGGTTGTCTGCGTCAACATAATGCAGTTGCAAAAACAGATAAGACAGATTGCTCTTTTCCGCAGCATCGGCGTAACAAAACGACAGCTTCGGAGAATGCAGATTTTTGAAATGCTGTTCATCTGTATTCCGTCGGTTGCCCTCGGCGTTTTACTCGGCGCGGGCGGCACATGGCTGCTGCTTCGCACGGCGCTGTTTAAAAACGGCGCGGAAATTCTTGTTGATATCCCTTTCAAACAAGTCGGGCTCGCCGTGCTTTGCTGGCTGTTCGGAATCATTCTGATGCGGCTGATCGTTTTCCGAACCGCTCTTCATCAGCCGTTGACGGGCAGGCTGCATATTGCACGGAAAAAAGCGCGCCGTATTGCGGCGGCAAAGCGCGCGCTGATCGTTGCGCTCGCTTCCCTGCTCTGTGCGGCTGCGTTTTTCATGGCGGTGGAATCGGCAGGGCCTTTGAGCAATAAACGTGAAACGGAAAGGTTTCCCGCATATCAGCTTTACGGCCACAGCGATTTTGATTACGAAAACGATGTGATGCACGAACACCTGATTTCCGAACAGGCAGTCGAGCAGATGCGCGCAATTCAAGGCATGGCACGGGTCGATCCGTACATACTCATGGAAGTTGAGCTGAATTATGCGGGTTCTGAGGCCTCCCCTGCGTTTGCCGCTTCGCGGGCGTCGGACAAGGCGGAGCTTCGCGACGGATACTATTATATTCCGTATGATGACGGAATACACTCAAACCTGTATGCATACCCCGAATTCATAACGGACAGGCTTCTTACACGCGCTGACGTTGAACTCGACCTTTCCGCATTCGACAGACAGGCTTATGAGCGTGGCGAACAGGTTCTGCTTTTTGCGGTGCGCTGTTCGGACGGAAATATCATGATTAACTACGGCATGTATGATGAAGAACTGCGCGAAACATACGGGGATATTGACAGTATCGGAATAAAGCCGGGCGATAAAATCGAACTTTCGTTTTACGGAGCGGCGCAAAAAGACTATATGGGGGACGAAAGCGAACACTCGCTCAGAACTTTTTCCTATACGGTCGGCGGAATCGTTTATTGTTCCGATATTTCAACATCCATTACCGAAATTGAGGTCAACGGAGCAAGAACTTTCAACGTTGCTGCCTCAACGGCATTGATTAAAAATGCCTTTGCAGAGCTGACGGATGAATTCCGCGATTACATCGTTGACGGCAGTTATGTAATGAACGGGGATTTTGCTTACACGGGCGCATTTTGCTATGCGGATATCCGCTCCGGATACGCTGCAACGGACTATGTGCTTGCGCAAAAGGCAGCGGAACTCGGAGTGCGAATGTCCAACCGTCGCGAATCTCTGGCGGCGAATCTGCAGGCAAGGATTCAGCAGATAACGCTGATTCTGTCCGTCGGCGGCTGCATTGCGGTCATAATGCTTATGCTGCTTGTGAATGCACTCACGCTGGAGGCGGGAGAGCAAGCGCGAAACATCGGAATCATGCGTGCAATCGGCATGTCCGGCAGGCAGGCAGTCGGGAAATTTGCAGGCACGGCATTAATAAACGGCTCAATTGCCGCAGCGGTGGGCCGGGTCGTGTATGCGGGCTATGCAGTGCTTTCGGCGCGGAGGCTCGTGCAGCAATTCCCGGAAGCGTATAACAGCCTGAATTCCGCACTTGCGTCAAAATTGTACGGGTTGCAGCGGTTCGGTGCAACAGTTTGGACAATGCTTGGGCTGAGCTTTGCCTGCGCCGCCGTTATCGTGCTGATAAGCCTTGCGGCAAAAGGGAAACTGCTTTGCGGAAGCCCAATTGAAAAACTGAACGAAAACA
>CALAXO010000136.1 GCA_937894955.1 uncultured Clostridia bacterium
CAAGTTTCGGATAATCGAGCCCCGATGCCAATCCGTTGCAGACAACAAGCCGCCTGTCGCCGAACAGCGGCAGCGTTTCGCAGGCCTCCGTAAGCGCATCCGCATCAGGTTCATACAGAACGCTCATGTTAAAAGCGCGGAAATCCTCGGGAATCAGCTTTTCGGCAGCTTTCAGCGCGCTTGCCTTAACAAACTCCTCTTCCCCCTGCAAAAGGTATGCGCCGCGAAGACCGTCCGCAGCAATCAGTTTAAAAAAATCATTGTGGTTCATAATGTTATTATACTAAAAACCAAAGAGCATGTAAACAGCAGCAGGCAGAATACGGCAAGTCCCGCTCTTTTTTGAAACGGACGCAGCACATACGGGGAAAGCACAAACAGCATTGCAAGGAAGAGAGCACAGCTTGCGAGCGGAATCGTAGGAAGATTCAACGCAGCATACGGCAATGCGGAAAGAAAACCGAGGCAGCGTTCAACAACAAAGAGCACCGCACGCGGCGCAACGGTAAGCACTGCCGCAAAACCGGGGAAAGGTATGCCGATAAGCAGAATTGCAATGCAAAGCACCATCACGATCGAAAAGAGAGGCACGGCAATAAGGTTGCCCGCAACGAAATACAGGGGCAGACAGCCGAAATATGCGGCTTGAAACGGCGCAGTGGCAATGCTTGCACCGAGACAGGCCGAAACAGAACCTGCAAGCGGGATATGCGCCGAAGCGAGCGCGGTTTCAAATTGTTTTGAAAACAGTATCAACCCGAAGCACGCCGCAAACGAAAGTTGAAAGCCGACAGAATAGAGTTGAAACGGCTCAAACGCAAGTATCAGCACCGCAGCGGCGGCAAGTCCGTTCAGCGAATCCGCACGGCGGTTCAATGCACGGCAAAGCAGCGCGCATATGACCATTATTGAAGCACGGACGATTCCCGATGCATATACCGCAATGCAGCAATACATGATGAGCCCGATTCCGACGAATGCAGTGCGCAGCCACCGCTTACGCTTCGGAACAAAAAGGCCGAGAATTGCGGCAATGATGCCCGTGTGAAATCCGGAAATCGCCAAAAGATGAGCCGTGCCCGTTGCTCTGTATGCCTCGGTTCTGTCGGATTGCAATGCCGTTTTGTCTCCCACGATGAGTGCGGAAACAATGCCGGCATCCGTGCCGAAAATACGGCCGATATGCCGAACGATTGAGCTGCGCACCGACGTCAAAGCCTCCCGAACGGGCAGGTTATGTTTCGATACAACGCTGATTTCGTCGGCGGATGCTGAACCGTCATCGTTTAAACCGCCGCCGTATAATAACCTCCCTGATGCCGTTATGCCCTCCGAAAGCTGTTTCAGGAATCTGCTCCGTTCCGACGAATCTGCCTTTGCTGCTCCGCGAAGATAGACTTTCGGAATGTAAACGCTGTCCCCGACATCGATGTTTAAATAGCCGTCCGTTATGATTTTCACTCTGCCGTCCCTGCGGAAAATCCCCGTGGATGCAGATGAACGCAGCTCGCTTTTTGTGAGAATGAGTTCCGTTTCCCCGTCCGAGTATTCCGCTGAAATTACGGTTCCCGAAACGGCATAGGTGCCGCTCGGAAGCTCAGTCGGAAGGCGCAAAGCGGCAAAAAGTATTCCGAAAAGCACCGCAGCCGCAAACAGTGCGGAGCGCGTATGCCGAAGCAGCGCGAACACAACCCCTGCCGCGCCGCACGCTGTCATAATACATAAAACGGCAGCGCCGCCTGCGGGCATAATCCCGCAAACGGCGATACCGAGCATCAGCCCGACCGCAATCTCCGCAATCGGACGATAGTTTATAAGTTTATTTGAAGTTGGTGCATTTTGCAGCGTGTCCATTCGTTTTCCGAATGATTCTCAGTCGTGCGCACCCAAAAAACTCAGCAAAACCGCTTTAGAATTTTTGGGGTGATTAAAGACGGAAGAGCCAACGATTCCGGATATTCGAATCAATCGGTCCGCTCAGCCGTTGAGCAATGCCATTGCCTCGATTTCAACAAGTGCACCGGCGGGCAGCGCGGCAACTTCAACACAGCTTCTTGCCGGGAAGGGTGCGGGAATCATCATTCCGTAAAGCTTGTTGACCTTTGCAAAATCGTTCATATCCTTAACAAATACCGTTGTTTTTACGATATTTTCCATGCTTGAACCGGCAGCTTCGAGAACGGCTTTAAGGTTCGTGAGCGCCTGAATCGTTTGAGCCTCAACGCCTTCAACAAGTCCGCCGACGGCGGGATCAATGCCGATCTGACCGGAAGTGAATACCATTTTGCCGACTTTTACACAGTGGCTGTAAGGACCGATTGCGGCGGGCGCGTTCTGTGCATTAACAACCTGTTTCATTTTGTTTCCTCCATGCAATATGTTAATTTAAGTTTTTGTTATAAAAACAATAGGTTATTCTGCGCACAAACGGCAGAGTCCTATTGAATTCGGCGTTTTCGGATGAAGTCAAACGCTTTCCGAACCGCTCCCGCCCGCATGAGCACGGAGCGTATTATCGATGGAATCGTTCCAAAGTATCAGTGCATTTTCACCCGTGTCACTGTAGTATTTTCGCCTTGTTCCCGCGTATCTGAACCCCAGCGCGGAATACACGCGCTGCGCTTTGTGGTTAAACTCGCGGACTTCAAGCGTCATTCGCTTTCCGCCGTTCGCTTTTGCCGTCCGCATAAGGCAAAGTATCAGATTTGTTGCAATGCCGCGGCAGCGATATTCGGCAGCAACGGCAATGTTAGTCATGTGTGCCTCATCAAACATCTGCCACATGCCGGCGTAGCCGACAATTTTTCCGTTGTCCTCTGCAACAACATAACTTGCAGCATCATTGCGGATAACCTCGCCGATGAGGGATTCAACGCTCCACGGCTGCGAAAAGCAGCTGCATTCGATTTCATAGACCTGTTCGATATCCGGCAGCGTCATGCTGCGGTAAACAAGTTCACTCATATTTCCGTTCCTTATATAACTTTAAAAGTTAAAGTATCAGTTTGATTCCGGCGGAGTGCAGCACGCAGTCAACGCATAAACCCTTGTTGCTCCGCGTTTTTTAAGCTCCGACGCGCACTCTTTAAGGGTTGCGCCCGTTGTTCGGACATCATCCACAAGCAAAACGGACAGCCCCGCACATTCGGGCGACGCTTCAAATGCGCCGTTCAGGTTTTTTGCACGCAGTTTTGCATTCATGCCGACCTGCGGGCTTGTGTCCCGCACACGTTTGAGCAATTCCGCGCGGATATCGATATTATACCTTTCCGCTACGGATTTTGCAAGGATGAAACTTTGATTGAAGCCGCGTTCCTTTTCGCGCCGCGGATACAGCGGAACGGGAACGATGCAGTCAATCGGCCAATCGGCGGGAATACACATGAAGTGCGTCAAAAATTCCCGAACATAAACGGCGCCGTTATACTTCAGCGCATAAACGGCACGTTTTGAAACATCGTTATAAAACAATCCCGCAGCGTATTCATCAACGAACTCAATTCGTTCGGCCAACGGGTTCACGGCAAGACCCGCTTCACATTCCGAGCAGATTCCGTATTCGTTCACCGCCGCTTCCTTTGAGCAGGAATGGCATTTCAAGTGCTGCGGAAAAACAAAATCAAGTGCCGAATTTATCAATTGTTTAAATCTTTTGTTCATATCGGTTTGCCGCTCCGGCAATATTACTCAATCAACGATATTTTGTGCAAAAACCGCACATTGTTCCTTACACGTTGGGCAGGGCTTCGTTTCTCTCGCGCAAAAAAGTTTCCAGTGCGCTGTATCGTCTGCGGACGTTTGTGTTTGACACCATATATTTAATGCATCCGACCGAACCGAGAATGTAAACCTTGCTGCGCGCCCTTGTCACGGCGGTGTACAGAATGTTGCGATTAAAAAGCATGTTCGGACCGTTCACAAGCGGAAGCACGACGCAGGGGAACTCGCTGCCCTGGCTTTTGTGAACGGATATGCAGTATGCAAGGTCAATTTCCTCAAGCTGATTAAAATTGTAATCCGCAACCCGTTCATCATCAAACAGCACCGTAAGGAACTTTGAAGCATTATCCACACGAAGAATCGTGCCTATATCGCCGTTAAAAACCCCTTCGCCCTCGCTGTCGTCCGAACCGAGTTTTGTTTTTCTCCACTGAATATCATAATTGTTCTTTATCTGCATCACCCTGTCACCCTCTCGGAAGGTGATTTCACCGAATTTTAATTCAGCCTTGTCATCCGCAGCCGGATTCAGTTCCGTCTGAAGCAAAGTGTTGAGGTTCACAACTCCGAGCATGTTTCCCTTCATCGGCGAGAGCACCTGAAGCTCGTTTATTTTGCCGAGATAAGCATAATCGCCGCAAAGGTTCAGCACGGATGAGAGCGCGATATCGGTCGTGGGACACTCATAAAACAAAAAATCGTTTTCTTCATTATTATTATCCAAAACCGGCATTTCTCCGCGGTTGATAAGATGCGCATTGGTAACAATTCGGCTGCGTCCTGCCTGCCTGAAGATTTCATTCAGTCGAATAACCGGAATCACATCGGAACTCACAAGATCACGAAGCACATTGCCCGGACCGACCGACGGCAGCTGGTCCACATCCCCCACCATTACAAGGCGCGTGCCTTTGGCCACGGCTTTCAGCAGGGAGTGAAACAGCATCACGTCAACCATTGACATTTCATCGATTATAATAACATCCGCTTCAACAGGATAATCCGCATTTCGGTTGAAAGAATTATTGTTAAAATTGTATTCAAGCAGTCGGTGAAGCGTTCTTGCCTCGCGTCCTGTCGTGTCGCTGATGCGTTTTGAAGCCCTGCCTGTCGGTGCTGCAAGCTCAACTTGCAGTCCGAGATGCTCCATAATCTCGATAATAAATTTCAATATGGTGGTTTTTCCGGTTCCGGGGCCGCCGGTAACGATAAGAACGCCGTCCGTCACGGCGCGTTTCACTGCCTCGTTCTGTGCATCCGCAAGTGTGACGCCGAATTGTTTTTCAAGTCGTTTAATTTCGCCGTCGATATCAAACAGAGACAGAATATCAACATTAGAGACGATATTTGAAAACAATGCCGCGCAATCCGATTCGACATAATGCATGTATTTCAAAAAAATATAATCGCGTTCGCCCATGCGTTTTTCGGCAAGAGAACACAATTCAAGCATTTTTTCAAGCACTGCTTCCACCTGTTCAGGCGCAACACCGAGGACGTTGTTTGCCGCAAACATCGCTAACATATCCCGCGGCAGGCATGTATTGCCTTCCTGCCTTGCAAGCGAAAGTGCGTATTTTATGCCCGCACGAACACGAAATTCCGATTCGCGCTCATATCCGGCCTCAAATGCTATTTTATCCGCCGTTTTAAAACCGACGTTTTCAAAATCATCAATCAGGCTGTACGGATTTTCCTTCACCATGCTGACGCAGTTTTCACCGTAGAGCTTGTATATTTTCATTGTCATTGCAATGGAAAGCCCAAGCTCCTGCATCCCCATGATTATGTCCTGCATCGCTGCCTTTTCAAGGTAGGATTCATGGATCATTTTCGCTTTTTTCGGCCCGATACCGCTGATTTTTGTAAGTTTCATCGGTTCGGTCTTAATAATTTCGAGAGTTTCCGCGCCGAACTTATCCACAAGCAGCCTTGCAGTCGCCTCGCCGATGCCTTTAATAAAGCCGCTCGCAAGATAAGCGCGAACAGCTTCGGCCGAAGTTGGTATGTCGTTTTTATATGAAGTCACACGGATTTGCTCGCCGTACATCGGATGCGCCGTCATGCTGCCCGTCACGGTCACACGTTCGCCGTCGTTCACGGACGGCATCACGCCGACAGCGGTCAATTCTTCTCCGTCATCGCCCTTTATCCTGAGAACGGTCCAACCGTTCTCCTCGTTTCGAAACTTTATGCCGGTTACTGTGCCCGTGAATTCCATGCCGCCTCGCAGTTTTTAACGTCCGAACCCTGATGCGCCCAAACGATTTATAAACTGATTGTATCATATTTTGCGACGATTCGCAACGGGGAAGTTGTCAACAGTCCGCACCATTATTTGGGGCATTTTTCAAATTTTCAATTCCGCGTTTCGACAGGGCTCTCAGCTTGCAGGCAGTATGCATTTTTTATCCCCTCATTTCTGCATTTCAAACGCAATCAGCAGCTCTGCGGCATCGTTATAGCTGTTGATGCCGGCGGTTTGGCCGTTATGCTTCAGGGAGGCGTCGTTAATTTTGTTATTTGCGCTGCCGAGTGGATCGTTTTTGTACTGCTCGGTCCAGCGGGAATAATCGGCGAGATCGCGAATCATTGCGGGGGTGAAGAAGCGTTCACGGACGCTGCAGAAACGTTTTTCGTCAACGGAGGCGAGCCGGTTCATGCACTGCATCAGGGCAAGCATCTCGCAGGAATAGCGCAGAGCAGGGTCATTCGAAAAGCCGGAGACATAGTAAGCAAGGAAATTTGCCTCATCCTCTCTTGCGAAGCCGAAATAGTGTGCGGTCTCATGTGCGGCGGAAGCAAACAGCAGAAGTGCAGGCTGCTCGGTGTTCACATTCGCTTCGGCGGTGTACGGAATATAGATTCCGGAAATGTCAAGACGCGAAAGTATCTTTGAAAAATGCACCGATTTTGCGGGAAAGACGGGATTGCCGAACAATTCGTTTTGACTGCCGAGCGCGGCATATGCCGTTTGAACGCTTTTGAACGCAGCGGATAAAGCCGAATCCCCCGCATTTTTGTCCGCAGCGATAAACACACCTTTTTCATTTTCCGAAAGCCGGCTTCTGTTCTCCGCAGCCGCAGCCGCAATTTTTTCGCAGGTTGATGCAAGCATTTCCGCATAAATATCGGATGAAGCCGAATTGTCACCCATTTCGGCAGCAGCAATGAATTCGGATTTCGCCGAGTTGACGCGCGCAAGTTCATCCGAAAATCCCAAAAGCGAAGCGGCAGGCATTCTGTAATGATTTATTCCCCAAAAAACATAGAAAAGATTCAGCATTACGCCCGCAAACATTCCGAGTGAAATCAGGCAGCCGTAAAAACGCATTCGATTGTGTTTCCGTTTCAGGAGCTTTGAAAACACAAGTTTGAGCAGCCGCACAACGAGTGTGACCGCAAGAAGCGTGCCGATGGAAATTATCAGCACCTCCGCCAGAGAGAACGTGAATATGCTGCTTGATGCACCCAAAACCCTTGAAATCACGGGATAGATCGCGCGGCTGTATATGCGCTCGGTCCGCTGCGGACAGGAGGACAGGAGTTTCGGCGCAAACATACCCGCTGCCGCAAGCAGAACAAGAATCGGCAGACGCAGAAGCTGATGTCGTGCCGTATATTTATTTTCACGCCTTTCACTGCGACGGTCGCGGCGCAGTTTTTGCAGCTCACGCCGTTCACGGGACTTCTCATATGCTTCTTCACTGTTCCGATGTTTTTTATCCATGCTGCACCCTGCTGCCTGTTGCTGCCTTTTATTTTTGCGGACACTTCGCTTTATGCCGCACGAAATCATTATAGCACAGGTGATGCAAAAAGTATACGCATTGCGCGGCATCTTACGCACACAGTCCTTCCGAATGTATCGCTTTGAGCCAAACTGCAAATACTTTTTTTCGATGAAAGGCTGGTAAAGAAATATGTTAACACTTTTTATACGAACGCTGCTTGTGTACATTTTTATGTTTGTTGTTCTCAGGCTCATGGGCAAGCGTCAGCTGAGCGACATGCAGCCGTTTGACCTTGCAATAACGCTGCTTATTGCGAACCTTGCAGCACTGCCGATGTCCGATCCCGCAATTCCGCTGCTGTACGGAGTCGTTCCGATCATTGCAATGTTTGCGCTGCACCGCCTGATTTCGTTCATGTCACTGAAAAGCGAAAAGCTGCGCAAACTCGTCTGCGGAAGTCCGCTTGTTATGATTTCCGGGGGGGTTGTGCGCGAGGATGCCATGCGCGCAGCCAATTACAGTTTATCCGACCTTGCCGAACAGCTGCGTATGAAGGATGTGTTTTCAATCTCGCAGGTTGAGTATGCCATCCTTGAAACGGACGGCGGACTCAGCGTGCTTTTGAAAGGACCGTTTCAAACCCCGACCAACGAGGGACTGAAGCTTGAATCCGAAAAAGCTATGCCCGCATTGCTGCTTATCTGCGACGGACAGGTTCATCCGGAGGCAGTTCAGGCGGCGGGTTTGGACGAGAACGGGTTTTATACATTGCTGAAAAGGTTCGGAATCGACCGAGCCGAGGACTGCCTTTTTATGTCCGTTGATTCAGGCGGAATTGTTCACGTTCAGCAAAAGCAAAAAGCCTGCACAAAGGTCCGCGCACGCTTTACGAATCTGCACGAAAAAAATTGATGCTGTCTTTTGTCTGCACCGAATGCGCGGCAAAACAAAACACATTGTCCGTCACGGAGGAACCGTATGATGAATCAGGAAAAAGAGAACAGAGAAACGCTTAAAAAACTTGAGTCGAACGCAATGAAAAAAGAAGCAAACGCAAATATACGCAATCAGTCTGCGGTTTCTGCCGCGGCACTGGCTTTCGGAATGCTTCTGCTTGTTTTTGTCTTTATTTTTTCTAACACTTATATAAAAAAATTGGAGCGGAAAATTCTTCCGATGATCGATGCCGGCTGTTATGCTGCCGAAACGGAAGATTTTGCCGCCGCTCATTCTGCCGGAGAAAGCATTTATCAGCTTCTTATGGATTCGGAACCGACGCTGAAACTGCTGTTCAGTCACCGTGATGTCCTTGAAATTCAACTTTATGCCGCTGCAATTGCCGACCTCGGCGCGGACGGTAAGCGGGATGAATACATTGAAAACTTTTCCGCAATCAAGAGATGGTTCTCGTTTTTTACGGAAACAAACGACCTTTCCCTGGAAGGAATTTTTTAAGCCGAACCGGCACCTGCTCCGTGCATTGAAATACCGCCTACAAGATGCAGTTATGCCACAACACGGTTCATGTTTTGCCTTATTCCGCACCCAACAGGCATCGGTTCAGAAATATATTTCTATTCCTGAGGTTTGTTTCAATTTTTTTTGCAGGAATTTTTCGTTTCATGTCGTAATGTATAAATGTAAAGGGGAAAAGGAAGGTTGATTTCGGCCGACTTTCCACTTTCAAAACTGTATCGGCGAGGACATAATGGCATTTCCGGAAACGTGGCTCAATGAATTGATGAACAGAAACGACATCGTTTCCGTCGTTTCCGAATACACGCGTCTTTCCCCGAAGGGAGGGCGTCTTTGGGGACTCTGTCCTTTTCATCCGGAGCGTGATGCATCGTTCACCGTCAGCCCCGACAAGCAGGTTTTTCATTGCTTCAGCTGTAAAGCCGGCGGGAGCGTGATCCAGTTCATCATGCAGGCCGAAAGCCTCGGGTACGCTGATGCGGTGCGTTTTCTTGCGCAGCGGGCGGGCATGGACATGCCGAACGAAATCAACGATGCAAAACTGCGCGAAGAGAAAGCCCTGCGTGACAGGCTGTATGAAGCAAATCGTGAGGCAGCAATGTTCTATCACCAAGTGCTGCTTTCCGATGCCGGACTTCCGGCGCGGCAGTATCTGCTTAACCGCGGTATAGACGGCAGCACGGCTGTCCGTTTCGGGCTCGGTTATTCGCCCAATGATTGGGATGAACTTTTTAAACATATGACTTCCGCAGGTTACACGCGCGATGAACTTATTTCAGCCGGGCTTTGCGTCAAAGGACGCAAAGATGAAACAAAAACCTTTGACTTTTTTCACGACAGGCTGATGTTTCCGGTCATTTCCGCAAGCGGACGCGTTCTTGCATTCGGCGGACGCATCATCGGCAAGGGTGAAGGCGCAAAGTATATGAACACCGGAGACACGCTCATATATAACAAGCGTCACAATATCTATGCCGTCAACCTTATGAAAGGGCGCAAGCTTGACGAGCTTATCATGGTCGAAGGTTATATGGATGTTATCAGCCTTCATCAAGCCGGAATCGACAACGCCGTTGCTTCCCTCGGCACCGCGCTGACAAGCCAGCAGGTGCGTCTCATGGGACGATTTGCAAAGCGGGTCTGTTATGCCTACGACGGAGATTCTGCGGGACAGAAAGCAATGCTGCGCGGAGTTGATATTATTGCCCGCGGGGAACTTGAGCCGCGCGTCATAGTCATTCCCGGGGGGCAGGATCCGGATGAATTCGTTCGTGCGAACGGAGCCGAAGCGTTTCTCAAGTTAAAGGATGCTTCTCTTACGGCCGTTATGTTTAAGCTTGAAACAATGGCCAATGCGGTTGACCTTAACACTGCGGACGGACGGCAGAAATACGCTTCCGATGCATGCCGGCTCCTCGCTTCACTTGAGCCCGTGGAACGCGATCGCTATATCAAAGTTGTTTCCGAAAGGAGCGGCATAGCCCGTGAGGTTATTCAAAGCCAATGCGGTGTTGATGCCGAGCGTGCCGAAGACGGCATTGCACCCGCAGCAGCGAAACCCGCATTCGACTCCGTTGGGTACAAAAAGCCGCAGATGCTGAAAAAACGCGAAAAAGTGGAACAGCTTCTGCTTGCCTGCATGCTTGTTTCAAGGCAGGATGCCGCCGCAATCGAACAGCTTGAGAATTTTTCAACAGAGCTTTTTTCAACGCCGGGTACGGCAAAGTTTGCCGCCATGCTAACGGAGGCATATAAAACCGCCGAAACACCTGATGTTCGGCTTCTTCTTGCGGAGTTGAACGGCGATGAAAGCGAGATCGCGAGTGCTGCGGCTGCGCTTGCAGAGGACATAACCTCTCCGCTTGAGTCCGCCGCCGACTGTATTAATTCTATTCTGTATGATAAATACAGTGAGCGCATACGGCAGCTTGCGGCACTTTCAGAAGCGGAAACGGATAAAGCCAAGCGAGCGGAGCTTTTGCGCGAACAGATGGATCTTATGCTGAAGCTCAGGAAAACCTGATTTAGGGTTTTGCCGAAAATCCGATTGATTCGTTTCCTTCCGGAAATTTCTTTCGGGTTTATGCAGGTTCGGCGGATTCGGTACTGCTTAATTAAACATATTTAAACAAAAAGTATCACAAATCAACCAAGGAGGTTCAAATACATGACAGATGAAACCGGATTGACTCCCATGCAAAAAGTGGACGAGCTGATTGAACGCGGCAAAAGCAAGGGCGAACTGACATATAAAGAGGTTATTGACACATTGGGCAACGATGCATTGGATGTTGACCAAATGGAAGTCGTCTATGATAGATTTGAAGATGCGGATATCAACGTTGTTGAAGAAATCGACCCCGGTGAAATCGCCGGCGAGGATGTTACGGAAATCGACCCCAAGCTTGCCGTAACCGAAGGAATCGCAATCGATGACCCCGTGCGCATGTATCTTAAAGAAATCGGCAAAGTGCCGCTTCTTAGCTCCGCTCAGGAAATTGACATTGCAAAGCGTATGGCGGACGGCGATGAAGAGGCCAAACAGCAGCTTGCGGAAGCGAACCTCAGGCTTGTTGTCAGCGTTGCAAAGCGTTACGTCGGCAGAGGGATGCAGTTCCTTGACCTGATCCAGGAGGGCAATCTCGGCCTTATCAAGGCGGTCGATAAATTTGATTACCATAAGGGCTACAAGTTTTCAACATATGCAACATGGTGGATCCGCCAGGCAATAACGCGCGCAATTGCGGACCAGGCGCGCACCATCAGGATTCCCGTGCACATGGTTGAAACCATCAACAAGCTTGTTCGCGTTAACAGGCAGCTGCTTCAGGAACTCGGCAGAGAGCCCCGTCCCGATGAAATTGCGGAAGAAATGGGCATCAGCGAAGAAAAGGTTCGCGAAATCATAAAAATCGCTCAGGAACCCGTTTCTCTTGAAACACCCATCGGCGAAGAGGAGGACAGTCATCTCGGAGATTTCATTCCCGATGATGATGCCCCCGCACCCGACAGCATGGCCACATATGCAATGCTTAAAAAGCAGCTCACGGAAGTGCTTGACACGCTCACCCCTCGGGAGGAAAAAGTCGTTCGTCTGCGTTTCGGGCTTGACGACGGCAAAACCCGCACGCTTGAGGATGTCGGCAAGGAATTCAATGTCACCCGTGAGCGTATCCGCCAAATCGAAGCCAAGGCTCTCCGCAAGCTGCGTCATCCCAGCCGCAGTAAGCGCCTTAAGGATTATCTCGACTGATTCCCGATTTCGGTTTTGTTCAATCCGCAGCGCCGCTGCATGCCAAACGCCGCGGCGCTGCCTTTTTGTGTGCATTATGTGACTTAAGCTGCCGAAAGTCGGATACGCAAATTGTGGCCAATTTGTGAATTTTTTATTTTCGGCATTTTCGCCTATTGAAATTCTGTCGATTATCCGTTAAAATACGCATTGCCGATGCACGGTTGAAGGCGCGGTGCGCAGTCGCCGAAATAATATTGCAGTTTTTTCGGCGTATTATAGTATTATATTCAAAAAGTGACACGTTGGAGGTGTTTCTTTTATGAAACGTATCATTGGTATTATTCTTTCTTTTGCCACAATCTTCTGCTTGACAGCCTGTTCCTGTACCGGCGGCGACACGCCAACGCCCGAGCCGTTTATCGGAAGCACTTCGCCGACACTCGATCCGCCTGAAACGCCGGATGATAATACCGAGGAGCCCGACTCTACCGAAACGCCCGTTCCGACAACGGACGCTGTTACCGATGTGCCCGAAACACCGGTGCCGACGCCTACCCCTGTTCCGACGGCTGTCCCGTCACCCTCGCGCAATCCGTATCCTTCAGATGACCCGGTTGAAGCAAAATATGCCGACGCAGGAAAAAAATTCATGCGTAAACTTAAAAAAACCGAGGGTTATGAGGATCTTGACATCAAGGGCAAATACGGTTACCCTTACCTTATCTGCATCAATCGCGCGGGAAACACCGTTACCGTTTATTGCATTGACGAAGAGGGCAACTACACCCGTCCCTACCTTTCCATGGTTTGCTCCGCAGGTTATGCAACACCGCGCGGCATCTTCAAAACCAAGGAACGCTACAGTTGGCATACCCTTATGGGGCCCTGCTACGGGCAGTATGTGACCCGAATTGTTGACGGCATCCTTTTCCATTCCGTACCGTATTATACGATTCACAAATACGATTTGGAATACAAGCAATACAACAAGCTTGGCAACCTTGCTTCCGCCGGCTGTATCAGGCTCGCCTGCAACGATGCAAAGTGGATTTTTGACAATGTTCCGCACGGCACAACGGTTGTTATATACGATAACTGGAGCAGTGTCGGTCCCCTCGGCAAGCCTACACCCTACAAAGTTAACATCGGCGACATCTTCACCCGCGGTTGGGATCCCACCGATCCTGACAAGGCTAACCCTTGGGGCGATGAATACAAAGCGGGTTCAACCATTCGTTCCGTACTTGCACAGCGTGATTATGAATATGCCATTGCACACGGACTTTGGAACAGCACAATAAACCGTCCCGAAAAGCCCACGCCTACCCCGGTCATAACGCCGTCGCCGACCCCGACAGTCGAACCGAGTCTGACGCCCGAACCCACCGGTACACCCGAGCCGTCAGCTTCGCCCGAACCGCCGGAATCATCAACCCCGACTGCAACACCTCAACCGACTCCGTCGGTCGAAACACCCCCGCCTTCAGCCAATCCCTGAGCGGGCTGCTCATTGCCCGCCGCACATTCAGATGCGGTATTGATTAACACAAACTACAGCCGAAAAGAGATCGCGCTAAAAGCGGTCTCTTTTTTATCGGAAAGAATATGTCGGCTGCTCTGCCCTTGCAAACATATTCTTTCGATGGTATAATTGAATTGTGAGTTCGAGACCATCCTCACAGAGGCATTTGCTGAAAAAACAAAACTAAGGAGAAAAAAATGAAAAAAACATTCACCCGGCAGCTTACGACAGCTGCCGCAGTTGCTGCGCTGTACACGGTGCTGTCTTTTGCATCAAGCTTTATTCCCACCGTGGGCGGTGTATTTCAATTTCGCGTATCCGAAGCATTGACGATTCTGCCGTATTTCACCCCCGCCGCGATCCCCGGACTGTTTATCGGCTGTCTGCTGTCCAATTTGATAACAGGCGCATTGCCGTATGATCTTATTTTCGGCAGCCTTGCAACGCTTATCGGAGCAATCGGAACCTACGCTCTTCGCAGACTCAGTGAGAATACCTCTCATTTTTCACAAAACGGCCTGCCTCTCGGTGCGTGGCTTGCTCCGCTTCCGCCGATTGCGGCAAACACGATCATCATGCCGTTTGTTATCGCAAAAATATCTGAAATGCCGGAGTCGATTCCGCTGTTTGCGTTCTCCGTTTTCATCGGCGAAATTGTGTGCTGCGGCGGACTCGGGCTGCTGCTGCTTGCCGCATTGAAGAAACACCCGCAGCTGTTCGGGCACGAATGAACGGTTCGCCCACACATGCGGACTGTGCCGCCTGATTTAAATATATTTTGCATTATCTGCAAAAAAAGCTTGCAAACAATGCATATTCGGGTGTATAATTATTCAGCATCGGGGATGCTGTTACATCGCCGAGAGTTTGTTGTGGAAATCATTTCCACAGATATTTCAGGAGAAAATTATGAAAAAGGACATCCATCCTTCCTACGGCGAAAGCATCGTCCGTTGCGCATGCGGTGAAACCTTCAAGAGCGGTTCCGTAAAGGGCGAGCTCAAGGTTGAAATCTGCTCCAAGTGCCACCCCTTCTACACCGGCCGCCAGAAACTCGTTGACAGCGGCGGACGTGTTGATAAGTTCAAGAAGCGTTACGGCATGAAATAATCGACACTGTTCTTTCCTTTCTACTAATATTAAAACAGCCACCCGTCATTGCGCCGGGCGGCTGTTTTTTGTTTGTTTTCGTTTTGCCCCGAGGGACTTAAATAACCTTAATGGTGAACTGCGGGCAGGCTCTTGCGCAATAACCGCAGAGTGCACATTTTGATTGATCGACAACAGCGCGGCCGTTTTCAATTCTCAAAGCATGGTTATGACATGCAGCAACACACGTTCCGCAGCCTTCGCACCATTCCTGAATCAGCAGCGTGCGGCGCACCTTTGCAAGCTCGGCCGAGAGCTTTTCATCCGGTTTTTCGCCGCTGAACCGACGGCAATTATATTCAACTTCATTCACGCTCTGCATTCCGATCGCAATTGTGTCAATGCAGTCGTCCAGGTTAAGAATATAATCCAATGCCGCCTCACGTTCGGCAATAAGATGTCCGCCGCCGAGAGGTTTCATTGCAATGATGCCCTGTCCCTGTGCATGTGCGGCGCGGATTTTTGCAAGCATTTCATCGGCCGTGCCGTCTGCAATGCCAAAACCGCGTTTGTTTATAAGCGGGAACAAAACCTGAAGCTCCGGATGCCTCAATGCGCCGTCCATACACGCAATATAATGTGTGGACAATCCGACAGCGCGAATGTAGCCCTTGCTGCGCATTTCAATATAGTATTCCAATGCTTCTCTGTGCCCGCGTATTGTATGTATGCTCTCCTGTTCGTGCATCAGAAAAACATCGATATAATCCCTGCCGATTCCCTCAAGTGCCTTTCGGAGGCTTGCCTCCGCACCCGCTCTGTCATAGGCATAGCTTTTTGAGCAAACAACAAGATCCGGCTTCAGCCTCACTGCCTCCCGAATGTGCGGATACGTGCCGTAAATCTCCGCCGTGTCAACAAAATTAACGCCGTGTGAAAAGGCGCATTCAAAAAGCTCTGCACCCTGCGCCGGCGTTAAATTCCGTTGAAACGGCCCCATTGTGAGCGAACCGAAACAAAGTTTTGAAACACTGATTCCCGTTCTGCCGAGTTCATGATAAATCACGGCGTGTCATCCCCGTTGTATTGTTCAACATAGGTGCGCACAAGCTCTTCAATCAGCTCGTCGCGCTCAAACATGCGGATGAGATACCGCGCATTGTTATAGCTCGTGATATATGTCGGGTCGCCGGAAATAAGGTAGCCGACAATCTGGTTCACCGGGTCATAGCCCTTCTCGCGCATTGAATAATAAACTTTCATCAATACTTCATGCGGAGTTTCCTTTTCGCCCACACGGCTGAATTTAATCGTGTTGCCCGAATCGGCAACGTTCTTGTTCTTCTCGCTCATTCTGCATTGCCTCCATTGCCTGTGTGATGATATATGACTATTCTAACACATTTGCAGAAGATTCACAACCCCATTAAGAAAAGAAATCATAAGCGCCCTGTTGATTCCTTCATTGCAAATAAGGGTACAAATTTGACGTTCTTCTCTGTGGACAGTCGTCATCAGCATTTGGTCAAATGTTTTTTTATGAATGCCTTCATCAGTTTTTGCAAGCCCTTACTCATATCAAGGTTATATATATCAAACTGCGGCCGAACTGTTAAGAAAATATGGCCAATCTGTTAACGATATTTGTAAATATTTCGACATTTGCA